>NZ_CP018888.1:644140-966211 GCF_001936335.1 Amylolactobacillus amylophilus DSM 20533 = JCM 1125
AGTGGGGCGACCAACCGGTAACCACAAGTGGCTTATGCTCCTTGATTGCCTTCCCAAGGGCAACAGTCATCGCCCCAGTAGATGAGGTGCTAACCTGCCAGCCGGCAAGATTATCGTAGTCCTTCACTGTAGATTGCGCTGCACTAACAACACCCGCACCCGGCTCAATGCCCGTCACGGTTTTGCCAGCCTCGTTCGTCAAGTCAGAAATCGAGTCGACCTTCATATAGGAAGGAACAACCAAGCCAACCTTAACGCCCTTCAGGTTCACACCAAGGTCCTGCACCTTACTCTTATACTTATCGTATTGCTCCTTGTGGGTCACAGGCAACCAAGCCGAGACCATTCCGTCGCTCTCACCGCTGCCCACACTCTGCCACATCACGGCATTATCTAGTGCCGTTAGCTTAACGTCGTAGCCCATCTGGCGCAAAACCTCACCGACCACATTCGTTGATGCAACTTCTGAGTCCCACTGCACGTAGGATAAATTGACCGTTTCCTGCGCCTTCGTATTGCCTTTCGTTGCTGCCTGCGCTACGCCCACACCAATCAAGGCCAAAACCGCAGCACCGACCGTGATCCACCGAATCTGCTTGCGCCGTTTCTTCTGTTGCTCACTCATCACGCTCGCAAGTGACAGGCGTTCGTTTGCATATTGTGTGAATCGGTCAATGATAATCGCCAGGATGACCAATGCCAACCCGTTAACGAAGCCATTACCAACTTGTGCTCTTTGGAGCGCCGATAATACGCCACGCCCTAGTCCTGGGGCACCGATCATCGAGGCTGTAACAACCATCGACAAGGCCAGCATTAACGTCTGGTTGACCCCGGCCAAAATAGTGTTTTTCGCCATTGGCAACTCAACCTTGATGAGCTTCTGCCAAGCCGTTGAACCAAATGAATCAGCTGCCTCAATCAATTCCGTGCTGACACCCCTAATACCTAGGTTCGTCATCCGCACGGTTGGCGGTAAGGCGAAAATCACGGATGAGAACACACCCGGAACCACACCAATACCGAAGAAGGCGACTGCCGGAATAAGGTAAACAAAGGCAGGCATCGTCTGCATGAAGTCCAGAATCGGCTTGATGACGGATTGAGCCCGATTGCTTTTAGCTGCCCAAATACCTAAGGGAACGCCAATAATAATCGAGACCAGGCTGGCCAAGAGTACCAGCGTGAATGTGTTCATCAGGTCGCTCCAGAGCCCCTGGTTATAAATGAACAAGAGGCCAAAGAAGCTGAACAATGTGATACCAATACGTCTCGTCGAGATGATAAAGGCGAGAATCGTAATTCCTATAATCCAGACCCACGGATTAATAAAGAGGAGAAAGTCGGTGAGACCATCCATTGTGGCCTGACCACCCGATTGAATCGCCGCGAACAGCCCGGCAAAGGTATTAGTCATCCAAGTGGTGAAGTTCTCCATCCAATCCGCAACGGGCAGTTTGGCGAGTAACATTAAATTATTGAACAACATTATTTCACCTCCTGTGTCTGTACATCATTTGTTTCTGATGATGGTGCATCTTCATCAGCTAGTGTTTCAATCACGCGACCTCGAATAACTACCCCAAGCAGGCGGCCATTATCGGTGACCGCCACTGGTGTATGAGCATCGTAAATCACGTTAAAAATGTCGTTAACTGTTGTTTCTTTATCGATAGTTGGCATGTTAACATCCAACACCTTACGTAGCGGTAAGTTATTCAGCCGGGCGCTTCTGGCGGCATCCGCTGAGATGACTCCCTGCAGCTTATGTTGGTTATCGATGGCCACTACCATCGATATCCGTTCCTCACGCATCCGGTGCAAGGCCATGTTGGGCCCCTCACGGTCGATGTTAACGGTCACTGCCGGCTCCATAATATTCTCTGCCGTCAGTACACGTGATGAATCCACGTCACTTAGGAAGTGTTTCACGTAATCATTGGCCGGATTGGTGAGTAATTCTTCACCGGTACCAATTTGTTGAATTTGGCCGTCCTTCATGACCGCAATGCGGTCGCCAAGGTGAAGTGCCTCATTCAAATCATGCGTAATAAAGATAATGGTCTTCTTGAGTTTCTCTTGCAGACCAAGTAACTCATCCTGCATCTCTTTTCTAATCAACGGATCGAGTGCCGAAAAGGCCTCATCCATTAACAAGATATCGGGATTATTAGCAAGTGCACGCGCCAAGCCCACACGTTGTTGCATCCCACCAGAGAGCTGGCTTGGAAGTTGATCCTTGAATTCCAATAGGTGCAGGTTATCTAGCGCTTCCTCTGCCCGCTGCCTTCTCGTTGCCGGATCGACACCCCGCAGTTCAAGTCCGTACTCCGTATTCTCGAGCACGGTTCTGTTTGGTAATAGACCAAAGCTTTGGAAGACCATGCTCATGTTCTCGCGCCGCATTTTACGCAGAGTTTCCTTATCCGCCTTGCTGACGTCGTGGCCGGCCACGGTAATACTACCCGCAGTAGGCTCAATGAGCCGGTTGATTAGGCGAATCAACGTTGATTTACCGGAACCCGAGAGGCCCATAATCACGAAGATTTCACCCGGTTCCACACTGAAATTCACGTCATAGACCCCGACGGTTGCGCCGGTAGCCTTTAATATTTCATTTTTACTCTTATTTTCACGAACCATTTTGAGAGCAGACTTAACTTTTTTACCGAAGATTTTTGTTAAACTTTTAACTTCAACGACTGCCATCGAATTCCCCCTTTTTTAAAAAAACTGACCACTCAATAAAAACATGTATAGTCACTTTTGTCAAATAAAAAGACTGCAGCTTAGGCAGTCAAAAAGTTTGCAACGCGTTGGTAGGCAAGCTCGTCACCGACTACGTAAACAAAATCACCGGGCTCGATCACGGCGAGCGGTCCGGGCGAGACAATCATCTTATTCTGGTGCTTAATGGCGACGATGGTGGCCCCGGTATTATGCCAGAAATTGAGGTCACTGACGGTGCTCGCAGCAAAGCCCTCCTTGACCACGACCTCGTATGGCTGTAACTTATTATCTTCGTTATAACGCTGTGTCTGCTCGACCAGGCTGTTCAAGAGGCCCAAAAAGTGCTGGGATTCAGCCTGCTGGCGCTTCGCACTTTCGTGAATCTCCCGTTTCACATTCTCAATCGATTCGACGTCTTGGTATTGCTCGATAAACTCCTTTGCCTTCGCTGAAGACGCCACAAAAAAGCCGGAACCGTGTTTAACGGTCACGACGCCAATGTCGCCGAGGACGATAATGGCTTTCCTGGCAGTTTCCGGTGACACGTGGAAATTGGTAGCAATGGTTGAGCGCGCGTGGAGTTTCTCACCCTCGGCATAACGCCCATCGCTGATTCGCTTGGCCAATTCTAAAGCGATTTGCTGATATTTTGGTTGAACAAACTGGATTTTCTCAGTCATATTTCCCTCAATTATAAACAAGTTGTGACAAAAGGCGGTTAGCTTCTGAGTACTTACGATGGTACTAAAGCGCGCAACGCTGTAAGTGGCAAGTAAGACGCAGGAAGTTGCCGTTTGGAACACAGTTAAAAGTTGTGCACAAAGTAGTGACGGTAAACGGGTAACTCTTGAGTACTAGCGAAACCTGACAAAGTCTCACACAGTGAGGCAAGGATGGTTAGCTAGACGCAAAAAGTTGTTTACCGGAACACAGTTAATGACGGTAACCATTCAGCTTCCATCACACAATTTAGATATTATAGTGCAGAAAGTGACAACCGGCAAGTTTAACAGTTGTCACTTCGAGTCTTATCACATACTAAATCAGATACACCATGATAAAATTGAGGAAACAAGTTCAGACTTAAAACTCAAGAAATGAGGCATTTATCATGAAAATAGCAATAATTGGTGCAACGGGGCACGTGGGCTCATTGGTCGCGGCAGAAGCACTAGATCGCAGACACGAAGTTACGGCAATCGTCCGCCACCCGGAAAATTTGCAGTACGACATTCACTTTATCAAGAAAGATCTCTACGATCTTAAAACTGCGGATCTAATCAATTTTGACGTCGTTGTGGATGCCTTCAGTGCACCACGCGGCGCAGAAGAACAGCACAAAACTTCGATTGAGCATCTCATTTCGATTCTGCGCGGGACCGATTTACGCCTGTACATCGTTGGTGGCGCGGGGACTCTCTATACCGACGAGAGCAAGCAAACGAAGCTCTATCAAATGCCCGGCTTCCCCAAAGTTGTCTTTCCTACCTCCAAAAACATGGATGACGGCCTAAACGCATTAAAGAAGACGACGAACCTTTCCTGGACCTACATCTCCCCATCGGCAAACTTCATTCACTCAACTGATAAATCCCACGGCTACATTGCTGGCGCTGAAGTTTTGCTAAACTCACCCTCATCAGGACAGAGTGAGATCACAATGGCGGAATATGCGGTGGCGATGCTGGACGAGATTGAGAATCCAAAGCACCTGAATCAGAGATTTACAGTTGTCAGCAAATAAAAAAGAATGCACCAGACAATGGTTAGCTTCTGAGTACTATCGGATCAGCTAGTTAAAATTCAATATTTATTATATTAAGCGGTGTAAACCGCTTTCTTT
Organism: Amylolactobacillus amylophilus DSM 20533 = JCM 1125; assembly: GCF_001936335.1. Lineage (GTDB taxonomy): Bacteria > Bacillota > Bacilli > Lactobacillales > Lactobacillaceae > Amylolactobacillus > Amylolactobacillus amylophilus. Next base: position 648,714 of record NZ_CP018888.1, read on the forward strand.
TTTGCTATACTGAACGTAAATTAACAATTCAGAAATGGTGATTAAGATGGAGATTTAAGAACTAGAAACAGGATTCATTGAACATTTCGGCATTGAACCAAGCAACTACTTCTTCTCACCCGGACGCATTAACCTTATCGGCGAGCACACGGACTATAATGGTGGCCACGTTTTCCCAGCCGCAATCTCATTAGGTACGTACGCAGCAGTCGGCAGAAGAAACGATCGCGAGCTTCACTTCTTCTCAGCCAACTACCCAGATCAAGGTGAAATCAGCGTCCAACTGACCAACCTTGACTACAACGTTAGCGATTCCTGGACCAATTACGCAAAAGGCATGTTCTTGTTTGTTCAACAACAAACAGGTGCCACATTCGATTCCGGCTTAAATATCTTCATCAAAGGTGATCTCCCCTAGTTCTGTCCTTTATTTCATGAAAGCCCTCTTGTTTTAACAATTTCAATACTTGCATTGCCGCAATTTATACCACCTTACCTCCTCCTTTCTACACTCTCGTTTTACATACTTTTATATAAAAACAAAACATAAAGTTACATAAAGTCCGCGAGCAAAAAAAAGTTGCCGGAAACTTTATTCCCAACAACTTCACATCGTCATAATTTATAATTTCAAATTCTGCTGGTCATCGAAGATATCGTGCAGTGACTTGTTCTCATAGATATGTTGAATCGCTGCAGCGAGTAAGTGGTCAACCGATAGACGTACCATATTATTCGGGTACCGGCCATCCTCATGAATAATCGAGTCCGTCACGACGATTTGTTCAATCGGTTCCGTATTTAGCAGATCTGTTGCATTTTTTGATAGTAATGCATGCGTTGCAGCAGCGTAGACGTGCTTTGCACCGGCGTTTAGCAGCGACTTGGTTGAATATGATAAGCGGACACCCGTATCAATGATGTCATCCACGATGATTGCAGTTGCACCTGTGACATCGCCAATAATATCGTGTACGGCATTGTCATAATGGGAGCCACGCTGATCCACGATAGCAATTGGTGCGTCGAAGAACTCTGCAAATTTCCGCGCCATGTTGGTACCGCTGTGATCAGGTGAAACAATCACAACGTTGTCCTTTACTCCCTCGTCCAAGAAATACTTCGCCAAGATTGAAACGGCCCGCAAATGATCCACCGGAATATCAAAGAATCCTTGGATTTGTGATGCGTGAAGGTCTAGCGCAATTACTCGGTCAGCCCCAGCCTCTTCAATCATGTTGGCCACGAGCTTCGCCGTAATTGGCTCCCGTGCCTTGGTCTTTCTGTCAGCACGCGCATACGCCATGTATGGCACGACAACGTTGATTTTGTGCGCCGATGCCCGTCTCAGTGCATCAATGATAATCAAAAGTTCCATTAAATTCTCGTTGACCGGATCCTGAATCGACTGAATCACGTACACGTTGTCACCACGGACGGTTTCGTTGATGTTAATGTTAATCTCACCATCACTGAAGTGCTTAATTGAGGTCTTGATCAATGGAAATCCTAGTACCTCGGCCGTCTTCTCTGCCAGTGGCAGATTACCATTCAAGCCAATCAGTTTAATATTATGTTTTGTGTTGCCCATCTTATCTCCTATATGTCCCACTTGTCCCAATACCTACAATTAGGTTGTAATAAACACATCTATCATAGCAAATTATCGCTTTTTTTCCTATGCATAATGCTACAATATTAGCAATAGATGAATGGAGATTGAAAATGCCAGAAGACAAGCAGGTTTTAACCCGTGCAGAAGTGGACCAACAACTCACTTGGGACCTCACGCCCCTTGCGCGAAGCAATGCAGATTTTCACCAAAAACTAACACAGGTACAACAAAAAGTTGTCGCCTTTGCTAAAAAGTATAAGCAACCCGAGTTATCAGTGCCAGAACTAAAGAATGCACTAGCAGACTATAACGCACTGACAGAAGCCGCGGAGACGCTCATCACCTACTCCTCACTACTCAGTTCGACAGACTTCACGAACGCCGAAAACTCCCAAATCGCCTACGAAGGGAGCCAATTCTACGTCAGCATGCGAGCGTCCCTGCAGTTCTTTGAAGATGCCTTATTGCAACTGGACGATTCAACGTTCCAGCAATTAGTTGAGGCCAGTCCTGAGTTCACCGGCTTTCTCCGGCAGTTAAAACACTACCAGCAGATAGCACTCGACCCGAAGGTCGAACATGCACTAGCGCTACTTGGTCCGACATTTAGTGCCCCAGAGAATACGTACGAGGCCATGCAGACTGCCGACCTGCACTTCGATGATTTTCTGGTTGATGGCCAGAAATACCCCTTATCCTTTGGCCTGTATGAAGACTATTATGCCTACCATGAGGACCCAGCAGTTCGGCGCGCTGCCTTTGCTGCTTTCTCAAAAGAACTGGCACGACACCAGAACGTGACCGCAGCCAACTACCTGAATGAAGTAACTACATCGAAGCAGCTAGCTACCCTCCACGGTTTCGACTCCGTGATTGACTATCTGCTCTACGATCAAGAAGTTGACCGCGAAATGTTCAACCGCCAAATTGATCTAATTATTGCAAAGTTTGGCCCCATTATGCAGAAATATCTAAAGTTGTTACAGCAGGAACGTGGCTTATCTGAATTAACCTTTGCCGATCGTCTCATCGACCTCGATCCTGAATTCGCACCTAGCGTGTCCATCGAGGAATCCAAAAAATACATTGAAACAGCGTTACAACCACTAGGATATGAGTACGTCAACATGATTATGCAGGCGTACCCCGCACGGTGGGTCGATTTCGTCCAGAATAAGGGTAAATCATCCGGCGGATTTTGTACCTACGCTTATAACGCCCACCCGTACATTCTAATGTCCTGGCAGAACGTGATGGCCGATGTCTACACATTGATTCACGAAATGGGCCATGCTGGACAATTCATGTTCACAGCCAAGCAGCATCCGGTACTTGACTTCGAACCTTCGACATACATCGTCGAGGCTCCATCTACTTTTAACGAGCTCTTGCTCACCGACTCCTTAGTCCAAAATGCAACGGATGACCGGATGAAGCGTTACGCTCTCACCAAAATGTTAAACAATACATACTTCCATAACTTCATCACCCATCTGCTGGAGGCTGCCTTCCAGCGCGAAGTCTATCAGCTCATTGATGCCGGCCAGAATTTCGATGCTGCGAAGTTGAATGAGATTAAAACGCAAGTCTTCCACCAGTTCTTCGGCGATGCACTAACACTTAATCCGGGGGCAGAATTAACTTGGATGCGCCAAAGTCATTATTACATGGGGCTATATAGTTACACCTATTCTGCCAGCCTAACCGTCTCTACGCAGGCCTTCTTAAAGATTAAAGATGAGGGGCAGCCGGCAGTTAACCGCTGGCTCCGGTTCCTCGGGCTTGGTGCAAGCAAGAATCCAGTTGACTCTGCTGCCACACTCGGCATCGATATTAGGACGAATGAGCCGCTCCTGAATACGATTAATTATCTCGGCGAGGTAGTTGACGAAGTTATTGCTCTCACTGCCAAAATCAACCAATAAATTTATCCTACTAAAAAACAGCAATCCAGAAACACCACACCGGAGCTAATCCGGGTAAAGTGAGTGCGTGATTTGCTGTTTTTTTTGGCGATTGATTAGTCTGTTGCTTGTGGCGCCTGCTGCTGACTCGCCCTAATTCGTTCGTTGATAAAGTCATTCACCTTATCGAGATCCAGTACATTGGTGGAGCCTGCCATATCAAGGATGATTGCCTGTCGGTTATACGTCAGCTTCCGAGCGGAAACCACCCCTTCGGGGACGTGCTCACCCTTCTTGACGAACCGGAAGTAGCCCGGTTGAAACAAGTTTGGCCGGCGTAAATCGACTCTAGCTAAATCGACATACGCAATCTCGGTGATGGGATTCCCCAGGTAATCAAGAATACTGGGCCCCTTCTTACGCTCCAAACGAACGTGCTCCTCATCAACGGTTAGAGTAGCGTTCACTCCCTGAATTTTCAACTTCTCAGCCATGAATATTCCCCCACAAAACTTGATATATTATCTATTTACTATTCTACAGTTTTTAGTACGGAAATGCTGAACTAAATTGAGCATTTATTCAGTCTAATTAGGAGAGAACTAGTACCAGGCGGGCTTATCACCATCCGTTCCCGGTTTATTGACACCCAGGGACTCACGGACGTGCTCTTGCTGATTAATTACCAGGTGGTAAACCAGTGCAGCGATACTCTTGCGGGAAACCTCCGTCCCCTTAAAGTCCTCACCCTTTTGGGTCAACTCGTAGTCGACCTCATCCTTGTCGGTCAACCACGCAGGACGAATAATGGTGTAGTCGAGCGCCGATTGCTCTATTTGGTCGGTCGCCGCCCGATAATTGGTAATATAATCACCCAAGATATTCTTGTTCCATTCACCAAATTTGCCAGGTACCTCATCATAAATTCCGATTGTTGAAATCCAGATAAGCCGCTGTACCCCGCTCTGCTCCATCGCTACCCGCACAGCCTGTGCCTGCGCAACAATGTTCTCGCCAGCCAAGTTAGCATAGACAACATCTTGGCCCGCCATCGCCTGAGCCAACTCCTGTTCATTGCTGGCATCACCCTCGATGATTGCCTTAACCTGGTCCTTTAAGCCGTCTAGCCGCGCGGCCCGCCGCAGAAATAAGGTAACCTGCACGTTCTCGTCCGCAATCATGAACCGTTCAGCGATTCTTGCAATCTTGCCATTAGCACCAATAATCAAAACATTTGTCATTATCCTACCTCCAAAAGTTTCTTACTTTTTGTAACTGCTTTCAGGATAGAACATTTACGAAAACTATACAAGTATTTATTATCATAAATTAGAGAATTGGTAGGACGAAATTGATCCACAACCAGCTCAGCGGCATCACGACAATCATCGCCGGAATCATATCCGCAGTCGGGAACATCTTGATTTGAACCATGTGAAAGCCGGTTGCAAGCATTAGCACACCACCAGCAGCCTTAAAGTCCGCGATCATCGTTGCTGTCGTTAGTGGGTAGATAACGCCCGCAAGTAGATAGAGTAGGACAAAGATCAGGACTTGTGGAATGGCAATCATCGAGACAACGAAACCTAGGTTAGCAGCGAAAATCGCAGCCGTGAAGAAATCGAGAATCGACTTACTAATCAGGATCGAAGCATCTCCGCTCATTCCCTCCGTTAAAGAGCCGTAGATTCCGGTACCACTGGCACAAAACAACACGATTACCGTCACTAAAGTCGCATCAAACTCCTGCTCACTCATTCCCTCGCTCGGTTTGGAATTATCTTCGTAATCATCTTTTGCATCCACTTGGCACCCTGATTAATTCTTTCCCCTAGGTGAATCATTAGGCCAATTGCGGTACCGATGATAACCGCGAAGATTACGGCCGACATGTTCTTCATTGGAGCAATTGAGTAGATCCCCATCGTCATGGAACAGACACCGAAGACCAGATTCAAACCTGACTTGAATTCTGCGGACATTTTCTCACCGCCAAAGGTGCCAATTACACCATCCAAGAAGATGGCTAAACCGTTAATTATAATTCCTATTGGCATGATAAATCCCCCTCTAACAATATTGCCTAAAAAAAATTCAACTGAACAATGTTACCAGATTTTTAAATTCTGCACCAATTTTTTATTCCTGATTATTACCCGGGAAATAATCTTAACAGACGACTAAAACAAAGAATTGCGATATAACACGCCTCTAAGGACGCCTTGTTATACCAACATGATATAATACGCTGATGGAACGTGCCACAGATGTGCCACTCTCAAATACTAATGGAGCCTACCCTCACAGGTAAGCTCCATTTTTTCATTGTAAATTTATAATGTACTGTCCTGACCTTGCCTTGAATTGTAGTTTGAATTGTTGATTTCGATTTGTCAGAATTACTTTGTGGCTTTTTCCAGCTTTTAATATGAATGGTGCTTGTACTGTCTTACCGTTCAAATTGACAAGGCGTATTTCTATATCTCCCTGACTTCCATCATCGTTTGTAAGTACATATGATGATTTGAGTAATGATGGCCGGATAAGTGAACTGCCATTCCAGCTAGCAGTGTGCCATCGTGCTGATGCATGTTGTGAAACGGTCAATACGGTTGATTGATCAGGTGAAATTGTTTGATTCACGGTTTCGGTATTATGATAAAGCAAATATAATGACAAACCAAGTACTGCAATAAAAGCTGGCACAATGATTCTCAAAGCTATCTTCCGTTTTCGGTTCAATCGTTGCTCTTTACCCATCTCTTCAACCATTTCAGGCTCCTCCTTCAGCAACTGGTCAATAGACATTTGAAGGATTTCGCTCAGAGATACAAGGATATCTAAATCTGGATAATTTCGCCCCGTTTCCCTTAGTTAAAGATATTGTTGGGTATCTCAAGATGTGTCATTCGATTTTGCCGATAAAGCGGTAGAAGATTTCCACTTCCTGTTCCCGGCTTCCGTCCTCACTTTTGACCGCTTCATGGACAAGGATTTTTTCAATCAGCGTATTCAGAAGTTCAGCCGTCAATTCTGTGGGATTGACATACTGTTTCATCAGACCTATCCACTTTTCAGCGTCAACCGCTGTCTGGGCGGCGGTCTCCATCGCTTCGTGAAGCCGTTCAATTTTTACGTCCAATTCTCGCTGTTCGCCCTGATACTTTTCGGACAGCATATTGAAATTGTATTCTGTAATGCGTCCGGCAGACCAGTCCTCATACATTTTTGCAAACAGGGTGTCTACTTCTGCTTTGCGCTTTTCCGCCTTTTTCAGTTCGGCTGTCTGCCGCTTCCTTGCAGTATTGCGTTCCTTGTCGCTGGCGTTAAGTAGCCGTTTCAGAAGTTTGTCCCCATCCTGCTGTGCCAGCACAGACCAGTATTGCAGACGGGAAAGGACATAGGCGTAAAGCACATCATAGCGGATATAGTGCATGGAACACTGGTGCAATCCTTGCCCGTACTTGCTACAATGGTAGTGGGCATAGGGATTTTTGTTCTGGCTGTTCATACCATAGGCCAGCGACCAGCCGCAGTCCGCACATTTTACCAGCCCGGAAAATATCTGTGTTGTGCCGTTCTTCTGCCGTCTGCGCCTGTTGCAAATCTGCTCCTGTACTTGACGGAACACATCTTCGGAAATAATCGCTTCGTGGGTGTTCTCCACACGATACCATTCCTCTTTTGGCTTGCGTACTTTCTTCTTGTTTTTGAATGAAATGTTGGTCTGCTTATTGTGGACGCTGTGTCCGATATAGGTTTCCTCTTTCAGAATACTTTTCACCTGCGCTATCGTCCACGCATAGGCTTTTTCCTCCGGCGCTCCGGCATAGATATTTGCGAAAGTGCCGTATCTCTGGAAATTCAGCCAGCCGGGAGTAGGTACTTTTTCTTCGACCAAAATCCGTGTAATGCTGGCGGCTCCCCGGCCATGAACGGCAAGGTCAAAAATCTTTTCGATAATCCACCTTGTTTCCGGGTCAATCAGAAGATGGCCTTTCTTATCTGGGTCTTTGACATAGCCAAGCGGAGCATAGGCTCCATAGTGTGCGCCATTTGCGAACCGTGTCCGCATGGCCGCCTTTACCTTTTTGCTGGTCTGGCGGGCGTGCATTTCATTCAGAATGTTGAGGAATGGGGCAAGCTCATTCTCTCCGTTGATGGTGTCCACATTGTCATTGACAGCGATATAGCGGACGCCTTTGCTGGGAAAGTAGATTTCCGTGTACTGGCCGGTCAGAATGTAGTTTCTGCCTAAGCGGGATAAATCCTTCGTAACAACGCAGTTGATTTTCCCGTCCTCAATGTCATCAATCATTCTCTGAAAATCCGGCCTGTCAAAGTTCGTTCCAGACCATCCATCGTCGATATATTCATCTATGACATTCAGGCCATGCTCGGCGGCATATTGCCGGAGCATCATGCGTTGTGTCTGAATACTCCCGCTTTCTCCTTGCAGTTCATCGTCCCGGCTCAATCTCATATAAAGCGCCGTGTTGTAAATCGTAGTATTGTAAGGTTGTTTCACCGTAAAAATCCTCCTTCTAAAGAAACAACCCACGCTTACAATACTTTTGCTCTATGGCAATTATATCATAAGCGTGGGCGTGTTATCAATGATGGGCTATCAGGTTGAAGCGGCTTTTTCTGCGGTATGCCGCACCACATCTACAATCAGATCACCGAGGGGCTTCCCGCCTGCGGCGAAGTGTTCGGAGATTTTTATACGGTTGTTCCCACATACAAAATACTGCGTGCCGTTCTCTGCTTGTATAACCTGCCCTGTTCGGGGTGTAAAAATATCGCTTTCACTTTTTGCCATCCAGTGTCCTCCATATTCAGTTTTCAAGGTACAATGCCGCACAGAGGCGGCGAAAATTTCTGCTTATATCTATCACCTTTCCTTTACCGTGTGCCGCTGCTGACGTTTCAGTTCCGCCAGTATATCCGGCGGGATACGGTCAACCAGCCGCTGTAAATTGTCCAGTTCGCTTTTCAGCTTTGCCCGTTCCATCGTATCTTTCATCTTTCCTTTTTCGCTGGCCTTTGCCCTTGCTTCCAACTTCTCATTCTCCGCCAGCAGGTCATTGATTGTGACCTTGTACTTTTTCAACTGCCCGGAGAAATTCTCCATCTGCGGGAACCACTTTTTCAGCATGGAGAGGGCTTCCTCTTTTTTCTTTCCGGCGTTCAGCGGGTTAATGCCGTCCAGTGTGGCTTCAATGGCTCTTGCCTGCCGGGAGAGGGAAACCGCCTGTTTGAAAAGCCGGGTGGGGATATGCTTCCGGCCTGTCCTGCTGGCGCTCTCCCCACGCTCCAAGTCAGGATATTTCTCCACCATATAGGCGTGAAAATCGTCCTGCCACTTCGTCAGGTTTGCCCGGTTGCCGATAATCTCCTTTGCACACAGGCGGTTGTCCTTTGTCAGCGGAACAAAGGTCAAATGCAGGTGGGGCGTTTTCTCGTCCATGTGTACCACCGCCGACACGATATTTTCCCGTCCTACCCGGCCAATGAGGAAGTCCGCCGCCCTCTGGAAAAACGCCTGTATCTCCTTTGGGGATTTCCCCTTGAAAAACTCCGGGCTGGCAGTTACCAGCGTATCGACAAACCGTGTGCTGTCCTTGCGGGTTCGGCACCCGGCCTGTTCAATGCGGTTTTGAATGAAATGATAGTACCTGCCCTCTGGCTTGACGATATGAAAGTTGTACTTGCTCCGGCTTGTGTCAATGTCGGGGTTGCTGGCGTATTGTTCTTTCTGTCTTTCGTGATGGGCTTCCAGCGGCCTTGCCGGGTTGCCCTTGTGCTTCTCAAACCGCAAAATTGCGTGTTGTGCCATTCTGCTCCTTTCCCCATTCCTTTCCTATCCGGGGTTTTCCACAGGGAAAATCCCGCAGAAATTAGCTCGGATAGGATTGGAATGGATAGAATATAAATAAATCTTTTTAATCTTTGTATTTCTATATACCGTCCGGTTTTCGTACTTCCGGGGAGTGATTTCCTCACTTCATAAGTACGGTTTTCAGCCCTCCGGCGTACCAGAACCGGATTTCTTGAAGTCGGTGTTTGGAACCGCTTCATAGGATTTTGGGAAAATGCGGTTGGGTTTTCCACAGCCCTGCTTCTGGATCTCCACCAGCCCGGCGTATTGCAGTTCCCGCAGGGTGTTTACCGCTTTCTGCCGCCCACAGTGGAGCAGGTCAACCACCTCGCAGATGGGATAGTACAGATAAATCCGTCCGCAATCATCCGCCCACCCATTCTTGCGGGATAACTCTGTCCGGCGCAGGATAAAGGCGTACAGAACCTTTGCCTCGTTGGACAAGGGCTTGAATGTGGGGGCTTCAAAGAGGAAATTCGGGAGCCGGGTGAAGCTGAACGCCTTTTCCGGCTGATGGATATAGATGGTATTTGTCATAGTGCGTTTTGTGGACGGTTAGAAGCCCGTTTTCCGGGGCGGGCGATACTTTATACCACCAGCCCCGGTTTGGGGCTTGCGAAGCCTGATAAATCAAGGCTTTTTTCGCTCCTAACTGTCCACAGCAGACCTCCTTTTCCGTTCACTTTCTGTTTTCTGCCGCCTGTGAACTCTGGCGGCACAGCCGGGGCAGTATTTTGCCCGGTTGGATTTGGGGACGAACACACCGCCGCAGACCTCACAGCGTTTCAAGTCCTTATCCCGGAAAATCTCCGCTTCCAGCGTCCCGTCCAGCGGCAAGACCGCCCAGCGGAACCACTTACAGCAGACCGAGAAAGAAATCGTCTGCGGACAGGTGCAGGTGTCCCCATCGTCAAGGACAATGCAGTTGCCGTCCTCACAGCAACAGCACTCCCGGCGTATCAGGCTGGCCGCCTGTTTTCTCTGCGCCGGGGTCATGCGGTAAAGGGAACCGTCCGGCCTGCGTTCCAGCGGCGGCAAGTCTTTATAGGGGTTATCTCTCATGCGTTCCCTCCATTTTGCTTTCCGTTGCCGTTCTCCCCGAAAAGGTTTCCTGCCCCATTCCTGCGGCGTGTTCCGGCGTTGGCACGCTCCTCGCAACTTCGGGACATTTTGTCCCGAAGTCCGACTCCTTGCGGTGCTTCCCCAGCCGGGGTATTCCTTTTCGGACGGTCATTCTGTTTTCAAGGTGCCGTCCATCGATGAACTACCCTAAGTCTACACGAAAAAAATGCAATTCCCGGAATATTGCGAGAATTGCATTTTGATGAAGTTTACACTTTGGAAATTGCATTTTTGCAATCATTCTGTATAATGGAAGTATGCGGAGGAGGTGCGTATCTATGGCTTTACCCGGAACGCCCGGACAGCGGATTTCCGATTTATGCAACGGGAACCACATCACACAAAAGGAACTTGCGGAGAAGATAGGCGTTTCCGCTTCCCAGTTGAGCCGCATTGTCAGCGGCGAAACAAGAACGGTCAGCAGTGATATTCTCATAGGTGTGGCAAAGGAATTTAAGGTATCGACAGACTACATACTGGGCTTGTCTACCGTGAGCGTTCGTAAAAGCTACGATATTTCTGAATTAGGCTTGTCCGAGGGAGCCGTGAGGGGGCTTGTGACGGGTGCTGTTGATGTGCAAATCCTCAACCGCCTGTTGGAACACAGGAATTTTCCTAAGCTGATAGATTTGATACGGATTTATTTTCAGGATACGGCGGCAAAGGGCATAACAGCAAGAAACCAGCTTATCGAGATGGCAACGGCTTCCCTGTCCGACCTGATGAAAGAACACCCGGAACACCGGGCAGAAGCGAAGCAGGATTTACAGCTTTTGAACGCCCAAAAGATAGGGGAACATGAAGCGGAGATTGAAAAAATCAAAAATGTGTTCCTGGCTATCCTGCGGGACATTAAGAAAGACATTGACAACGGGGAACAGCCGGGAGAAGCTGTGACCGCCGCTATGTTCCAAGCCATGCGGGACGCACTGGCGGAACAGAAACAAAAACCACTTTCCATTGACGATGTAACGGCGATGATAGCTGGACAGATCGGACAGCTTACACCGATGGATAAAGAAACTGTTGAAATGTTCCAGCAGTTTGCGAAGAAGATGATTGAGCAGGCAGGAACAAAGTGATAAATTTGAATTGTGAGGGAAAATACAGATGAATCAAGGAAGAATTATTGTGATTACAGGCTCACCGGGGACAGGAAAAACAACAACTGCGTCAATTGTCGCAAAGGAATCAGATATGGATAAATCAGTGCATATGCACACCGATGACTTTTTTCATTACTTAAGCAAAGGCGCAATACCACCACATTTGCCAGAATCCAACGAGCAAAATCTGGTTGTCATTGAAGCCTTTTTAGAAGCTGCAAAGCGATATGCTCGTGGCGGATATGATGTAATTGTAGATGGGATTGTCGGGCCATGGTTTTTGGAGCCATGGAAAGCTCTTGCCCAAGAAGATTACGAGGTACACTATATTGTATTAAGAGCGAGTAAAAAAGAAACTATGAAGCGAGCTGTGGAACGCTCAAAATTAGATAGAAAAACAAATATTGAATTAGTGGAAACAATGTGGGAGCAATTTTCCGGTTTGGGAGTATATGAATCAAATGTCATAGACACAACTACATTCACAATTAAAGATACGGTTTCCGCAATAAAAGAAAGAGTTGCATGTGGGACGTCTTTACTATCTTAGACATTCCCATTTGTCAGGAAGATAGCAAAGCCAGCCGAGCCAGTCAACGGTCAAGATGAACGGCGCATTTCATGCGCCGCCGTTGACAGTCCCGCCCGTCTTTGCTAAAGGGTAATCAAGGCGGGAAAGCCCTAAAATGGCTTCACACCTATTTCAATAATTGGAGGAGATAAAAATGAGATCAGAAAAGGAAGTTTATGATATTGTTTTGAATTTTGCAAAAACAGACAAACGCATTCGCATGGTTACTTTGGAAGGATCTAGAACAAATACAAATATTCCGCCTGATGATTTTCAGGATTTTGATATTACTTTTTTTGTTACGGATATGGACAGCTTCACAAGTGATGATAAATGGCTAGATATATTTGGTGAAAGGTTGATTCTGCAAAAGCCGGAAGATATGGAATTATTTCCAGCTGTAGAAAAGGGATTTTCATATTTAATGCTGTTTACTGATGATGTTAAGATAGATTTAACTTTGCTGCCGCTGGAACTGATAGACGAGTATTTTACATGGGATAAACTGGTAAAGTTACTGTTGGATAAAGACAACCGTATCGTAAAGCCGCCAATACCAACGGATATAGACTACCACTTGCAGAAGCCTACTCAAAGAATGTTTGACGATTGCTGTAATGAATTTTGGAATACTACAACATATGTAGTAAAGGGCTTATGCCGCAAAGAAATTCTTTTTGCTATTGACCATATGAATGATATAGTACGAAAAGAATTGCTTCGCATGATTTCCTGGCTGATTGGTATCAAACAGGGATTTCATTTCAGTTTGGGAAAAAACTATAAATTTATGAAGCAATATGTCCCAGAGGAATTGTGGGAACGACTTATGTCCACTTATAATATGGATTCCTATCCCCATATGTGGGAATCCTTTGAACAATGTATGGCATTGTTCCGGGAGGTTTCGTCAGAAGTGGCATGCCAGTTGGATTACCAGTATCCACTATATGATGAAAAAATCAGTAATTATGTGATTCGGCAAAAGAAAAAATATGGCATTGAAGATGATAACAAATAAAATTTTTTCAATCGAAAAAATTTATTTTGATTATTCAATTTTGAAAAACTGAATACCTCAAAATCAGAAAGAGAGCGGCCAAGCACTTTGAGGGATTGGCCGCCTTGTCCACCCATCCAGCGGGACAGCGGGCGGAGGTCAAGGCCGGGTGTAAACCCGTTCATTTCAGCCTTGACGGTTGCCCGTTGTCCTGCTACTTTTCCGGGAGTGTGGCCACAACTTCGGGACACTTTGTCCACAAGTTGGAGCGTAGGACGAGGAACTGGGGCTTTCATATACGCCCTGTCTGCTGATGAGTCCAGACCTGCGCTTGCGGCTCCACGCCACGCAAGCACAGCCCTGTTTTCCTGCCGCTTCAAATGCCCTTGCCCTCCCCGGCGGCAACGGCATTTTCACGGCAACGCCGGCAGAGCGTATAACACACTACACTTTGCTTCGCAAAGTCGTGTGCCAAATGGGGGCGTTGCCCCCTTTGGAAACCCCCACAAGAAAAGGCGGTACGCTACCCCTCCACGGGGCGCATACCGCCTTTTCTTGTTATCCAGCCCTCCGGCTGTATCGGTTGAGCAAAAGTCCGCGTGGGATTGATGTGGTATCTTTAACTTTGGGAAACTCCAACCTCCCAGTTTGAAATTGCCGATCTAGATACAGAGAGCAACTCCGCTAGTCGAGCTTGTGTGATTTTTAATTCTAGTCGTCGTTGCTTTAGTCGCTCTCCAAAGGTTGTCATTTCAAATCCTCCATTATGGTTATCGCAAAATTTGACCGTGTAGTCTAGATAGCATCTGTGACTCTGTAATTTACGGTGATTTTTGGCATGACACAAACTCTGTCATTACTGATACATAATCCTTCTTGAATATACCCACTATTAAAAACGCTTGCAAGATGATATTCTTTAGCCATACAGGGGGGAATCAATATGAGGTGTAAATTCTTGTGTGCTACCTTGCTTTCCACGGTTTTACTTAGTGTTTCGGTGAGCGGATCACAATCGGTTAATGCTACCACGGATGGTGAGCAAGCCACTCAATCTACCGCAACGGCGATGATTTACTGGAGTAGTACAGCATATCTAGTTACGAATGCATACTCTAATGTTACGTCATCAAATAACATTTTCAATGACAGCCCAGTTGTTACAAACAATGCCGGAAATAAAGGGGCTATCAAAGTTAAAATCGTTAATTCGAATGGCGCACAGGTAGGATCAGTCAAAACCATTGGTAAGGGTAAAACGGTAAGACTGGATAGCATTCCTTGGAATAGCGGAACATATACTCTCAAGGCTATGGCCGTTTCCTCTGCTGGTACTTACGCAATTAAGATTGACTAATTCGCAGTACCGCGTGCTGATTTCTTCTTGTAGTTGTTGATGGGGCAAAGGCAACGTTTGGAGGAGATACGGCTGAGAATACGGAACAGAGACCGTGTATTAAACTTTTTTAGTGGAACACATTCACACATGGAGGGACATGTTATGAAGAGTGCAAAGAAATTGATGACGGCGTTTGCTGTCACGGCTGGTCTGCTGGGAACAGGCGTAGGTAGTGCTGTTATGGCAGCAAGTGTTGGCGGTGGCACATGGAACTATGGTGTCGGCTTGACTGGCACATTCGGATACTCCGACTATCTTCATAATTCCAAGACACATAGTGCTTCGGTCGGTAGAACAAAGAGCGATTGCAACAAGGTCACCAAGACCAAAGGCGTTTGGGCACAATCAAAGTATACCAAGATTCCACCTACAGGCTTAAACTACTGGTGGAGTGTTAGCTAACTAAATCTGTTGGCAAGTAAAAGACGACTCTCGCATATGTGAAAGTGCGCCTTTCGTATTTATTGGGTTAAGGGGTGATGATCTTGAAAAAAATTCTATCACTGTGTGTGTTCTTAGTAGTTATATGCTCCGCACTGATCACCGTTAATATTTTCCAAACAAAAGACGTGATCCGAACAAACACTATAGAGAAGACTGATGATTCTTTCAACTTCTATGTCAGTGATAGTCAGGTTGCGGTCAAAGATGAAATCAAGGAATTTTCGCGGCTGTCTAATCACTATAAGGTGAATGTCTTCCTTAGTACGACAGATTCAAATGGCGCCACTGTGAAATCAGTCGTATATCAGCGTAGCAGCTTTCCAAAAGATAATTTTGGATTGACATCGAACAACGTATTCCCTGATAAGGACGATTACTACGCAAGTTTTGTAACGGGAAGCCAGCACCAAATTGGTACTATTCCAGTTTTTTACAGCAAAAACCATGTGATTCTCCAGACGCTTTCACGTTATCATAAAGATAATAACCGAACGGCGAACGGGACATTCACTATTGTTGGCGCCAATAGCACAGATAAAGCGAAAATAATTCATCGCCTAAGTCAATTTTTTAGTGTGACGCCAGCTCAACTTGTGACCAAAAACGTTGAACAGCGAACAGAAATGTTCAACAAAAATCTTGGGATATTCTTATTGCTCTTAGCAATATCGATACTTATTTTCCTCTTGATTGTTGTCTACCTGCCAATATCGAAAATGCACACCATTGGCGTGATGAAACTCAACGGCTGGAAAAACGGCGCGATTATTTGGAGTTTCGTCCGCAATGGCATGGTGACACTGTTGGTTACTAGCGTTATGACTGATATCGTGATTGTGATTTTATATCACAATTTCTTACCGCCTACCCTGTTGCCAATATTGATTGTAGGACAATTTGCACTAGTTGCATTGTATTTTCTCGCAAACCTTTCAGTGTATCTACTGGTTCACAAGACCACCATTCGTGATTTGCTGAAAAATCACTTCAACTTTACGCTCGGAACGTGGCTATCATTCGGACTAAAAGCACTGTTAACACTTGTCACCACGGTACTGCTTGTTCAAACATCTGCTGGTATCACTGAATCGCTTCGCCAAGCACAGCAGGTTAAAGATTGGCAACGTGACGGCGAAGTATTGACGATTGACAAAGTAATGTTGGCAGATCAAGACCACGCAACACGTACCCTAACAAAACTGTATGCAGACCTAGATCAAAATACCGACACAATGTACGTGCGTAGTACAGTGGTTAATCCATCTAAAGAATTATCCTCAAATGCAACAACTCCCGAGTTTGCTCCGAATGAACGCTATCCAATTATGACCGTGAATGAAAATTACATTCGGAATAAAGTGCCGCAACTCAGGTCACTGTTAAAGCAAAAATCAACTGAACGCGTCTACTTGATTCCTCAAAAATATAAAAATCATCACGCAATGATGCACTTGGTACAGAGCTTTCAGTACAACTTGCTAAATAGCGAACAACAGTCGCATACTAGTATCAAAAAAATGAAGGTGAAGTTGATTTATTATAATGATCGACAAGCCAAAGTGTCAGTCTTTGCTTACGACTTCAATATCAAGCAAAGGCTTCAGTCTCCCATTTTTTCAATCGTTACACCAAGCAATATGACGTTCTTTGATAAGGAGATTTTATCCGATACAAGTGGTGCCAATCCTTTGAAAATTTCCCAAAGCAAATCAACAATGCGTACCATAAAGCACGCAATTACAAAAGCAGATGCGGGTTACCTAAATATTCATTTTGCGACAATGAATTCAATACTATCGGATTCTTTGACTTCTATCAATCAGGGTTTAGCATTCTTTGCCCTCATGCTGGTAACAGTCTTCTGCCTAAATTTGATTGCCTCCATTTTCTTACTCATGTGTATCATCCAAAATAAAGCACGCTCACTTGCAATCAAGAAAATGCTGGGAATAAAGTTAGTTGATCGATACAAGTGGGAAGGATTAGTCGCCTTGGCTTTATACGCAATTCAGCTTTTGGTAGTGTTGCTATTTGGAAGCTCAAAATTAATACTGATTTTTGCGCTGATTATGATTGCTTTGGACGCACTAATCTCCAGTGGCTTCATTTCGATTGTTGAACGGCGTAGTCTTCCAGCAATGCTGAAAGGAGAATGAAAATGATTAAACTAGAGCATGTTACAAAAAAGTATAAAACCAAAATTGTGCTGGACAACTTCTCCTTATCAGTTGAAGCGGGAGAAATGATTGCCATTACGGGACCAAGTGGATCAGGTAAGAGCACAATCTTAAACATCTTGGGGTTAATTGAATCATTTGATTCTGGCACCTACAAACTGTTCGATCAATCCAATATCAAACCGAATAGTAGAACTGCCTTGTCAATTATCAGAGAGGATATCAGCTATCTGTTTCAAAATTTTGCGCTTATTGAAGACGAAACAGTCGAATATAATCTGATGCTGGGAATTAAATATCTGCATGCCACCAAGGCGGACAAAGTCGCGATAATTAACGATGCACTTCAAAAAGTTGGCTTACAAGGATACGGTAAAAGCCCAATTTTTGAATTGTCTGGGGGGCAACAGCAACGTATCGCTGTGGCACGTGCACTTATCAAGCCAAGCAAGCTGATTCTTGCCGATGAACCCACAGGATCGTTGGACCAGAAAAATCGTGATGAAATCATGCAGTTACTAAAGGCAATGAATAAGCAAGGCAAGACCGTTATTGTTGTCACACACGATGATGAGGTTGCCAATCAATGCCAGCGAATTGTTCATCTTTCATCGATTAGTGGCTAACCGCCTCGTGTTCAATATTGTCCGATGAAGAGCTTGTATTCCTCGAATCAATCACTTCGTTAACATTGAATTTGGAAAACAGATATTAGTTTAGTAATCAACGTACACCAATGGATGACATCATCTGGAGGTGTATTTTTATTTTCCAAAAACATTAAGATTTTGCAAACAATCAAGTTTCTGTTTCAAATTTTGATGAAAATTCCGTCTTTAAGTAGTGAGGGTAATAAATCTCAAATCTTCTTGAAAGGAGGTAGCCTCGCCGCCGCGCGCGGCGTGCAGCGCGAAAGCCGCTAGCGTGAGCGGCGGCGGTCGGCGTTAGCCGGCCGCCTCAAGCCCCCAGTATCTAATAGGGGGGCAAATACAAGTAACAAGAAATCCGACGGTAGGCATAAAGCGCCCGCAGCAAGGCCTTGCCGCATAGGCAGAATGCCGAATTGCTGTTAGGACGCATAGAAAGGAGCTAACATGCTCAAAGACTTGAATTTGATTGGCGGCATGACAAACAAAGATTGGCTTGATCAAGTCCACGACGAGATGCGCGCCAATGGTATTACACAAGGCCAACTCGCCGATATGGCTAATTACAGCCGATCACACCTGAATCAACTGCTGGGTCGCAAGAAGCCACTCAACGATAAAGCCCGATTAGAACTATCATTGGCGTTGCGTGCACTAACCGGTCAGAATAATCTGGACGTCTGTATTGACTATCTCGGCGTCACTTTCAAGACGCATGACTACGAAGAATTGATTAACGAATTGTTCCAAATCAGCCCGACCCATTTCAACCTGCACGACGGCGCTCATTATGGCTATTCAGCAACCCTGATATGCGGTGAAATCAAGATTATGTTATCGCCTTACCAAGACGTGGATGCCGAAGACTACAACCCCAAAGACGACAGTGGCACAATGGTTGAGCTTAAAGGTCAAGGGTGCCGCTATGTCGAATCATATCTGCGATCACAGAACCGGACTTGGTATGACTTCTTGGAAGCGTGTATCAAACTGGATTGCCACTTCACCCGACTTGATTTAGCTATCAACGACCGCAACGGCTTGCTAGACGTATCAACGCTGATTGAGAAGTGCGACCGTGATGAATTCAGCTCGCGCTTTCGTGGGTTCAGGGATAACCGCACCAAACAGTGGCACGCCTCTGGACGCACGTTGTATCTCGGCTCACCACAAAGCGAGGTCAATTTCTGTATCTATGACAAGGCGTTTGAGCAACATCAGAAACACCCAGAAATCGCCATTGAAGACCAACCAATCCGGACCCGCTTTGAAGTGCGACTACGCCGCGAGCGTGCCGCCACCGCGGTTGAACATCTATTAGCGACGCATGATCCTGAACAAGTCGTGTTCGGCATCATCAATCAGTATTTGTGCTTTCTCACCCCCAGCCACAAACCGAAAAGCGAGTGGGCGTTAGATCCCCGTTGGGCGGCATTCATCGGCAACAATCGGGATAAGTTGCGCCTGTCCACTAATCCGGAGCCATTGAACTATGACCACATTACTCGATGGTTAAGAAAGCAAGTCGCACCCTCACTCAAGATGTTGCAGGTGATTGACCAGTACAACAACACAAACGAACTCAAGGCTATCATCGACAGTGGTAAATTGACGCAACGCCACTGGGACGTGATCCACCATTTTCAGCACCAACGCAATGGTATTATGACAGATTCCAAACATCGTGAGAAATCAAAAAAGAGCGACTACGCCGACCAAAGCAAGTAGCCACCCTTCACAGATAAGATATGGGTTCTATCTGGTTTGATTATCTCACTCCCACCAAACTTTAGGAAGTGATTTGATTGAATATTAACGCACCAGCACAGCCAGTCTTCCTGACAATGACTAGAGCTGACCTTATCAAGCTGGGATACAGTCCAGCGCAAGCAAGCCGTATCATCAAAATGGCAAAAGAGTTGTTGCTCAAACAAGGCCTTGGATGGTACGGTAAGAAAGGCGTAGACCGTGTTCCAGTGGAAGCAGTAGACGCAGTATTAGGCTTGAAACTAAGCCAACTTGAGGGTGCACCAAGTGGCCTTTCCGCAGTTAAGGAGGAACTATCTTGACTACGAAAGACCATATTACCAAGCAAGCGGACGGCACTTTTAGCTTCCGCGTGAGCTTAGGAACTGACAAACGGACTGGCAAGCGAATTCAAAAGCGTGCCAGCGGCTTCAAAACGAAAACGGAGGCGAAAAAAGCAAGACTAGCCATGTTGGCGGCTGGCGTTACTGATGACCAAGACATCAAGCAGACCCGCTTCGGGCCATTCATGGAGGACGTGTTCAAGCCTTGGTACAAAACCCAAGTGAAGCCACGGACTTACCGGCAACGCGTAAACATGATGGGCAGTGAGCATCTCAAGGTGTTTACCGAGATCGCGATTGACCAAATTCGACCGATCGATATTCAAAGGTGGCAAGTGCAGATTCTAAAAGTCTGCAAGCAATCTTATGCGCGAACTGTCAATATTCTGATTGGTCAAGTGTTAGAACGCGCCAAAACCTTAGGCATCATCTCCGAAAATGCAGTGCGCATCGTCGGTCTGATTCCTAAGAAGAAAGCGAAGATCAAGTTCTGGACACGGGAAGACTTCCAAAAAGTGATTGCCAAAACTGGCACAGACACTTACGAGAAATACTTTGAGCGCACGATGTTGTGGTTCATGTTCATGTCAGGCTTACGAAGTGGTGAAGCGCGGGCGTTAAAGTGGACAGACGTTGATCTCGAAGCTAAGACGGTGAACATCAACAAAACCATGGACTATCACAACCGCAACTGGTTTGAAACGCCAGAGCCAAAGACCGCGGCTAGTCGTCGAACAGTCGCGCTTGATGATGATACGATTGCGTGTCTAGGCGCGTGGCAGGTCGAACAAGCAACGATGGTGCAATCCGAGTGGGTATTCTCACTCAATGGGATTCCCTGCCCTGACCGGCGCTTCTTGAGTATCGTGAGCGCTTATAGCACACTCGCAGAAGTTGAGCGAATTACTGTGCATGGCCTCCGTCACTCGCATGTGTCGCTGTTGATCAGCCTCGGTGAAAATCCACTCCAAATCAAAGAACGTCTGGGGCATGAAGACATCGAAACGACACTCGGCACTTACGGTCATCTCTACCCGAACAGTAACTTTGAAGTCGCAAAAAAGCTCAACGGGATCTTCTCCGAGGAGGTGCCCAATGAGCCAAAATAATTTGAAAAGGGTCAAAACTGTGCCACCGTAAAATTGGTGGTGCTAGAAACGTTGATACCACGGGACGTGCACGAGATGTGTCATTGTTCCCGGGAAAATTCTTATAACATAAAAAATCCCGCCGAGTGGCAGGATTATTTGGGTACCTATTCAACAATCACAGTTTTACGATTCCTCGATGAAGAAGTCCTTCATGAGTCCCAGCAGCTTGAGGCTGTGTACAACATAGCTTGCGTGTGTCTGGCGGGGCATCACAACAATCCGGCTATCCGGAATCTGTTCTGCAAACTCGCGTGTATGCTCGACCTTCACCACATCTTTCTCACCCACAACGCAAAGCGTCTTTGCTCTAATTCGCTGCAATTCGGTATTCGTGATATCTGGCTCGGTCAGCATCATCGTGACTTCCTGCTTCCGCTGGAAAAAGTTCAAAAAATTATTCTTTACTTGCTCTCTTTTGAGCAACCCATTTGGATGAACATTCGCACCCGCGACCATCAGGCGGGGCACCAGATTAGGATACTGGCTGGCGAGCATCAGGCCCACAATTCCGCCGTCGCTATAACCGAAGACGAACGGATGGCGTAAATCGAGCTTCCTAATGAAGGCCGCCACATCCCCGACGTAGGTCTGATAATGGTATTCTCCTGTTGATTCGCTCAGGCCGTGTCCGCGAGCGTCGAGGGCATAGACCGTGTAGTACAAGGCCAAAGGCGCAATGATTTTATCAAAAATGGTACTGTCTTCTTGATTGCCGTGCAGCAGAATCAACGGGTGGCCCGAACCGGCCTGTTGATAATTCAATTCGACATCGTTAACTTTAATTCGCATATCTTCCCCTGTCACTAAAACCCTATTTCTTTTATTTTACACTCTCTAACTGGTAAAATTACAGTAACAATAATGTAAGGAGTGTTGCTGATGAATAACGAAACGGTTTTCTTCAATCCTGGTGATGCAATTGCTAACTCGCGCGACTTCCGTGAGGCACGGCGCAGTGCAGAAATCTTCAAAACAGAACGCCCCACAGAGCGCAAAATTGTGATTGCGGAGGCTGACGGCAAGGAACTATTTGCAGTCTACTACGCCGACACCCAAAAGACCGCAGAGGCCGGCGGAACTGCGCATCACATCAAGGATGAGTTATAGTTTAGTATGAGTCCACGAAAGTGGGCTTTTTCTATTATAGCATTGCTCGTCAGGGCGTTTTAACAATCAGCCAGCTCACTAATGCAGATTTGCTTGGAAAAATTGCACTGTCTGCTCCATGATACCAGCCGTCAGCATGTGGCCATACTGATTAGTATGCACGAACGTCAGCTGTTGATTCGCCGGATGGTTCTTAGTATGCTCGTAGAAGTCGGCCACATGCGCAAATGGAATGCGTTTATCCTGCTCGTCGTGCCAGACGTAAAACGGGCGATTATTGATCAGCTCCGGGTGGACCGAGAGGTCAAACGCCCTGACCCAACTCAAACTCAGCTCAAGCGCACGCGGTACTTGAATACTGTTTGCCCGAGCATGCGCAAACACAAGCTTACGGTAGTTTACCAACTCAGGTGTGCCCATCAGACACGCAGCAGCCTGAATATTTGGGTTGGCACTCAGCAATGCGGATGCGGTCATTCCACCCATCGAGACGCCAGCAACGCCAACACGTGCTGGGTCAATCAGCTCTAACTCGGTGGCATGGGCCACAATTTGGTTAAACTCATTAATGTTAGCGTTAATGGTCTGCCAAAAGGTGAAGGACGGCAATGGTGCAACCTCGGCCCACCGCTCACCGTGATTTAGGGCATCGGGCACAAGTACACGAAACCCGACGTCCGCCAGCTTGCGCACATTGGTCAGTACAAGTTCTTTATTCGAGCGCCAGCCATGATAATAGACAATCGCCGGGATAATCTGGCCTTCCGTCTCGGCCGGGAAGACCTCCAGTAGTGGAATTTGGTTGAAGTGTCGTTTACGAATAGAAAGCATAAAATTCTCCTATTTTTTCTCTAAGTAATCATTAAAAAGAGCGTACGGTTCTTTTGCACTCGTAATTTTTGCTATAATAACAAGGACAAAGGAGCTAAAACAATGAAAAAGATTATTACATTCTTCACGTCCATTCTAACAGTTTTTGGCATTTTTTTTGCATTCAACAGTAGCATCAACACAGTAGTTGCCGCCGACGATGATCCCATGGTCACGCTGGGGACGTCCCTGACCAGCAGCCAGCGCGATGGCACAATCACAAAGCTGACGAATCCGCTGAACGGCGCGAACTATAACACAATCACCATCACTGGTACCGAGCTGGTGAAGTACCTGAATCCCTCCGGCTCCAACTTCAACACTAATTCCGGCGTTTGGTCCAGCGCGATGATTCAAAAGACCAATAACGGGTCCGGGATTAACGTCAAGATTCTGCCATACAACGGCAAGAACAACATTACCACCATTACGGCCAACCAATACAAAAACGCGGCACTGACGGCCGGGATTGCCGACGCGAATATCTACGTCACCAGTGCCGTGCCGATTGATGGTTCAGGAGCCCTCGCTGGCGTCTACGCGGCCTACGCCAAGAACGGTGAGGCACTGAATCAGCAGCAGGTTAACGCTGCCCAAGACGAAATGAACACCCTGAGCGATATCAATGAGCAGAATTCAGGTAAAGATGGGTATTCTGACGCCCAGTTAAACAATGCCGTTGCCGGTGCGAAGGCCGAGATGGCTAAAATTGGCGATAACGTCTCAAACAGCCAGATTGCGGATATCATCAACAATCAGATTACCATCAATAATCTTGGCGACGTCATCAATAACAATCAGAAACAACAAATCATTAACATCCTGATTAACGTCCGTGATTCGGGCGCTTTGAAGAACAGCAACTTCAAGGAGCAGGCCCAAAAACTCGGTACGCAGATCAAGGCTAGTGCCCAGAATATTTTCAACAAGTTGAATACGGCAGAGAACCGGAACTTCATCCAGAAAATCTGGGACGCAATCGTCAACTTCTTCCAGAACCTCGTGCAGACCATTAGCAACTGGTTCTAAGATCTCAGCCCAGATTGCCTGTGTGAATTTAGCGGGTAGCTGCCCGACATGACATAAAAGGAGCCCGAAAAATTGGGCTCCTTTTTGGTTGTGTAATTAGACTAGATTTGCGGGACCTGCACGGCAATATCGTATGCCCATGCCTTGATGGGTCCTAACTCACCAGTATGATAGAAGGACGCAATCTGATTATTATATTCTTCCCAGTGATCTAATGGAACGTTGATTAGGCCGGCACCGTCGTCAATCATGACTTTGTTGGCGACAAGTGTTGCGGTTCTCTTATTACCGTCCCAAAATAATTGACCACGCATCAAATGAAACATCAACGTTAGTGCCTTATCTGTCGTCGAGATATCAGCATTGAAAAGTTCATGCAAAAATTGATTTTCCTTAGTTTCATCAACCAACTCAGGTATAAATTGCTCATCCAACCCGAGCGTCACAGCTCCACGACCCGTTCTAAACTCGCCTGGAGCTAAAGAATCATGTGCGGCTACGATTCGGTTAACTTTTTGAGCAAAAGCTAGTGTGACGGGTTCAGCCGTTTCCGTAACGAACTGCCACGCCCGCTTCAGGTCCACAATCACGTTAATATCAGCTAACGAAACATCGGAAACAGCCATTCCATCGATGATTGTCTGGGTCTGGGACAAGGTAGTATTCACTCCTTCGAACCTGGCACTAGTGTGAACTAAATTAGTGAAATTCTGTCGTGCATACCTGATATTAGTTGCCCGATTAAGAACTATTTTATCTGGAAATTTTGTCATTATTTTTTCCCTCTTCACATCCGATCCATGGTCTGATTCAACAACTCATCGACGAACACGTTGCCCTGATTGTTCTCATGGCCCTTCGTCCATTCGAAATTCATCTGCTTGAAACGGGGTAGTAACCGATAAATGTCCTGCCACAGCTCTTTGTTAGCTAGTTCTCCGGCAGATCTAGTCCAACCACGCTTAGCCCAGCCGTAGATCCACCGCTTCGTGAAAGCCTGCAGGACATATTGCGAGTCTAACACGAACAATAGTTTCTGTTCATTTAGGCCCAGCTCAATTAATTTCCGCATAGCTGCCAACAACGCGGTAATCTCCATCTTGTTATTAGTCGCCCCAAGTTCACCTGCCGAGGCAGAGATATTCTGGCCAGCCACCTGTATCAAGTAGGCCCAGGCTGCTTTATCGCCTGTTCGCACATGCCCACCGGCAACATTACCAGTATTCCGCGAACCACCGTCCGTGTAAATGATTGCAGCATATTGAGCTAGCTTTGGCTGCTTCACCGGAGCCTTTTGTTGGGTAGGTGTCGGGAGTTTAGAACTCTGTATCCTAGCTGGCTCCTCACCTGCCAGAAAGGCCTTGGCGTCTTGTACAGAGCTAAAACTCTTGTAGACAGCTCCGGGAAAGCCATCAACCTGCCGTTTCGTATCGTCCCAATTGTAATAAATTCCCGTAATTCGGCCTTTTCTTACTGCGTAGTATTTCATAATCGTCCTTCGCTATAGCTATTATAATTAATGTGTTAGAATATCAAGAGTATTTTAACATGAAAAATCTGGGAGGTGGTCAAGTTGGCTAAACAAATAAAAGAACCTAGTTTCGCACACTTGGTGCTACTTGGTCTCATGGCGACTTTCCCTCCCACCCGCTTTCTGCTAAACCTCCACCGCAAGAAAATAATCGATCATTCAACCATTGAGGAGAAGCCCCACCACCTGACCCAGATTCCCGTCATTTACATTCACGGCTTCCGGGGGGGCGACTACACAACAAAGGTGATGGTCGACGAGGCACTGAAGCAGAAGGGTAACCCCAAGTTTCTGAAGGTGACGGTCGACCTCTTCAAGAATGTGACACTAGAGGGCACATGGACCGCTGACGAGAATCCTGTTATACAACTGATTTTCCAGCAGAAGATTGTTGGGGTATACGCAATTTGCTACTACCTCAACTATATTCTACCGTTCCTGGCCAAAAAATATCATTTCGTCAAGTACAATGCAGTCGGGCACAGCCTTGGTGCACCAAGTATTATCAGGACTGAGATGAAGTCACCGAAGCGAAAGAGCTCGTTTCCCCACTTACAGAAGGTAGCCCTCGTGGCGGGTCCGTTTGACGGCGTAATGTTTCTCGGCGATATCCCAAACGTCAACTATCTCAACCGGCGGGGCCGCCCACTCCTGATGAATCTGAGCTATC
This sequence comes from Amylolactobacillus amylophilus DSM 20533 = JCM 1125, assembly GCF_001936335.1. Lineage (GTDB taxonomy): Bacteria > Bacillota > Bacilli > Lactobacillales > Lactobacillaceae > Amylolactobacillus > Amylolactobacillus amylophilus. The sequence goes on from NZ_CP018888.1 coordinate 675,028, forward strand.
TCAGTATGCTACTCAACCGCCGTAAGTTTCCGGAGAACATCTCGGTTTTGAACGTCTATGGTAACGTCGAAGACGAGACCAACACAGATAAATTTATCTCCGTCGTTTCCGCCAAATCGATTAGGTACATCCTGGCACCAATCGTGCGGCGGTTCAGCGAGGTTGAGGTGCGCGGAGCAGCAGCCGAACACAGCGAGATGCACGATAACCAACTGGTAATCGGGATCGTCAACAGTTTCATCTATTCGAACAAATAAATGCCAATTAACTCACAAATCCACTAGAAAAAATCCTTATTTGCAGGCTAATGAAGCTTGTAAATAAGGATTTTTTACTTTATCAGGCATGCTGCCACCGCGACACAGCCTCTTGGTAGCGCCAATTATCTTTTGCTGGCTCGGAATATTCAACAACTATCTGCCAAATAATAGTAGTCTTATCCATTGCCAATTCTAAAATGGCTTTCTGCCACTCCTGCAGCTTTCCCGATTCAGTAATAACTTTCACATCATCTGCCGTAATCAACGTTGCTGCGCGGCTTATATGCTTGTTTAAATACCTAATCCAGAGCTTGAAAGACCATTGTGACTCTTCCGCCGCCTTAATATAGTACTGTGCAATGTTCATATCAAGTACCTCTTCAATTCTGGATTATCACGGACCTGCTCATCAAATGAACCCCTCCCAAAAGCGTTAATATAGGCTTCAACAATTACCGCCGGATCAGTAGTTCCATCGGAGTATTCATAAATTTTCATTATACTTGCTAAATCATGTTTGTTTAAAGCAATCATCAACTCTTTAATATCTTCTCTATCTTTTACCCTAGAAGATACAATTTTATCTTCAAATATAGTTTCAAGTGAAGCAATATTGACTGTTAAGTTTGTACCTGCGTAAATGGTAGTCTCTTGGTCTAAATTGTTGTTAGAAATGATATTTTGAATACTATTATTCAGCCAAGGACTGGAGTTAGTCCCTACACCATATTCATTACCAACTTCGTCAATTAATCTATCTATCTTTTCGTTAGATTCATAAAACGCATCAATATCGCTGGTAGCTTTTAATCCATAATACTCTAGAACAAAGCCACCTACACAGTGAATATCCAATTCTAAATTTTCACGAGCGAGTTTTTTGTTTAAGCTATCAAATAATTTAATATATTCCATACAAAACATCCCTCACATTTACCATAACTAGCTTCACAACAGATTGTATCACGACATAACAGTTATCTACCATTTTATCTATCATTTATCGCTCACTTTATCTACCATTCCGTTTTTTTAGGCAAAATAATACCCCGAAGGAATCTTCGGGGTATTTGTTGGCGGCTATTTTTGTCGCCGATTTTAATCTTCTCTACAAATATAATTTTACTTATTTTACTGCCTAAATTTCGCTTAACTAAGGGATTAGCTTTGATTACAAGATATGCTCGTCGTACCACTGCTTAGCTGCAACCATCTCGTCACGGTTGATGTTATGTGACTGCTGGTGATTGAAAATTGTGTAGTCCATGCCAGCCGCATTGATCTCGCCCACCAGAAACTCAAAATTATCCGCACTCACGATTGGGTCACGGTCACCGTGTGATAACCAGACCTTATTCTCTGGCAAACGCGGAATCTTCGGCGATTCCTTCAAGGCCATTGGGTGGAACAGGATGGCATTTCTAAACTGGACATACTTCTCCAACATGCTGTAAATCGCAACATTCGCCCCGTTGGAGTAACCAATTACCGTCAGCTTAGTAACGTCAAATCCATGTTCTTTGGCCAATAGGTCAACCTGCTCCAGCAGCCAGTCGGTCTCGCTACTCAGACTCTCGAGGTCAAACCCACCACTCGCTGTGTGGTTAAAATAACGGGTTTGCCCATTTTCTACCAACCTTCCGCGTATACCAATCAAAGTCGCCTTAGCGTTGATCAGTCGCGCAATCGGCACAAGATCCTTCTCGTTTCCACCGGTGCCATGGAGCATCAAGATTGGGTGCTCGTTATCCTCACATTTTTCGAAGAAGTAGTTTGCTGTAATTTCGGCCATCTTATTTTCCCTTCGGTGAATCTGTATTGAATGGGACTAAGTGCGCCTCGATGTCCTCCCGTTCGCTCTCTAGGAACGGTGGCAACTCTAGGTGAACACCAGCTTCCTCGTAGGTTTCGTCTAATAGGAAGCCAGGACCGTTTGTAGCAATTTCGAAAAGCACGCCGATGCCCGGTCTGAAGTACTCAGACTTGAAGTAGAAACGGTCAACGAAGCCTGAGTTTGGCAAGTTGTAATTCCGAATCTTGTCAATCCACTCACGCAGAGCTGGTTCATCTTCAACTGAGAAAGCAATGTGGTGCACTGTGCCGTATCCTTGGAACTGGTCTAGCATAATCTCAGAATTTTCCACAATAATCTGCGCGCCATGACCGTTACCGTGGAGTTCATAGAGGTAGAGGTCACCATCGCGGTCTATTTGCTTGAAGCCCATCAGATCCGTCAGGACCTTGTCCATCCGGTTGAAGTAGTTCACGGTCACAAAGCTCGGTCCAAGGCCGACAATTGCGTATTCCTCAGGAATTGGTGAGTAACGGTAGTAATCACCGCCACCTAGGCCATAGTTCTTCTCGTCAGAGACCAGTTGATACTGTTGGTCATCGAAATCGTAGAAGTAGAGGTACTTTGCACCGAAACGCTCCTTGATTGCGGTATGCTCGACATTATTCTTGTCAAAGTGACCAGCCCACCACTCGAGTGCCCGATCATTTGGAACACGGAAGCCGATTCTAGTAATACCGTTCTTACCTTGTCTACCCTTAGGGATTCCTGGGAAGTCGAAGAATGTCAAATCAGTACCAGCCTTACCTTGGTCATCAGTGAAATACAGATGATAGGTCCGAACATCGTCTTGGTTCACCGTTTTTTTAATGAGGTGTAAACCGAGAATATTTGTCATAAAATCAAAAATTTTGGGAGCATCCGACATAATTGCAGTAATGTGATGCAAGCCAATTAATTCTGTCATGTGGGGGTTCCTCCTGTATAATAAGTATTAACAACCTTACAAATATAATAATACTTATTTTTTGTAAGTAAAGTTTTTTATTCTATTTTGCGTATTTTTTTAACCATAGGTATTTTAAGTCTAAGACAGTAAATTTTATTAAGAATTTTTTTAATCGGGCAAAAATATTTGGAATTATACTATCCTAGTATATAATTGTTTCTTTGAGGAGATTTGATACACATGAAGAAGATTCTACAATTATTCGTACTTGACTGGAAAAGAATATTCAAGAGCCCCCTAGCCACACTACTGTTTGTGGCCCTTTTAATTCTACCGGCACTATATTGTTGGTTTAACGTTTGGGCCCTCTGGGATCCCTATTCCAACACTTCGGACCTGAAGATTGCAGTCTACGCCGAGGATACGGGCACCAAATTCGATGACAAGGAAATAAACGTCGGGAAGGAACTGACGTCGCAGCTGAAGCATAACGATAAACTCGGCTGGACATTTGTCTCGAACAAACACACCGTTACAGAAGGCGTTAAGAGCGGCAAATACTATGCGGGTATTTACGTACCCAAGAATTTCTCAAAGGACCTACTGACTTTTGTCAACGGTAAGGTGACAAAGCCCAAGCTGGAATATTACGTCAACACCAAGATCAACGCTGTTGCACCCAAAATCACCGATACCGGGGCAAGCACCCTTCAGACCACCATCTCTGACGAATTCCAGACCACGGTCGGTAAGACGCTTGTGACTGTTCTCAACAAAGCCGGGATTGACCTTCAGAATAACCTACCAATGTTACAACGGTTTGCATCCCTCATCACCGAGACAAATGCAGATTTACCGACTATCGAGGGCTATTTGAATGAAATACAGACCGTTAAGCAGAAGCTACCAGAGTTAGATGAGAAGCTGGACCAAGCGAACCAAATCACCAAGTTTATTCCCGAAATAAATCAATTCAGCACCAAATTAATTGCCGCTAACCAATATCTCCCCCTAGTAGATAACGTGGGTCAAATGTCACTACAGGCTCAACAGAACATTCCAAACATCAAAAATGCTGGCACACTTTTGAACAACGCGGACAGCAACTTTGATAATGCGGCGGAGACATTAGACACCAGCCTAACTGTGTTGCAACAGAGTTCAACACTACTGACGAAGCTAGAGGCTGCCATGCCTGATATCAAACAGTTCAGTCAGGATGCAGAGAGTTTAACAACCTACACCAAGGGCTCACTCATTCCAGCCCTGAAGGCGGCCCTTCCCGTGGTTGACTCTACTGTGAAATCCGCCTTAAGCATTGTCCAAACCACTGTCACCGATGTTAATGATCTCTCCAGCCAACTGATTAAATTGATTAATGAACTTCAAAACGACCCCAATAGTGCACAACTCAAGCAGGATATTGAGGCAATCTTAACCAACATGGCGGAAGATACCGCAACTATTACCCGGGTCAACACCAGTCTGCGCAATACGCTCCAAAATGTAGAGGACGTTTACAACCAGATTGCACAAAATGCTGGATTACCACAATCTACATTACTTCAACCGATCATCAGCCGCCTAGACACGCTCATCGATACAGCGAAGTCGAGCAACCAACTCATTCAAGATATCAAAGAAAACATGCCGCAGATTAGTGCCGACGAGCTAATTAGCAAGCTCAACAACCTGATAACAGTCAACAAGCAGATTTCTGCTGGCATCGACCAACTAAACGCATTGAATATTGCCGGAACGGTGAGCGACTTTTTGGACAAAACAGCGTCGTTACTGGCTGATGCAAGTAAGTCACTTCAGACAGTTAACTCCGAGCTATTGCCACTAGTTCCAGACTTACTCACAAACACCAAAACCGTCCTCAACCAATTAACTAGCTTCTTAAAGAAGGTCCAGACTGATACGCCAATAATCAAATCTGCCTTACACGGGGCAAACACGCTAGTTAACGACAACATGGGCACGATTGTATCAGGTATTAATGCGTTAGCGAATCTCTACAAAGGTGACTATCCTGAGTTAAAGCTCAAATTAACACGATTGATGTTACTGGCACAAAACGACTTACCACGCATCGAGCGTGAACTGACTGATGCCATCAACTTAGCAAACGAGAAGATGCCTGAGGTCAAAGCCGGACTGGCTACTGCTGACAAGTTCATCAAGGAGGATTGGCCGACTCTGAAGGCTGGGATCCAGAAGGGTTCGAAGATTCTAGACAAAGTTGAACACACTGTCGACATGGATAAGCTGATCAAGTTGCTCAAAAGAGATGCAAACAAGGAAGCAAACTTCCTTGCTAATCCGGTTGAATTAGAGACGAACACGCTCTACCCAATTCCTACCTATGGCTCACAGAGTGCACCATTCTACACCGCCCTTTGTATCTGGGTTGGTGCCCTACTCCTTTCAAGTGTCATCTCGACAGACTTTGTCCTTTCTGACAAGCAAAAGAAGCAGTATTCGAAACGCCAACAGTACTTTGCGCGTTATCTGACATTCCTCGTAGTTGGGCTCACTCAAGCCATCATTGTGACGCTCGGTAACATGTTCTTAATTCACGCTTACGTTGCGTCACCTGTCTGGTTCGTCTTCACCACAATGTTCATCGCATTCGCCTTCTTTAGTGTCCTCTACTCGCTTGTCGCGTTATTCGGGAACATTGGTAAGGGAATCGGAATCATCATCCTGGTCCTCTCCATTTCTGGTGCAGGTGGTAACTTCCCGGTTGTGCTATCTGGCAAGTTCTTCCAGGCGATTAATCCATTCCTGCCGTTCACTTATGCGGTCAATGCGCTGCGTGAAACTGTCGGTGGTATCTACTGGAACAACTTCAGATTGGACTGGCTCTTCCTCGGTGGCGTTGGGCTCTTGTTCCTGATTATTGGTGCAATCCTCATCACAGCCATCCATCCCTGGATTGAACGGATCCACAAGAGTGCCCAGAAGAGCATGATTATTCATTAGACGCTTCGGCCGCTTATATTACATATTTATATGATAAAATAGGCTCAATGGAGGGCGAACTAATGAAACGCTTTGAACTATACCATCCCATCATGACCAAAAGATATAATCTCGACTGGCTCAACAAATTCACGGTCAAGGAGATTAATCCTTTAAGAGCTAACCAAGATGTTGCACTGAGTGCCGGCCGCACTGCTGATTTCGATTTAGAAGCCACTGTGAAGTTTATTCAAGATGCCATGCGCCAGGTAATGAAAGATCAATCGCTTATTTGGGGCATTGCAGAACGCTCCTCAAAGGAGTTTCTAGGCGAATTTGCGCTACTAAACTATGACGCAGAAGAGCGTACAATGGAACTGCACTATGAGTTGTTACCTGCGGCGCAGAATCATGGCGTAATGACCGAGATTCTAAAGCACATGATTGAGTTCTCATTTAAGGAACTTGGCCTGCAGTATCTAAAGGCAGTCACACCAATTAACAATGTGGTGGCACAACACCAGTTAGAACAGCTCGGTTTTGCACGGACCATTCAAACTAAACAAAGCATCCATTACAGACTCTATTCAACTGAACAGTAATTAACCATCATTTAAACATTGTGAGGTGTCTATGTTTCCATTCTTCTTTGACCCATACTATTTCCTAGTAATCATTGGCCTCCTAATAACTGGGTGGGCCGCAATCAACGTTAAATCAACTTTTGCACGGTATGATAAAGTTCGTAGCCACAAGAACATCACGGCGCGAGAAGCGGCAGAGTACATTCTCGAACACGCCGGCATTCATGATGTCGAGGTACGCCAGATTAGCGGTAATCTAACCGACAACTACAACGGCCGCGACAAGACGCTCAACCTCTCGGATTCAACAGCAAACTCCACATCTGTAGCGGCTATCGGCGTGGCCGCACATGAGGTGGGACACGCAATTCAAGATGCCCACAACTACCAGCCAATGCGCCTCCGCGCGGGCTTAGTACCCGTCGTGAATCTCGGTTCGACCTTGGCAATGCCACTAATCCTCATCGGGATAATTCTCGGCATGAACCAAACCTTGATTTATGCCGGTATCTGGGCTTTCGCCGCAGTTGTGCTTTTCCAACTGGTGACCTTACCCGTAGAATTCAACGCCTCTAACCGTGCCATCGCGATTCTGGGTGAGAGCGCACTCCTAGATAGTACGGAGATTCCCGCAGTCAAAAAGGTGCTGCGTGCTGCGGCCCTAACCTACGTTGCGGCAGTGCTTTCCACATTACTACAGTTACTACGTCTCGTCTTGTTGTTCACGAATCGAGACGACTAACTAATAACTAATTAAATCAACTAATTCATATTACAAGGAGGAGTGTAAAGTGGATTTTTTAGTCAGCCTTTGGCAAATTATCATTATTCTAAACGCCATTCTTGCGCTCTACCTTGTCTTTCGTAGGCCAAGAAGTATCGCAACCACACTTGCGTGGCTGCTTGTGCTCATCAGTTTTCCTGTACTCGGTTTTATTCTCTACGCATTCTTCGGCCGTGGGCTCGCACAGGAGAACCTCTTCGCCATTAACAGCCAAGAGCATATTGGTTTGAGTAAGGTCGAGGAGATGATCCCACCTGTGCCAAATCAGGCCGGCAAGACCGACACCACTGATGCGGGTCAGACAATCATCTCCTACTTCAACTCTAAAAAAGACGCGCCTCTAACCAAGAACAATGACGTCAGCATTTTCACTGATGGTCATGATAAGTTTGACGCCCTTTTCAAGGATATCGAGGGAGCAAAAGAGACCATCAACGTCGAGTACTACTCGTTCTTCAACGACCACATCGGCAATAAATTTCTCTCACTTCTCGAGAGAAAGCAGCTTGAAGGAGTTCAGGTCCACCTCATCTATGATCCGTGGGGCTCGCCCGGTGCGCGGAAAAGTTGGTTTGAACCACTGACTAATCTTGGTGGCAAGGTTGTCCCCTTCGTTACGGCGCGCAACCTAATTCGTAAATATCGACTCAATTACCATTTACACAGAAAGATTGTGGTCATTGACGGCAAAATCAGTTGGACCGGCGGTTTCAACGTTGGTGATCAGTATCTAGGCGAGAAGAAGAAGTTTGGTTACTGGCGCGACACCCATGTCCGCATCGTTGGGTCTGCGTCGTTGTTACTCCAGGAACGGTTCATTATGGACTGGAACGCCTCCATCACCACACCAGACGACGCAATTATTTTCGACACAAAGTACTTCCCCGAACTAAACGAACACCTCCTAACGGAAGTAAACGTTCCGACTCAAATTGTGTCGGATGGACCCGACAACGACGAGGAGTTCCTGAAGAACGGTATGACCCGCATGATGACTCAGGCGAAAGAGAAGCTTTGGATTCAGACGCCCTACCTTATCCCGGACGACGCCATGATCGCCACCTGGCAGATCGCCGCTCGCGCTGGCGTAGATGTCAGAATCATGATTCCATGCATGCCAGACCACCCATTCATCTACCGTGCTACGCAGTGGTACGCGAATGCGTTAACAGCCATGGGCATCAAAATTTACGTCTACAACAACGGTTTCCTCCACGCAAAGACAGTCATCACGGACGATAAATTTAGCTCAATTGGGACGATGAATCAGGACTTTCGGAGCTACATGCTGAACTTCGAAGTGAACGCCATCTTCTACGACGAGGCCATTACAAAGAAACTACAAGATATCTTCATTGAGGACATGAAGCAATCAACGCTGCTAACACCGGAAATTATTAAGCAGCAATCGCGCTGGCTCCGGTTCAAGCAGCGGCTCTCGCGCCTCCTCTCACCAATTCTCTAACCATTAAAAAAGGACAAAACCAAATTGGTTTTTGTCCTTTTTGTTTACTCTAAATTCTGAATTTCTATGTTTACCTGATCAGTCGTCTGGTTATTCAGCAGCGGAATCAAGTCTTCAATCGTCTTGCTGAACCGCAGATAGTATGACTGGTTCTTCAAGGTTGTGAAGATGGCCATCACCGCTGGTTTCTTAGCCCGTGGTACAGGAATCAGCGTTATCTTCGCCAAGTCAGTATACTTAACCGACCGCTTAAAATAGCCGCTGATGATGATTCTCTGTTCAGAAATCCCACCGAAGCCATCGACAATACTCATCAGAATGAATCCGGCAAGAAATATCTGAATGAACAAATCACTTTTATCAATCATGCCTGAGTTAAAGGCGAAAGTCAGGAGTAGCAACGACCAAATTAAAGATGAAATGCGATATTTAGCGTAGATACTAATTGTTGTTTGCCAGTACCAGCTATAGACCGCATAGCCAAGTACTAGTAGTACTGGAATAAGATAGAACATCGTATTTCCTCCTTCTTCTTTACCGTTAATTTTACCATTGTTCGGGGTAAATCTGGGACTCGATTTGCTTTTTAACTAAATCTTTCACATAATAGGTATACCATTAAAGGAGAAATGTATGTTAAAACCGTCATTTAAAATAATCACAGTCCTACTACTTAGCACTACTATCCTCACAGCATGTTCTCAGCAAGAACCGAATAATGACTCAACATCGCAATCAACTACCAACAATCAAACAGCTGCCACATCAACCTCAACTAGTTCTACCAACTCGGCCACGGAAACACAGAAGAAGGCTGAGGAGGTCCAAAAATTTAATATTATCGGCTCATGGGAAGCAACAAACCAATTATCGCTTAACTTCAATGAGGATGGGTCCTACACTATTCTCCGCGATGGCCAAGCAAAGGCTGGCACATTCAGGGTCGCTGCAGAATACGATAACACTTTTCTGCTCAAATTAACCAATTACAATCCGCAAACACCGGGTCTCGATACATATCTCTACCTCACAACTAATCTTGACCACACCATCAACGTTTCTAACCTCGGTATATTCAAAAGTATCGGAACCAGCTCAAAGCTTCCTACCGCCCTTTACCTATCCAATTACCTTCAGGAGGAGCCGGAAAATGCTGGTGACAAACTAGTCGGGACCTGGACTAACAAAAATCGGGAAAACCACGTAATCACGACAACCAACTATAACCCCGATGGTTCATTCGAACGTTTCTCCGATGCATCCGGCATCGTGACCCGCGGCAACTTCGCCGTGACAAGCAACGAGACCGAGGTTATTATTACCACCACTGTGCCCGATCATGAGCCCAACCAGGAGAAGTACACTAGAAATGACGCATTCACCGAACTTACTTCTACTACGCCAGGTTTCCAGACCACTTATAGCAAAAACATTTTACCTACTACACGTTAATTTACCTAATTGCTAGCTTTCGAGGCTAAAAAGATGGACGAAAAAATAACAGAACTACAACAAGACTTAACAGATTATGAACACATCGTTTTCCTAACTGGGGCAGGCGTCTCCACGCCCTCGGGCATCCCCGATTACCGCTCTAAAGGAGGCCTATATTCGGGCCACAGCAATCCAGAGTATCTCTTAAGCCATGATAACCTGAGCGAGCACCCAGATAGCTTCTACCGTTTCGTCATGGACAACATGTTCTACCCGGCCGCCGAGCCAAACATTATTCACCGCAAAATGGCTGCCATCACTAATGAAAAGGGCTGGATCATTACACAAAACGTGGATGGTTTGGATAGTAAGGCTGGCGCAAAGCATCTGATTGAGTTTCACGGTAATTTATATGACTTGTTTTGTCAGCAGTGTCAGCGCAAATTCACGTACCAAGAGTATGCTAAATCATACATCCACGCTTCGGATGGCGGTATCATCAGGCCGAGAATCGTCCTCTACAACGAGTCCATCAATCTGGACAAGTTAAGCCAATCTGCAGCAATCCTTAGTGAAGCAGACTTAATCGTCCTAGTCGGTACGAGCTTTCGCGTCTATCCCTTTGCGCAACTACTCAACTACCGTAACGCCCTAGCGAAGATCTGGGTTATCAACCGCGAACCGATTGGCGAAGATGCAGAACTCAATAGTATCATCGCCGACGCCACGGATATTTTCAATCAAATATAAAAAGATTAGCGTAGCCCGTTTCTCCGTTACGCTAATCTTTTTTCGACTTTTTAAAATAATTGAATATGCGTGAGCGGGAAGTAACGGACTAGGACAACACCAACGATGGTCGCGTTACTGACAAAGCCAAATACCCGACTATCGGTTGAGTTGGGGCGATTGTCCCCCATTACAAAGAATTGATTGACCGGGACATTGAACCTCTTCGTTAAGGTGAACAAATCAAAGTCTCCGGTATAATGATTGCCAGTTTGTTGTTGATAGTCCGTTCGTGCAGTACCAAGGTAATTTTCTGGCTGAATTTGATCATTAACGTATAAGACATCATTTCGCATCCTGATTGAATCCCCCGGTACGCCAATCACCCGTTTGATATAGAATTGACCGCTGCCATCCGGCGCCTTAAACAGTACGATGTCCCCGCGTTGTGGATTCGAGCGCCGCAAGGCAATCACCCGATCACCAGCATTTAAAGTTGTGTTCATAGAATCTCCGACCACCTTGGCGTTAGCGATTACCTTAGTAAAAATCAGGGTAAGAATCGCAACACTAACTACAATGGCGAGAATATTTCTAACAAAAAATTTAATCATACACGCTTTTGCTCCCATTTCGTTCATGATAACAGCAATGTATGAAATAAATGTGACTTTAAGCGATAGTTTTTGTAATGGCCTCCATCACGGCAGCTCTAAAGCCGTGCTGTTCGAGTGCATTCACACCCCTAATCGTTGAACCACCTGGCGATGCCACTAAATCCTTTAGCTGTGCTGGCAGGATTTGTCGGTCGAGGAGCAGGCTTGCCGTGCCACGGAGCATCTGTTCTGCCACCTGGTACGCAACCTTTCTACCTAAGCCATGAAGCACCATGCTGTCAGCTAAAGCCTCGACAAAGATTGCAGCAAACGCTGGTGCACTACCACCCCCGGCACTAACCACATCCAGCAAGTCAGCCTCTACTCGTACAATCTGACCTAAGCCCCTTAACAACTCCATTACAGGCGTGTCTTCACTTGCTTGGTCAACTGTACTGTCCACCGCAAGTACGCCCTGATTGACGCTCACCGGAATATTCGGAATCATGTAAATGAGCCCGGTCACACGCCCCAACAATTGTTTTAGTTCGGGTACATCAACGCCATATGCGACCGAGACTACGACCGTTTCTGCAGTAATTATGCTAGCCAGTTTGGGCAAAATAGTCCGGGTGACATCAACCGGAGTGGCATTAATCACTAGATCCGCACCAGAAAACTCGGCTAACTGGCCCACGGGATTAATTTGGTACTTATGGGCAATTTTCGCTGTCGATTCTGTGTGTCCCGATAAGACATAGATGTTTTCACGTGAAACATTTTCTAGGTTACACAATCCAGCAATCAGTGCCGCACCCATCGAGCCCGCACCTAATACATATATATTCATTATTTTGCTCCATTCTAATATGCTATTATTCTTAAGTTTCCGTTATTCATTTTGATATTTAACGCCAAGTCTTATACAATTAACGCAGTTAGAGACTTGGAGGGTACCATGGGTATTAAAAGAGACATCCTGTATTATGACTTTATTTAGTATAAAGATTACTACTATCTTGTCGCTGCAACCAATCGCGGGCTCGACTTCGTTAGTTCACGGGATAACCAATTCTACGAATTTTCTTCATTCTACCCCCAAAAGATGCTCATCAAGGATGCCGCCAAGATCAAACCATACGTTACCCAAATCAAAGAGTACTTAGATCACAAACGGAAGAAGTTCACCATTCCCATCGAGTTGTTCTCAACAACAAGAGCCTTGGTTTATACCGTGGCGGTCGAGAAATGCATGAGGACCTAATTGAATTAGAAAGAGAACCACGTGACTAGTGAAATTACTAAATATATACCAACCCTTTTTTGACCTGCACAATTGGGAGACTGTCCTAACCTCTGCCAACGACTGGCTCTTAATTTTAACATTAGTACTAATGGAATGTCTGTTGTCAGTCGATAATGCCGTCGTCCTGGCCGCACAGACGCAGAGCCTACCAGACAAGAAACAACAGAGGAAATCGCTGATTTATGGCCTCTGGGGAGCATACCTGTTCCGTTTCATCGTGATTGGCATCGGTACTTACCTCATTCATTGGTGGGAAATCAAGGCTCTTGGATCCATCTACCTCTTCTATTTGGCTGCTAGTTTCTTCTGGAAACAGCATCACCCAACGACTTCAAAGACACCAGAACATAAATCTAAGCAGGCACAAGCTCGCAAACATGTTTTGTCGTTATTCTGGCGGGTGGTAATCAGCATTGAGCTCATGGACATCGTCTTTTCAATCGACTCCGTTCTAGCAGCACTCGCCTTGTCTGGCAATCCCGTCATAGTCCTACTTGGTGGCATGATTGGCATCCTCGCAATGCGTGGGGTGGCCGAGATTATCATCAAGTTGATGCAGATCATCCCAGAATTGCAGTACATGGCCTATGTGCTCATCATGCTAATCTCATTCAAGTTGTTCTTGGCCCTACCGATTATCGACTATGAGGTGCCCAACAACATCTTTGCCATCATCATTTTGGTGATTATTGCCGGAACCATCCTCTATCATTTCCTCAGACCCAAGAAGACGATGTACTCACAGAATAAGCATGCTTAATCATTCACTCAATTAAATCCCTTAAATAATCCAACAAAACTACAGCCTCATTATGTGTCTGATTCTTCGCACCATATATCAGATAAACATCATCTTGCTGTAGTTTTTGTTTTACCAAATTGACCAATTCCTCAGTAGCTTGGTTATCGTTCAACTCAGCAGTATACTTTTCTTTGAAGGCAGGATATTTATCGTCCTCATGATTAAACCACTTACGTAACTCGGTGCTCGGTGCAGTCTCCTTACTCCACAAATCAATTCGCGCTCGCTCCTTTTTAACGCCACGTGGCCACAACCGATCGACCAGAATCCGATATCCGGTTGCTGGCTGCTCCTTATCGTAAATACGTAATAAACTTAATTTACCCATTCTGTTCACCTCAAACATAATCATACAACAAAGGAATAACGATGCATTCAAAATTAGTAAGCTTTTTCCAAAACCGTTCAACCGCAGAAATAGCCCGGGATCTCCTAGGCCGTGAGCTGACCTACGATTCACCAAATGGCCTTGTCGGTGGATTGATTGTTGAAACGGAGGCCTATCTTGGGCCGACAGATTGTGCCGCCCACTCTTATGGCGGTCACCGCAGCCCGGCCAACGAAGGACTTTACTGTGTTGGTGGATCCCTTTACATCTACAGCCGGCGCCAGTACTATTTCCTCGATATTAGCACCCAAGAAAAAGATAATCCTGAAGGAATCCTCATTCGGGCTATTCAGCCAACAATTGGGCAAGAAATCATGCTGGCCAACCGAATAAAGGGCGGTTTCGAGCTGACAAACGGACCAGGCAAATTTATGCAGGCATTCGGTGTAGTGGATAAATCAGCAGATTTACTTCTGCTAACCGACTCGCCTTTCACGGTCAATCTCGACCACAAAAAGACACCAAACACCATCGCAGCATCACCCAGAATCGGCATTAATGCTAGCGACGCAACCTGGGCTAATGCGCCTCTACGCTTCTACGTTTCGGGTAATCCATTCGTCTCACGGCTAAGAAAACGTGATTACGATTTGGCAAACTTCGGTTGGCGATAAGCTCAGCTCTACCAACCTTCATGATTCCAGAGCTCCCCGTCAATCTGTTGCTGCTTCTGCTCTATTCTCTTGTCTAACTCAGCCAGATGTTCCTGCAAATATGCCAGCAACGCCCGTTCCTCATACCTTTGATGTTCTGGAATCTCTCGTGCAATGATTTCTGCAAACCATGGTCGCTGTTCATTCTCGGTCATTTTTGATCTCCCCTAATGTCGCATCTAACAGTCGATACTCATCCAACTGTTGCTGCAAATAATCACGCAGGATCGCGCTATTCGCTGTCTGCTCAATCTTTGTGAGCTGAGCCAGTAGCCACTCGCTTCTCTGCTCGAAACTGGCATCCGCATCAGCGATATACATCAGATATTCGATCAGCGTCCGCTCCTGCTGCTTTGGTGTCTGATAATTAAATTGCTCAATGATAAACGGCTTCCTATAGCTAAATCCCACCTTCTCAGCGAAAGCCTGAAACGGGCTTAGTAGTTCACTAATGGTCCGGCCAATCCTCGCACCCGCGCCGAAATCGGCACTTTTATCAGCCATAGAAATAACCGCTGCAAGCGTTGCTGGCTGGACCTTGTTCTTCTCCTGTAGATCGTGGACAAACTTATCAGTGAAGAGCTCCTCCTGCCACTGAGCGAGCGAGGCTGGTGCCGAGTACCAATATAAGGGAAACTGAAGAAAAACTTCAGCACTGTTTAATATTAATTCGCGTTGTTCAGCCAAACTCAGGGTGGACCTCAACAACTTTTGGTCGAGTTTAATGATATTTACTCCGGCATCAAGCCAGTTTAATCCCTCGAGCAAAAATGATTGGACCGCCGATTCTGCTAGTTTTGGGTGAGAAAGCACAATAGTTTTTTTCATTGTTTTTCCATTTTCTAATTGACATTGTCTTGGTAGATTGCTAACATCAATATACATTCAAATATAAAAAACCACAACACTATAGAGGTTGCGGATAATCACGAAGGTACTGGAGTGTGTATTCACGATGAAGGTAACGTAAGGATGTCCGCCGAAATGTCTTGCAAGAATGCACTTGTTGGATGTTGGGCCACCGGGAAATACCCGCTGGACTGTCTCAATGAGTTTTACCAAGCTTATTGAGGAGCGCTATGTTTTTGGAAATGGTAGTTTAATTTCAGAAATCATACTAAACCTCTATCGAATCTATTTTCGATGGAGGTTTTTTTGACCGAAATTCTTGGAGGAATTGCTCATGCTATTTGGGACAACGAATTATGTAAATGACCACTTAACAATTGGCGGCGTGCCAGTACCATACCTGGCCGAAAAATATGGCACACCATTGTTTATCTATGATGTCGCACTCATGCGGCAGCAAATGCGGGCCTTCAAGGAGGTATTCACCAAACGTAAATTAGCTCATCGGGTCATCTATGCAAGTAAGGCATTCTGTAGCACGGCGATGTATCAGTTGCTGCAACAAGAGCAGCTCGGTTGTGATGTCGTCTCGGGGGGTGAATTATACGCAGCACTAGCAGCCGGAATGGATCCTGCCATGATGGAGTTCCACGGTAACAATAAGAGTAAAGCCGAGCTAACCGCAGCTGTGACCGCGGGTATTGGCAAAATTGTCGTGGATAACTTTCACGAAATCGAGTTACTGAATCAGGTGCTGGCAGAACAGCAAACTACCCAGGAAGTTCTCTTTCGGATTGCTCCCGGTGTCACCGCCGAAACCCATGACTATATCCTTACGGGCCAGCAAGACTCGAAGTTTGGTTTCGACGTGGCGAGCGGCCAGGCTGAGGAGGCACTCGTACAACTTCTCCACTCACCGCGAATCAAGATTCAGGGTATCCACTTCCACATTGGTTCACAGATATTTGCTGCTACCGGCTACGAGAAGGCACTTGAGCGCACGTTTAACCTGTTAACGAAGTGGCGAAGCAAATTCGGCTTCACGGCGAGAATCGTGAATATTGGCGGTGGCTTCGGCGTACGCTACACCGAAAACGACAACCCAAATACTCCTGTTCAGCTGATGACCCAGATAACCGATACTTTTGTCCAACATGTACAAGAACAGCACTATCCCTTACCGGAAATCTGGATTGAGCCCGGTCGTAGCATTGTTGCAGAGGCCGGAACCACGGTATATCAAGTCGGCTCTAGCAAGCATATCCCCGGTATTAGGCAATACATATCAGTCGATGGCGGGATGGGCGATAATATTCGCCCCGCCCTCTATGATGCCACGTATAACTTCGTACCCGTCGAGTTAACCAATGAACACAACCTGGCCCCTCAGACCATCAGAATCACGGGTAAATATTGTGAAAGTGGTGATATTCTTCAGAAGTCCATCACCCTCCCTCACCTTGCGCCCGGCGACTTGATTGCCATGCAGAGTACTGGCGCGTACGGCTACTCAATGGCCAGCTCATACAACAATAATCCAAGACCTGCGGTCGTGTTCGTGGAGGACGGCCAAGATCACCTAGTGATTAGACGAGAGACATACGCAGACCTGACCCGCTTAAACATCCCATTACCAAACGAAACACAATCACAAGGAAAAGTAGGAGTAACAGACAATGTCAGAATTTAGTGCCCAGGAAATAATCAATTTTATCGCGAACGGAAAGAAACAAACACCAGTCAAGGTCTACATTGGCGGCCAATTGGCAGACCTTGTAATCCCGGAGAGCATTCAGGCTTTCATCGAGCAAAAAACCGGCATCTTATTCGGCGAATACGAGGATATTAGTAAATTCATGCGGGAAAATCAAGCGTTTATCACCTCCTCCCGGATCGAATCGGCTGCCAGAAACTCAGCCGTACCACTACTCGATACTACCGAAATCCCAGCCAGAATTGAGCCCGGCGCAATCATCCGTGACCGAGTAGAGATTGGCCAGAATGCGGTGATTATGATGGGCGCCATTATCAATATTGGAGCCATCATTGGCACAAATACAATGATTGATATGGGCGCTGTGCTCGGTGGCCGAGCAACCGTCGGCGCTAACTGCCACATCGGTGCCGGTGCAGTACTCGCCGGGGTCATAGAGCCGGCATCGGCTACACCCGTGATTATCGAGGATGATGTACTGGTCGGTGCTAATGCAGTCGTCATCGAGGGTGTCCGTGTAGGTACGGGCGCCGTCATTGCTGCAGGAGCCGTTGTCATCGATGATGTCGCACCGCATACCGTTGTTGCCGGTTCGCCCGCTCGCAAAATCAAGGACGTGGATGCAAAAACCATCAGTAAGACCGGCCTGCAAGCCGCGCTAAGGAAGTTGTAGGACTATGTTAAAAGAAGCAGAATTAATTCTTATCAGAAGAAAGTTACATCAAATTCCAGAACTTGCCTTGGCGGAATATCAGACGCAAAAGCTTCTGTTGGCGGAGATTAGTAAGCTACCACAAGACTACCTAGAAGTAAGAACCGTTCAGGAGCTGCCAACCGCCATTTTTGTACGAGTGCGTGGGAGTAACCCTGAGAAAACGATCGGTTATCGTGCCGATATGGATGCCTTGCCGGTAGATGAACAACTCCGCTCCTCGTTCATCTCACAAATAGACGGACAAATGCACGCATGCGGGCACGACTTCCACATGACAGTTGCTCTCGGAGTGCTCAGCCATCTGAGCGAACACCAACCCAGGAACAACTTTGTCTTCTTCTTTCAACCCGGGGAAGAAAGTCAAAACGGCGGTAAATTGGCTTACGATGCAGGTCTGTTCTCAGGTGATTTTCGACCAGATGAATTCTTTGCTCTCCACGTCAACCCCGCGTTACCAGCGGGCACTATTGGCTGCAACGCTGGCACCCTGTTTGCGGGGACAACCGAAGTTAACGTCGACTTCCACGGCACGAGTGGCCACGCCGCCTTCCCGCACCAAGCAAACGACATGATTGTGGCAGCAAGTCAATTCATTACGCAAGCACAAACAATTGTCTCGAGAAACGTTAACCCAACTGAGGGTGGCGTGCTCTCTTTTGGCAAAATGACGGCAGGGACGATCCGCAATGTGATCGCCGGCGAAGTGCGCCTCGAAGGGACAATTCGTGGTTTTACCCAACCGATGATTGAATTAATTGGGCACCGACTTAAAGAAGTTGCTGCGGGAATCGCTGTTAGCTTCAACGCTGAAGTTAACGTCACGCTCAATCAGGGCGGCTACCTCCCTGTAGTCAACGACCCACACACCACGGCCGCCTTTATCTCATTCATGCAGAATAATTCAACCATTCAATTCACGCAGACTAAGGCTGCGATGACCGGCGAGGACTTCGGCTACCTACTGGCTCAGATACCCGGCACAATGTTCTGGCTCGGGGTCGGTCCAACAAGTTCACTCCATTCCGCTACTTTTAACCCCAATGAGGCCGCTCTTCAAAAAGGCGTGACTGCATTTACTAAATTTATTGAGAACTATGAGGAGATCAACCAATGAAAAATGCCGATATTGTTACCGCAATCGTCACTCCATTTACCCCGGAGAACGAAATCGATTTTAGCGCGTTAGAAAAATTAACTAATCACCTGATAGCAACTGGTTCCACCGGTTTCGTCATTGGTGGTACAACCGGTGAGACCCCTACCCTAACTAACGATGAGCAATTGGAACTCTACCGTAAATTCGTGCAGATAGTTGCCGGACGAGCAGTAATCATCGCCGGTACAGGCTCAAACAATACCGCTGCGACCATCGCCCTCACAAATGAGGTGAGTCAGATTCAGGGCATTGGTTACGCACTCGTTGTTGTACCCTATTACAGCAAAACCAGTCAACGTGGCCTCCTAGCACACTTTTCGGCCGTTGCAGCCAATTCAAAAGTGCCAATTCTAATCTATAATATCCCCGGACGGACCGGAATTGTGATGGAGAATGAAACAATCGTTGAACTTGCCCATAACAAAAACATCGCGGGCATCAAGCAGTGTACCTCACTGAATGACATCTCGTTCATCGTCGAGCACACCAACGATTTCCTGGTGTATACAGGTGAGGACCCACAGGCACTCTCCGCAAAGGAGCTCGGTGCAACGGGGGTAATATCTGTCGCCAGTCACCTCTACGGGGCGGAAATGCGGGAAATGTACACTTTGGTCGACCAGGGAAACGTGCTAGATGCCGCAAGTATTATGCGTAAACTACAGCCAAAGATGCTGGCTTTATTCTCTTACCCTTCGCCGACACCGGTAAAAGCAGCATTAGCATACCAGGGTTACCTGTACAACAGTTGCCGCCTACCACTGGTTCCCCTAACCTCCGCAGAGGAGGATGCGGTTTTAGCAGCACTAGAGTTAGTAGGGGGGCACGCCTAATGCAAAAAGTTATCGTAGCTGGCTTTACCGGTTCCATGGGAAGTCAAGTTGTACAACTGGTTGAACGTCTAGCAGAATTCCAGCTGGCGGGAGTCTATAACCCGCATATCGACTCGTTAAATCCTACCGATTTCAACCTAGCTAGTTCTGTCCAAGTATTCAATAATTTACAGCAGATTACCCTTAATGATGCCATCTGGATTGACTTCAGTGTGCCAAGCGCTGTTTTCACCAACGCAAAGTTTGCGCTAGAACACGGTCTGAAACCTGTCATCGGAACCAGTGGCCTGAGCACCACTGAGATCGCCCAATTGCGCCAAATCGCCGCCAAGAAAGAAATGAGTGGTATCATCGCACCGAACTTCGGACTCTCGGCGATTCTCTTACTCAAGTTTGCGCAAACAGCAGCGCGTTACTTCCCAGATGTGGAAATAATTGAGCTCCACCATGCAGATAAACTGGACGCTCCATCAGGTACGGCGCTAGCCACTGCCAAAGCAATCAGAGAAGTGACGCCCGAAAAGAAGTTCCACGACCAACAAGCTGCATCCCCCGCGCGTGGACTCGACCACGAAGGAATTAAGATTCATTCGGTCCGCCTCCCAGGTTACGTCGCCCATGAGGAAGTACTGTTTGGCGCAGCCGGCGAAGCTTTAACCATTCGCCAAGACTCCTTTGACCGTGCCTCATTCATGCGTGGGGTCGAGCTGGCACTGAATTACGTCTCAGACAATCAAGATTTCATCGTGGGTCTAGAAAATATTTTATAAAAAGAAGGTTTAAAAATGCCCCAGTTACGAACAGCACTTGCGCAAAACTTTAACCAGGCGGTCAACCAAATTCGGCCATCAGCAATTCGTGAATTCGACCAACAAATTTCTGATATAGATGGCATCATCAAGCTCACTTTAGGCCAGCCCGACTTCAATGTACCGGAGCATGTGAAAGAAGCCGCAGTTCGCAGTATTAACGAGAACCATTCTGGTTACACACCTCAGCGTGGTATACCAGAGCTCCGTCAAGCAATCAGTGATTATCTTCTGCAAACAACCAGTGTTCGTTACTCCCCCGAATCCGAGATTGTCGTGACCGTTGGCGCCTCCGAGGCAATCATGTCTAGCCTGGCAGCAATTCTTAATCCCGGAGATAAGGTAATCGTACCTACGCCGGCATTCCCATTGTACTTTGCCGCAGTTGAACTAAATCAGGCTACTGTAATTCCAATTGATACTTCTGCCGATGAATTTGTTTTGACACCAGAAAAGCTCCAGGCGGTCCTCGATGAAGAGCCTCGCGTCAAGGCGATTATCCTCAATTACCCGAACAACCCCACCGGGATTGAGTATACCGAACAGGAATTGGTAACGCTCGCAAATGTGCTCAAAAACCATGATATCTACGTCATTGCAGACGAAATCTATAATGAATTAACCTACGGAGTTACCCACCACTCCATTGCAGCTCTTTTACCGGAGCAGACCATTGTAATCAATGGTTTATCGAAATCACACTCAATGACTGGCTACCGCCTAGGATATTTCGCCGCACCCGCAGACTTCGTCACTAAGGCCAGCAAGGTCCACGCTTTCTGGGTGACATGTCCATCTAACCCCGCCCAATATGCTGCTCTCGAAGCACTAACGAATGGCCTGCAGGATGCCGCAGTTATGCGAACAGCCTACGAAGAACGACTTACTTATATTAAGGCAGAGTTTCGCAAAATGGGCTTTCAGATTGGTCAAACGACCGGTGCATTCTACTTATTTGCGGGTATACCGCCCACATTTAACGGCGATTCAACCACGTTCGCTCTAGCGCTAGCCAAATCTGCCAAAGTCGGAGTAATCCCGGGCGCCGCGTTTGGCCCCGGCGGGGAACGCTACATTCGCGTCTCTTATGCGTCATCTTTGAGAGATTTACAAACAGCAGTCAAGCGAATTAGTACTTTTTTGAAGACAAATACAAGTAATACCCTGGAGGAAGTAAACAAATGACTAAATATAATATTGCCGTGCTCGGAGCAACGGGTGCGGTGGGCCGGAGAATTATCAAGCTACTAGAGGAGACCTCAATTCCAATCAACCACTTGAAATTGCTGGCATCGGCACGCTCCGCCGGCACTACCCTTACATTTAAGGGCCAGGAGGTTACTGTGGAGGAGGCTACTCCCGATTCCTTTGCCGACGTAGCACTCGTTCTCTCGTCCGCTGGTGGCAATGTGTCCAAAAGACTTCTCCCAGAAGCGGTCAAACGGGGTGCGGTATGCATCGATAATACCAGCGCATTTCGCATGGAGGAAGATGTTCCATTAGTAGTACCAGAGGTCAACGCGGCGGCACTCAAAGAGCATCATGGAATCATCGCGAACCCAAATTGCTCCACCATTCAGATGGTATTATGCCTTGAACCAATTCGCCGCCAATTCGGTCTCAACCGGGTGATTGTTTCCACCTACCAGGCAGTTTCCGGTGCCGGTCAATCCGCCATCAAGGAGCTACAAGCCGAGAATGCTGCGCTAGTTAATGCAGTTAGTCAGCCCACTCCAACGATTCTGCCGACGGCCGCTGACAGGAATCATTACCAGATTGCCGGCAACTTATTACCTCAAATAGATGTATTTGAAGCCGACGGCTACTCCCACGAGGAGTGGAAGATGATTCACGAGACGAAGAAAATAATGCTGGGTGACATGGATGCGCCGGAATTAAAGGTCACAGCGACTTGCGTTCGAGTACCAGTTGAGATTGGCCACGGAGAGTCGGTCTACTTCGAAGTTGCCGATCAAACGGCAACTAGCGCCGACATTCGTGCACTGTTGAATAATGCGCCAGGAATCGTCGTAGAAGACGACCCCAGCACTCAACTGTATCCCCAAGCACTTACAGCCGCCGGTCGAAAAGAAACTTTTGTCGGTCGAATCAGACCTGATTTAGAAACCCACGGGGCCTTTAACATGTGGATTGTGGCCGATAACTTACTGAAGGGGGCCGCTTGGAATACGGTTCAAATTGCCGAAAAGCTGGTTACCCAAGAATTAATCTAACTAATTTCCCGAGGAGTATTCATTGTGAAAATTACTAAATTTGGCGGCACTTCGTTAGCCGATGCCAGCCAGTACCGCAAAGTGATCGACATCATTAGCGCCGACGCAGAGCGCCAGGTCATCGTCACCTCTGCTCCCGGCAAAAGATTTCCAGGCGACATTAAAGTAACCGATCTCCTGATTCAATATGCCCAGCTTACACTTGCTGGAGCAGAGACCGCTGAGCTAGCTGACACAATCTACGAGCGCTATGAAACAATCGGCCGTGCATTTCAAGTTGAACAAGCCGTACTGGAGGACATCCATACTATAATACTCGATTTGGTCTCCATCACATTTCACGATTCGGCTGAATTACAACACACTTTTAAGGCCCACGGTGAGATACTCAACGCATTATTATTTGCTAGTTGCCTTAATTCTGTCGGTATCCCCGCCCGTTTCGTCGATCCCCGCGAGTTAGGTATTGTTGCACAGGAACGCGACCATGAGGTGGTTTTAGCCGACGAAACATATCGTCACTTGAACCAGTTTAACTTGGGTGCGCAGCGCATCGTGGTGCCCGGCTTCTACGCCTACACCCCAGACAATAAAATCATTACTTTTGCCCGCGGCGGTTCAGATATCACCGGCTCGATTCTCGCAGCAGGCTTGCATGCAACGATGTACGAAAATTTCACGGATGTAGATGCCATCTTTGCCGCCAATCCCCAGATTATCGACAATCCTGCGGCCATCAAGTTAATGACCTATCGGGAAATGCGTGAACTCTCATATGCTGGTTTCTCAGTGTTTAATGACGAGGCGATCATTCCCGCAATTCAGGGCCACATCCCGATCAATGTGAAAAATACGAATCACCCTGATGCGCCAGGGACGCTCATAGTCTCAGACAGTGAGTACGAGGCCCGCCAGTTGGTAACGGGAATCGCCGCATCCAGTCGCTTTGCTGCACTCTATCTGCACCGTTACCTGCTAAATAAGCAGGCTGGATTCACGTTGAAAATCCTCCAAATACTGTATAAATACGGCGTATCGTATGAACATATGCCCTCTGGAATTGACGACTTGACAATCATCTTCGACAAGTCGCAATTGCAACCAGAAATTATCAGTCATTTTCTGGCCGAGATTAAAGAAGAAGTCTGTCCGGACGAAATGGAATGGATTGATGATTACGCCATTATCATGGTGGTGGGCGAAGGGATGCGCAATCGAGTTGGTATCATCGAAAACATCATCAATCCACTCGCACTGCACGATATCCCAGTTAAAATGATCAATCAAGGCGCGTCGCGCATCTCTATCATGCTCGGCACTGATCGGGCAGATGCGGCAAATGCAATTAAATATATCTACAACCGGTTCTTTAACAATAATTACTTGGAGGTCTGAAAATGGTCGAACTACTGAAAGTCCACGGCTCAGCAAACACATTTTTTCTATTAGATCAAAACACACTAGAGAAGAAGCTAACGCAGTCAGAATTGGCCTCCCTCGGCCAATTCATCGCAGCAGCAAATAACGGAATTATCGGCGGTGCAGATGGCCTGCTCGTCATCGACGAAGCAACAAATAGTCAAAGTCTTGCCAGCATGGAGGTGATTAATGCGGACGGTAGCATTGCATCGATGTGTGGCAACGGCCTCCGCACAGTCTCTCGCTTCCTATCAGAGAAGTATCATCTAGAAATGTTTCACGTGGAAACACCATTGAAGTCCCTTGCAGTCTCACGGGCACAGCCACTCCACGACAATTTACAAACTTTTAGCGTAGAGATTTCGCCCATCTCATTCGCACAGACAGACGTTGGCTTTTCGAACCTTGGCCACGAGGAAATTAGAAATATCGTGCTACCAGAGATTGATCCAGAGTTACGTTTCACCGCCGTAGCCGTACCTAACCCGCACTTGATTGCTTTTGTCGATCAGGAACAATTGCAATCTGACCGGCAACAACAGATTGGCGAAACACTGAATGCTCCGAATCCCTACTTCCCCGACGGCGTTAACGTTAGTTTCGTTCAGGTCATCTCTGCCAACAAAATTTTTGTTAAAACCTTCGAACGCGGTGTTGGCTTTACGAATGCTTGTGGCACAGCAATGGCAGCCAGTAGCTTGGTGACGGCTTTAACGTACCCCGATTTGATTAATTTTAACCAGAAAAACACCGTATTAAACCCAGGTGGAATGGTCCAGACCGTAGTGCACACGCTTGATGATCACTACCGCATTGAACTCATTGGTAACGCAACTTTTACCCACACAATCAACTTGTCTGAAACGGATCTTAGGGAACATGACTTCACCAATGCTCAGATTAGGGAAACGGGTGAGCAACGCATTTACCAAGATTTTGTCGACTCAATAAAATAATTTTATGCTTGACAACGACTCATATTAATCTCTATAATTCAGCTATACATTTAAATAAACAACCACAATGCAATAGAGGTCGCGATCGCCACCAACGCTATGGAGTGTGTATTCACTTTGAAGTAGCCGAGAGGACATTCGCCGAAGTAAGTTTTTGAAATACATCATCAACTTGCTGGGCCAGACGGGAATACCGGCTGGACTGTCTTAGACTTGTTGTCTAAGGAGCGCTATACGATTTGGGATTTTAATTTACTTTAAAATTATCAATGAATTAAACCTCACCTCTATTGGCCCACGCCAATAGAGGTTTTTTAATTGTAGCGGGTTGTCTTGGAGGAGAAACAAATGAGACAACTGATTACTTATTCGCGCAGAATCGCGTTGTTCGCGCTGATTCTGCTGACACTTGGTGTTTTTGCTAGAAACACAGAAACGGTTCACGCAGCTTCCAGTAGTAAGGACGTACTGCGCGTCGGAATGGAGGCTAATTATCCGCCTTACAACTGGACCCAACAGAATGATGCAAACGGCGCCGTCCCAATCGATGGTTCCGACGAATTTGCCAACGGTTACGACGTGCAAACCGCGAAGATTATCGGTAAGAAACTCGGACGAAAGGTGGTCGTTGTCAAGACGGTCTGGGATGGTCTTCTTCCTTCGTTAACTTCCGGCAAAATCGATTTAATCATCGCCGGAATGTCCCCTACGCCAGAGAGACGCAAGTCAATTGACTTCTCGCTCCCATACCGTCGGACTAAGATGATTGCCGTTGTGAATAAGGATGGTAAATTTGCCGATGCGACAAGCGTAAATGATTTCAAAAACGCAAAGTTCACTGCACAGTTAGCCACTTTCCACTACGATTTAATTAACCAGCTAAAGGGCACAATCAAAGAACCAGCAATGAAGGATTTCTCCGCAATGCGGGTAGCTCTACAGGCTGGCACAATCGATGGTTACGTCGCAGAGGATGCCGAAGGAATCAGTATCACAAAGGTTAACCCCAACGTGAAGATTGTCGACCTCTCGGGAAAAGGCGGCTTCAAGGTTGATCCTTCAGAAGTACAGACGGCCATTGGGGTTAAGAAAGGTAACCCACTTTTACAAAAGGTTAACCAAATCGTGGCAGACATTTCCCCGGCCCAACAAGAAAAGATGATTACGAAGGCTGTCCTCGACCAACCTGAATCAGCAGCCAAAGGCAACTGGTTCTTAAATATCTGGAAACAATATGGAGGGATGCTACTCCGCGGTACTGGCATGACCTTGTTCATCTCCCTTATCGCCACAATCATCGGTTTCGTCATTGGGCTCTTGATTGGAATTGCCAGAACAATTCCTCGGCCAACTACACGCGGTAAACGCTGGGCATTAAACGTTCTGAATTGGGTCCTCTCAGTCTACATCGAGATATTCCGGGGCACACCAATGATGGTTCAAGCCGCTGTGTTCTATTACGGCATTGCTCAAATATTTGGCTTAAATTTGGAACGGACTTTTGCCGCAATCGTTATTGTCTCTATTAATACAGGGGCCTACCTGGCAGAAGTCGTTCGCGGTGGTATTATTTCAACACCAACAGGTCAATTCGAAGCAGCCAGCGCACTCGGTATGACCCACTTCCAGAGAATGCGCAAAATTATTTTGCCACAAGCAATTAGAAACAGCCTACCTTCAATCACGAATGAATTCATCGTCAACATCAAGGATACCTCTGTATTAAGTATCATCTCAGTATCAGAGCTGTTCTTCACGGGTTCAACCATTGCCGGTCAGAATTTCCAATTCTTCCAGACGTACTTAACTATTTCTTTGATTTACCTAGTACTCACCTTTACGATTACCCGTATCTTCAGAGTAATCGAGAAGCGGCTTGAGGGACCAACCAACTACAACTTAATGGCCAATCAGCTTCAAGTAACTACCCCAACATTGGAGGACAATTAATCATGGCGGAAAATAAAATTCTCTCAATCAATAATCTCAAGAAAACATTTGGTGAGCACGAGGTTCTGTCTGACATCTCACTCGACGTCACTGCCGGTGAAGTTCTGACAATCATCGGTCCTTCCGGTTCAGGTAAGTCTACCCTTCTACGTTGCATCAACCTTTTAGAACAACCCACTGCCGGTGAAATAATTTACAATGATGCCAATGTGTTAGCTCCTGGATACGACATCACGAAATATCGCGCAAAAGTCGGGATGGTCTTTCAATCATTCAACTTGTTCAACAACCTGAATGTACTAGATAATTGTACCGTTGGTCAGCAAACCGTTCTCGGACGCTCGAAAGAGGAGGCAGAGAAGATTGCATTAGAAAACTTAGCCAAGGTTGGCATGGATCCTTATATTAAGGCGAAACCACGTCAGCTATCAGGTGGTCAAATGCAACGGGTTGCCATTGCTCGTGCCGTTTCTATGGATCCCGATATTCTCCTCTTTGACGAGCCAACCAGTGCACTTGATCCCGAAATGGTTGATGACGTACTGGACTCAATGAAGGCTCTCGCACACACGGGTCTGACCATGATCTTAGTGACACACGAAATGGGCTTCGCTAAAGACGTTTCCGATAAGGTAATCTTCATGGATCAGGGATATGTAGCTGAAATCGGCACCCCGGAACAAATCTTCAATCATCCGACAGAAGCAAGAACACAAGAATTTCTGAAGCGTTATCTGGCTCGTTAATTATCGTTCTACCCTAACAACCACTTAAATAGCAAAAGGCACCTCACGTAATCTGTGAGATGCCTTTTTGGATTGGTCAGTTGGTCAGTTAAATAATCGTGTCTTGCTCGACCATCCGATGCATTTTCCACTGCGAACTAAAGTATTTCCTACGACTGTTACGTAGTTCTAGATAATCGCTATTGACGCTATCTATTGCAGCCTGAAGCTCTTTATTTTGCTTTCTTAAATGTCGCAATTCAGGATCGTCTATCACATTTTTCAAATGGGTACGTGCAATTAACTGGTTGTGTCGGGCTCTGAAAGATTGTTCTAGGCTATTAATGAGGTTTTCATAGTCCACAAGCTGTCGATTAACCCCTTGAATCTGATTATTTAAGTGCACAAAGAAATAATATGGCATATTTCCTTTGATGCCGTTGCACTCCTGACAGGCAAGCGTCAAATTTTCCAGAGAATTGTCATCACTAAGGGAAACGGGATTCTTATGATCCACGCTATTTCCCCGCCTACCACAGTATTGACAACGGTGATTGTACTGCCGACGGATTATTTCCCGGGCAATAAAATCTAAGTTATTCAGGTCATATTCAATCCGTAGTCCCACGGCAGCAAAGTCAACCTTATAGTCACCGGTCAAAGTTGGTTTTATCTTCCCAGTCAAAATCGACCAGAGCACCTCGTTCAGTGTCTTTCGTGCCACCTGTCTTTGAACCAGCTCATTAGTATCGTAATTGACAATCAGGTTCTCCAGCTGACGCTTAAATTCGCTCTCCTGCACCACAGACGCGGCATGATAAGTCTCCTGCTCATTATTTTGTTCTATGAGCTTGCCAGCATACCGCATATTTAGTGTTTGGGCAAAAAGCTGAACCGGATCATTCTCAAAGTCCCTGGCTGACAGCCCTGCTTGCCGACAAATATCACAGATACTTGCCAAAGTGGGCTGGCCCCGACCTTCTTCACAGTGAAAATGGAGCGCCTTCATCCGTAGTCTACAGGAACTACACCTAAATTTCATAATTATCCCTCAATCAAAATATCCCAAGCAACTTTTTGTAACTTATCTCGATTACTAAATTCGCCCTTAAACAAGTCCGGCAATATCTTTTTGATGAAGTACTTAACCGAGGCAAGCTCATTAAACTTCTTGATTGTCTTCAGGCTCTCCTGAAACATATCTAAGAATACCTCGCTGGGATTACCCTTCTGTATTTCACCGTACGATTCATAAATCAAATCTAGTTTATCAGCAACCGACAGAATTTTACCTTCTAGAGTATCGTCTTTACCCTCCGAGAAGCGCCTTTTATACCGGTCTTGAAACTCCTTTGGCACCTCATTCTCAATGAAATTATTCGTTAAAGAACTTTCTACATCGGCGAGCATTTCACGCAGCTCGTGCGTTGCATACTTAACCGGAGTTTTGATATCGCCAATAAATCTCTCTGTGTAATCGTGATTCAGTGATTTTTCGTACAGCATTTGCCAGTCTATCTTGTTACCAGCAACCTCCTCAATATCACCCAACATTTGGGCAATTTCCGCCACCCGAAACGAGTGTGCGGCAACGGTATGCTGTTGATACTTGAAGTAGCCAGGAGCGCGATCAATTGTCTCCAAGTTATTTAGCCCCTGAATAAACTCGTGTAATCCCATGTGATAGCCTCCATTTATATTTAAATTGTTCCTATAATACTAAACTTACCATATTTTGCGCAAATAAAAAGACGAAGCATCAATAACTTCGTCCTTTTATTATTTACTCTTCTTGTCAGCAGTCTTGCCTTGTAAGAAATCAAGTGTTTCAGCTGTCTTCTCGAGACGTGCTTTCACGTTTGCAACATTAACAGGTCTGCGTTTTGGTGAAATACCAGTGTGTGTGTTTTGTGACATTGTAATCTCCTTTTAAAAAAGTTCTTTTTTAAGAATACACGGTTTTTCCAAGAATAGCAATCTTTATTGTTCGGATATCATTAAATCAGCTAATTCTGCACCAGTGATTTTGCCAAGGTTAGCAGCAAGGTTACTCTTATCAAAAGCAGCTGTGAGGCTCTGTTGGTCAAAGGATGTACCAACGAGATTCTGCTCAATTATATTAATATTCCCACCGGTAATAAAATCACCATAAATCTTAAATGCCGTTACTTTATGGTCTTCCACGGTGAAGTTGAAGGCAACTGTTCCAATATCGAAGTGTTTTGATTTATATTCCTTAAATCCCGGATTTTTACCAAAGTTCCATTCATCCGTATCATACTGTCCCTGCAGGCGATCATCAATGATGCGCCAGTCTTCATCGGCGAAATTATATGTTTCAATCTGTGACAATTGATCCACGTGGAACATATGTTTTAAAAGTTCATCTTTAAACTCAGCAGCAGTCATGTTCTGGAATCTCTCATCAAGGTATGGCTTGATGTTGGTCACGCGCTTATTGACCGATTTAACGCCCTTAGACTGGAGTTTGTTCTGGTCCGGGGTCAGAACACGTTCGGCATCTTCCATGTTCAAATCGAACATCAGCGTGCCACCAGCAGCGTAGGAGTCTCCCACCTTAACCATCGTCATACCAGAGAATTTCTTACCATCGATCACCAGGTCATTTCTCCCCTGCAGCACCGCTCCCGTGGCACCAAAGTCGTGAAGTGCATCTAAGATTGGCTGCGCAATTTTGCTGAAATCACCAAAGTCAGTTGTGTCACCAACAATGATATTCTCGAAAATAATGTTGCCATAATCTTGATAGACGGCTCCACCACCTGAAGAACGGCGAACCAACGCAATATCTTTCTCACGTAGATATTTTAAATCAACTTCCGCATATGCGTTCTGGTTTACACCAATAATCACCGATGGCCGATTGATATACATGATCAGCCCGTGGCCAGGCAGTTTCAAGGTATTGATGAGGTAGTTATCAAGAGATTGATTAACCGTCGCATCATTGACAGGTTTGTTATCTCGATCTGTGTTTATAAAGAACATGGCTCTTCCCCTCTCACCGAAAAAAATAAGACTTGCACGGCCGTCATTGGTCATACAAGTCTTATTTTAGCACTTTTAGCAAATTTTTCCGCCTAGTTCTTTCATATCGGAAGCGGTTACGCCAACTAACTCGTTCTTAGAGATTGTGACGCCACCATCAATGATTCCGCCATTATCCTTCAGAGAGAGCATCGCCCATCTGCCATCAAGAGTCAGTCCGTCACCAAGGAAGGTGGTCTCTGGTTCCGCGGTATAAATAGTGAAGCCTGCGTTGTTCTCAACTGGGATATTATAATCTGGGTCTAAAACGTCTGAGACTACAAATTGGAAGTTTGCGCCAATGGTACAGGTACCACCAATCTTAGAGTATTTTGTTGATCCATCGTTCAATGCGAGAAACATTACCTGATTTTCTGCAACCTTGTTTTTCAAAATCTCGGCTGCTGCAGGTTTAATCGTTAATTCCATAAGATACCTCCGTAATTAAATTGCACGCAATCTTTTCTTTACAATCATTATGATACACGCATTCCAGTTTAATTACAAAAAATAAGCACATCTCGCACTAATTATTTTCTTCAGCACCGAAAACCCGCGCGAAAATATCGTCAACGTATCTGAGATGGTAATGGTAGTCGAACGCCTCGACTAGCGTATCGCCGAGTTTACCTTTGATCGTTGGGTGATTCACAATCAGCTCCTTAAATGATTTATGCTCATCCCAGGCTATCGCAGCCTGAGACTGGACCAGGTCATAGGCTTCTTCCCGTGACATCCCCGACTCAATCAGTTTCAGTAGCACCCGTTGACTATAAATTAGACCGTAAGTTTGATCCATATTCTGCTTCATTCTGTCTTCGAAAACGGTGAGGTTCTGCAGAATACCGGTGAATCTGGTCACAATATAATCCACTAAAGAAGTAGCATCAGGTAGAATCACTCGTTCGGCTGATGAGTGTGAAATATCGCGTTCATGCCACAGGGAGACATCCTCATAGGCCGGCACAATGTACCCCCGCAAAATTCTGGCCAGGCCAGTTACATTTTCGGAGCCAATTGGATTTCTTTTATGTGGCATTGCTGACGAACCCTTTTGGCCTGGATGAAAACCTTCCTCGACCTCATGAATTTCAGTTCGTTGGAGACTACGAATCTCGGTCGCATAGTTTTCAATTCCCGTAGCAATCAGGGCGAGGGTAGCAATGTAGTTGGCATGCAGGTCACGTGGTAAGACTTGCGTAGAAATTTCCTGCGCATGTAATCCAAGTTGGTCCATGATATCCTGTTCAACACGCGGTGGAACGTTGGCAAAGGTCCCCACAGCACCACTTATTTTACCTGCCTCTACTTGATCAGCTGCATAGGCAAAACGCTCTTGATCACGTTTGACCTCAGAGTACCACCGCGCAAGCTTAAGACCAAATGTCGTGGGCTCTGCATGGACACCATGGGTTCTTCCCATCGTCACGGTGTATTTATATTTATGTGCTAAATCGGCAAGCGTTTGGGCAAGTTTAGCCAAATCAGCCGCAATAATCCGATTGGCCTGTTTCAGTAGCAAACCGTTAGCGGTATCCACCACATCAGTACTCGTGAGCCCGTAATGCACCCACTTCTTCTCGGCACCAAGTGACTCAGAGACCGTTCTGGTAAAGGCAACAACATCGTGTCTAGTCTGCTCTTCGAGCTCCGCCACCCGTTCCACGGTGAAACTAGCATTTTGTGCTATTTTCAAAGCATCTGCAGCGGGTACCTCGCCCTCCCTGGACCAGGCGTTTGTGGCCGCAATTTCGACCTCCAACCACGCCTGATACCGGTTTTCTAACGTCCATATTTTACCCATTTCTGGCCTAGTGTAGCGTTCTAACATTTGTCTTCCCCATTATTTCCAGATTGCGTCCCGAATTATTGTCTGCTCTCTGTCAGGTCCAACTGAGATAGTGGCAACTGGAATTCCGACCAATTCAGAGATTTTATTCAAAAATGATTTAGCGTTTTCTGGCAGATCAGAGAACTCTGTCACACCGGTGATATCCTCGGTCCAACCAGGTAATTCAACGTAAATTGGAGTACATTCAGCCAATTCCTGCAGACTTGCTGGATAGTAATCAATCTCAGTTCCGTTTAATTGATAACCCGTCGCAATCTTGATTGTAGAAATATTCGTTAAAACATCCAATAAATTAAGGCTGAGTGCCGTCAATCCTGAAACCCGAACGGCATGCCGCATTGCAACGGCATCGAACCACCCAATCCGACGCGGGCGCTTTGTCACCGTACCATATTCATGCCCGGTTTCCCGAATATAATCGCCAATCTCATTGTGCAGCTCTGTTGGGAATGGACCCGCACCAACCCTTGTTGAATAGGCCTTGCAGATTCCTAGCACTTCTGTGATCCGACTTGGCCCTATACCAACGCCCGTAGTGACGCCACCGGCGATTGGATTTGACGATGTCACAAACGGATACGTTCCGTGATCGATGTCGAGCATGACACCCTGTGCACCCTCGAACAACACGTTTTTGCCGGCGTCAAGCGCCTCGTTCACAACCACTGAAGTATCTGTCACAAATTCTTTTAGTTGCTGGCCATATTCATAGTATTCTTCGAAAATATCGTCAAAATTCAGAGGCTCAGAATCATATAACTTGGTAAATAATTTATTTTTCTCAGCCAAATTAATCTTTAACTTCTCGGCAAACGTCTCTTTCTCTAGCAAGTCGGCCATCCTAATACCGATTCTAGACGCTTTATCCATGTACGCTGGCCCAATGCCCTTGTTAGTAGTACCAACTTTGGCATCACCTTTAGACTCTTCTTGTAACTTATCCAAAAGAATGTGGTACGGCAGGATGACGTGGGCCCGACTAGAAATAAGTAATTGACCCCGCTCAACACCGTTATCTGCCAAATATTTCAGTTCTTCGACAGTCGCTTTGGGATTTAATACGACCCCATTGCCGATGACGCTCAGTTTATCTTTGAAAAAAATACCGGAAGGGATTAAGTGAAGCTTGTACTCCTTACCAGCAAATGCGATAGTGTGCCCCGCATTATTACCGCCCTGATAACGAACAATCACCTCAGCGTCCTGCGCCAAGAAATCCGTCATCTTTCCTTTACCTTCGTCTCCCCACTGGCTACCAACTAAAACTGTCGCTGTCATTTTTCCACCTCATTAAATTACTCAAATTAAACCTAATTTTAGCAGTTTACGGTAAGTGGGTCAATGCTTTTCCGAACTATAATTTGACTAGCAGAGATTATTATACGTATTTTGGTTGACATTTCATTTTTTTGATTGTATATTGAGCAGTGGTCTTCGAAAAAAAGAACAAAATTGAGGTAAATTATGCAAATATTCGATTATGACGATATCCAACTAATTCCCAATAAGTGTATTATCAAAATTCGTGCGCAGGCAGACACCAGTATCAAATTTGGTCCCCGAACTTTCAAGATACCTGTGGTGCCGGCAAATATGGCTAGCATTATCGATGAGGATTTGGCAGAATGGCTGGCTGCAAACGACTATTTCTACATCATGCACCGTTTTCAACCAGAGAAAAGGTTGGATTTCGTGCGTCATATGCAAGAACTTGACCTCTTTACCTCAATCTCCGTTGGCATTAAGGAAGATGAATACAAGTTTATCGATGAACTCGTTGCGGCGCATCTAACACCTGATTACATCACAATTGACGTCGCCCACGGTCACTCTGACTATGTGATTAAGATGATTCACTATATCAAGCAAAATCTACCAGGCTCATTCGTAATAGCTGGTAACCTGGCAACCCCCGAGGCTGTACGTGAACTCGAAAATGCAGGCGCCGATGCAACAAAGATTGGTGTTGGCCCCGGTAAAGCATGCATCACAAAATTAAAAACGGGTTTTGGTACCGGTGGCTGGCAGCTCTCTGCCCTGAGCCTCTGCTCGAAGGTGGCCCGCAAACCACTGATTGCAGATGGCGGCATCAGACATCACGGCGATATTGCCAAGTCCGTACGCTTCGGTGCATCAATGGTGATGATTGGCTCCTTATTAGCCGGCCACGACGAAAATCCAGGAAATATTATCAGAATTGACGGGAAACAATATAAACAATATTGGGGCTCCGCATCTGACATGCAAAAGGGAGCCTACCGTAATGTAGAGGGCAAGCAGATGCTTGTACCCTACATGGGCTCAATCAAGAATAAGCTCGTGGAGATGCGCGAGGATCTGCAATCTTCTATCTCCTACGCTGGCGGCAATGATCTAGAATCAATCCGCAAAGTAAACTATGTGGTCGTCAAGAACTCCATCATGAATGGCGACTACTAAGACAACCAACTAAATACACAGCAAGATAATAAAAGCGACTGCTACTAGTAGTCGCTTTTTGTTTCACGGGAAACAATTATGCCCGATGCGCGTACCAAAACACCCGAATTGGCTGAATATCCCCGCATATTTTAACAAAAAGTATTGTCAGTACTTCTAATAAAGAGCAAAATAGTAATGTTGTTTTTTTTTTGAGGTACAATTAATGACAGTAATAAAAAATATCGCGAAAGATCGCGTGCTTCAGATCACAGCCCTGTTAGTAATTATCAGTCTATTTCTGGGTAGACAACAACTTACTGATATTCATTTCTCAACATTGTGGTCCATCACCGCAATGATGACCTTAATCCAAATTTTCGAGTACCTTCATGTACTTGACTTTTTCACTTACAAGTTAACAAGCACGGCAGCAAATACACGGCAACTATCCTGGAAGTTCGTTATCTTAGCCCTTTTCTCCGGGATGTTCCTGACCAATGACATCACCGTCTTAACATTGGTACAGTTGTATCTAAAGATTGCCAATAAATACAAATTACCAGAAGCCGTCCCCGTAACTCTAATTGGTATGGCAGCTAATTTCGGTAGCGCATTTACGCCGTTTGGCAATCCCCACAACATCTTCATCATGGATCACTACCTAGTAAACGGCCTAGAGTTCTTCCGGTGGTCTATCCCGCTGTTGGCAGCCAGCATCATCTTGCTCTTTATCTTCAGTCTTTTTATCAAAAACAAGCCGGTCCCTACTGTTCCAGTGCGCGACATTCAGATTAATTTGCGCCCAACATTGATCAGCGTTGGCGTCGCCCTGCTAATCTTTGCTGGTGTTTTCCGCGTTATTCCATCCTACGTGGGCGCGCTAGCGGCAATCCTACTTGCAGTCCTCTTCAATCCCAGAATAATGCTTCACGTCGACTACCCAATTATTCTCACTTTTACCGGTTTCTTCATGATTGCCGGAATTGTCAGTCGTATTCCGTTCGTCGTCGCCGTCATCTCACACCTAATGTACTCGGAGGTCTCTGTCTACCTAACCAGCATCATCAGTAGCCAGTTCATGAGTAATGTGCCATCAACAATTCTCATCGGTAAGTTCTCGCCCTTTGCAGAAGCGCTCTTCCTCGGGTCCAATATTGGGGGGCTCGGATCAGTGATTGGCTCGATGGCGAACTTATTAGTCTTCAAGCAATATGCTAATCACGGCAGACAAAGTCGCTCATACTTCTTACTGAGATTCGGCTTGCTCCAATTTATTGGTCTAATTCTCTTAACCGGATTGGGCTACATCATTTTAATTCATCTACTATAAGCGAGGCTACTCGCTTATTTTTTTGCTCTCAATTTCCGCATAACCATCTAACTGATTGGCATATCTGGCTAATTCAAACAGATAGTCCGAAAGACGATTCAGGTATTGCATTATTTCATCCGCCACTGCTTCTTGATGCTCATTTAGCTCCGCAATCCGGCGTTCAGCACGTCTCGCAAGCGTTCTAGCGTACTGCAAGCTCGCACCTGCATCTCTTCCGCCCGGCAAAATAAATGCCTTGATGGGTTCGACAAGCTCAACTAACTCATCAATTCTTCGCTCCATTTGGCTGGTCAAATCTTGTGTTAGCTCGTGTCGTGATTTAACGACCAGGTCTGCTTGCAGAAGATAGAGGTTCCTTTGAATCTCGATTAGCTCCGGTTTGAGCTGGACACTTTCTACGGATAATTTGGTCACGCAATAACCAAGCCAGGAGTCTAGCTCATCTATTGCACCCAAGGCTTCAATCTGTAAATCATATTTCGGTACCATTTTACCCGTCACTTGTTTAGTGTATCCCTTATCTCCGACTTTTGTATAAATTTTAACCATCATTGCCCTCTTCTTACTTATGATAGGTACTACCACTGTTAATCATGAACGCTCGATAGATCTGTTCACTTAAGACAACTCGCATCAGCTGGTGTGGTAGAGTGAACCGACCAAAACTAACGGCGAGGTTAGACCGATTTAGAACTGCATCCCCCAACCCGTTTGATCCACCAATGACAAAGACAATCGAGCTCTTGCCGTAAGTCTGGAGCTCCTTAATTTTCGCGGCCAGTTTTTCAGACGAGTACTCTTCACCCAATATCTCGAGCGTAACTACAAAGTCATCCTCTTTGATCTTGGACAATATTTTATCTGCCTCTTTATCCTTCACGTGTGTTATTTCGGTCTCTGACATATTATCGGGGGCCGGTTCATCCTTTACTTCAACGATATTTAATCCACCAAAGCGTTGCATTCGTTTTGTATATTCGCCAACCGCTGCCGTAAAGTACTTCTCTTTGATTTTACCAACACCAATAATTTTTATCCCCAAAAGTTATCCCCCATCCATGAACAAGTTATCAACATTAATTATACACAATGAACATATGTTTCAGAGCACATTTTGTGGTCTAAACCAAATTAACTCTATCCCTTGTGGATACAGTCTCAAAAAACTTTTCTAACAAATTTTTTTATTCACATATTTAATCTTTGACAACTTATCACAAACATTTCCCGCTAAATGCCTATTTTAGTGGATGAACGCCTGTTCTAACTTGTCAAAATTACTAGGTTTACACACAATCCACAAGTTATCCACAGAATTTCACAGTTTAAATTTACGAGTTCTACACAATTCACAGACTTATCCACAGGACTGTGTTATTCCTCGTAACTTAGTTGTAACTTGACAACAGAAAAATCCGAACAAAAATTGTTTCACTTATCACTTTTGCATCAAAAAAGCTCTCGTATATACGAGAGCTTAATTTGATAGCTTATTTCAACTTAACAGAGAGCGTTTTGGTTTGCCCACCACGAGCAACTTTCACAGAAATTGTGTCACCTATCTTGTGTGAATACAGAATCGTATGTAATGAAACTACATCTTCAACCTTCTTCCCATCTGCTTCAGTGATTACGTCACCCTTTTTCATTCCTGCTGCGCTACCTGAACCGTTAGCGGTCACGGAGGCCACATATACACCGGTCGTAATGTTATCCGCCAGATCCAACTGTTCCTTCACAGCATCGGTTAATTCACTGACACTAGCAACACGAATACCTAGTTGTGGTCGAGTAATTTTGCCGTCCTTCACCAGTTTGTTGCTAATTGTCACAACCTCATCACTCGGGATAGCGAAGCCCATGCCCTCAACCGAACCACCATCAGTAGTGGTAGACATCTTCATTGAGTTAATCCCAATAATCTGGCCAGAAGTATTCACCAAAGGGCCCCCAGAATTACCAGGATTAATAGCCGCATCCGTCTGAATAACTGTTGTCTGACTAACCGCATTGCCATAGTCATCCGTGATTGTCAGCGTCCTATTGCTTGCCGAGATAATCCCTTGTGTGACGCTGGTTGCGTACTCACTACCCAATGGTGAGCCAATGGCAATGACTGTTTGACCAGGCTTAATATTCTTTGACTCAGCAAAACTTGCGACTTGAGACACATCATCGTCATCAATCGTTAGCACAGCTAGATCAGTCACACTGTCTGTACCAACCAGCTTAGCATCAAGTTTTTTCCCATTACTTAGAATAACCTGAATCTTATCCGAGCCTGCAACAACGTGGTTGTTAGTTACGATATAGCCTTTGCCATTTGACTTCATGTAAATAACGCCAGAGCCTTCGCTGTACTCTTCAAGCGAATCACTAGAACTATTATTGCTGCTGTCATCAGATTGAGAATTACCAAAGAAATAGTCGAGGGAACCATCACCAGCTGAACTTTCCTGTTTCTGCAAATTAATGACGGATACTACTGCACCCGATACTTTATTGTACGCAGATGTCGCGGAATTCGTTGCTCCATCAGATGTATTGCTGGTCGTCGTCGCCGTACCGCTAGAATTATTCTGCACAGTTTGTGTCTGAGGCGCATCGTTCAGCTGATCCAGGCCATAGTAAGTAACTCCACCACCTAAGATACCGGCCACGGCACCAATCACCGCGGTTTTAACAATTATCCCTTTAGTATTTGAAGATTTTTCTTTTGTTGGTTCGTTCTGCTTGTTTTCCATAAGAATCGCTCCTTTACTACAAAGACAATAGTAATCGAAAAATATGAAAAATTCATGACGTAAATTCGGTATTTTGTTGAGCTTTTAAACAACAAAAAGCGGCTGAGCAACTGCTGGGTCGGTTGTAAAGAGTGAGAATTCACTGTTTACCTCTGGCTCAAATTTAGCACATGTAAGCTCCGCAGCAGTCAATGCCAGCTTCTTAGTGTTGTTATGTGGACTCAAATGCCCCAGAAACACCTTCTTCGTGTGCCGGTCAACCAAATTGATTAAGGCATCCGACCCCGAGTCATTAGATAGGTGTCCTGTGTCACTGATAATTCTTTGCTTTAAAGGCCAACCATATGGACCATTTCTTAACATGTCTAAGTCGTGATTGAACTCCAATAAATAGGCATCCGCACCTTTAATTTGGGACTCTAGGCGCTCAGAAGCATACCCGGTATCTGTGAGTATCGCCATCCGTTTATGGTCGTTCATGAACTGGTAAAACTGGGGTTCTCTAGCGTCATGTGAAACGGTAAAACTATTGATATCAAGGTCATCAAGACTCATTAACGTGTCCGGTTCAAATATCTTGATTTGATCTTCTGGTACCTTGCCAATTTTATTGTGCGCCAGCATTTCGTCCCAAGTGCCTGAGTTAGCATAGACATTGACGTTTAGCCGCCGCATAAGAACGCCTAATCCCTTAATATGGTCCGAATGTTCATGTGTAATGAAGATTGAGTCGATATCATTAATGTCCCTACCAATCGACGCTAAAAGTTCCGTAATTTTTTTCCCTGAAAGTCCAGCATCCACCAAAACCTTGTGTTGCTTCGTTTCAATGTAGGTGACGTTCCCAGACGAACTACTTGCTAATACTGCTGCTTGCATAATAATTAAACATTTAACTTTCTATTTTGTTTCCGTTGGATCAGCGAGACTGTCGTTAATCACGGTTCCGTTGAACGCATTAACTTTCTTAATTTGAATATTTTTAGTATTTTTATTCTCAATAGTAATCACCCAACTAGGAAACAAGATAACACTTCCTTTAACCTGCGTTAACTTGGTGTATCCGAGTTCAACTGCCAATACCTTTGAATCATTGGGTAACTCGCTATAAGTGTACAGATTCGTGACAGCCTGTTCCTGACTGATTGTCTCCTGCTTCTCACGGACAATGGTAATTTCTTCCTGATAGCTCTGTGTATAACTATTGATCTCACCATCCTTGACTGGAAAATGCAGTTGGCCAACAGGATCAATAATCTTACCATAGTCCGTTAATTGCACAAATACAATGTCATGATCGGAGGAGAGCTGTTTCGAATACGCGTATTCGTCACCAAATAGGATGTGATTATCACTATCCTTATACTTGGTAAGTGCACTGATCAATTTAGAACGTGTTGCACCTTTAATTACCATATTTAGTCGGCTACTCAACACCCGCGTCGTTTGATCATAACTAATCCGTTGATCTTGGAGCTTGCCGATACCATCCGCAAAGTCATTATCAACCTTTCCAGCAAGATAGTATCCTTCCTCACCGTCATCTTCGAGGCTGATAGTTGTAATATTATCCGCAGCCATCTCTGTTCTGATGCTACTCTCAGTATTTGTTGCCTTATTCTGTGATAAATACGGGATCTGCCATATTGTGTAGAAAAGGAAGATATTAATAGCAACGAATACACCAAGAAAAATAAGTTCAATTTTTTTGAAATCCATCTTATTTCACCTCATCCGCTGTTCTTCTGGCAAAAGCAATGTCGCTTTGTAACCAAGATTGAGCATCTTTCCATTCACCAAATATCTTGAAATACATTGTTGGTACTAAATCTACCAAGTCAGTATTTTCTTTATCATGAACTAACTTTAGTCCGAGCTCAATCCGTTGAATCTCATTATCATGGACACCTTTTTCATTAATCTCCTTCACC
Source organism: Amylolactobacillus amylophilus DSM 20533 = JCM 1125 (assembly GCF_001936335.1). Lineage (GTDB taxonomy): Bacteria > Bacillota > Bacilli > Lactobacillales > Lactobacillaceae > Amylolactobacillus > Amylolactobacillus amylophilus. The sequence continues at coordinate 716,426 of NZ_CP018888.1, forward strand.
AGAGTCTCAGTTGCTGGAATAGTGCTGGTCCTACCATCGACAGGAATCGGTATCTGAAATATGATATTTTTGAAGATCATGATAGTAACGCTGCTCGAGTAACCAATGCTAATTGCAGCCGAGTTATCCGACTCTAAGAACACTGGTAGCCCTTCAAAATAGTATCTATATGAGAGGGTATTATCCTTATTCTCGAAATAGCGCATATCCTTGACGGTTAAGCCCGATTTGAGTAGGTAAGATGAACTTTGCTCGAACAACTGAGCCGTATTCCTTGGAACGGTATTGTCATCAAAATTACTGTAAGAAAAAATATTTTTATCACGATTTACAATAACTTTTTGATACGGTCCAGTACTATATGTTGCAATCCCCGAGCTCTCTTTACTATCAACGTTCGTAACGCCCAATAATTTCGAAACAAAGAAATTCTCAGACTGTTTAGTAATGAGGTAACTGTACACGCCAACCTGAGTATCCTCCGTATAAAACGGTGTATATTCTGTACCAACTCGGCGTAATTCTACCTTAATTTTTTGATTTGCGGTATTAATAATCTGCTGCAGTCCCTTGATAGGATTACTAGATATGTCAGTTATATACAGTTTACTAGTCTCATCATCACCAAAATAAAGCTTTCCCTTACCGCTAATCGGAACAAATATTCTATTTATCAGGCGCTTCTCTTTTGTAATTTTACCGGCTATCTTAGAAACTTTGGCAAAAGTCCCTAAAGTCACTTTATCGGGATAGACCAACTGAAGATACTTGCTATTAGCCAGCATTGCCGTGTAACGATTAGGATTCCGGGAATAACTTGAGACATTCGAGAGACTTATCTTACCAAATTTTTTCGAGAGTTCGAGTGGAATATTCCGTGTTTTATCATAGATTTGCATCATTCTATCATTATTATCACGATATAAAACCTCGGTGGGTAAATAAGCATTATTAATTGCTGTGCTAGCATCCTTTGAAACAACCACGTTCTTCGTCCTGTCGGACCGGTTATCGAAGCTCTGGTTATTCGACCAAATAATAAATGAGAGTACGATACTCAATAGAACAGTAACAATGAGACCAACCCTAATTATAACGTTACTAAACTTCATCCCATTCACCCCCATCACTTATTGGTTCAAACGGTAATGAGATATAAAAAGTAGAACCACGATCCTCAGCGCTATCCGCCCAAATACGACCATGGTGCGCTTCAACAACTTCTTTTGAAATTGCCAATCCCAAACCAGTACCGCCTTGTTGCCGCGAACGAGCTTGATCAACCCGATAAAAGCGATCAAAAATCTTGTTGAGATCCTTTCTTGGTATCCCCAATCCTTGATCGGAGATACTCATAATCACGTGATTGTGGGTCTGAAGTAACCTTGTTGTGATTACTCCGCCATCTGGTGAGTACTTAATTGCGTTATTCATGATGTTATCAAGTACTTGAGTCATTTTATCAGGGTCTATTTCAACCCACAGTTCCCTAGAAGCAAACTCTCTCTTAATACTGTACTTCTTTTGGTTAGCATCATCTTCATTTGTGTTCTTAATCATCATATCGAACCGGTCGAGGATATAACCAAAGAACTCGTTTAGATTGACCCACTCAAGCTCCATTCGTGCAGTTCCCTGATCAAGCCTTGAAAGGCTTAAAAGGTCGTTAATCATCCGAATCATCCGCTCTGTTTCGCCCTGGGTTACCTGCAGAAACTTTGGTGCAATTTCAGGGTCTTTCCACGCACCATCATTTAAGGCCTCGACATAACTTCTCAGACTAGTGAGTGGCGTCCGTAACTCGTGTGAGACATTCGAAACGAATTGGCGTTGCTCACGTTCATTCTTTTGTTGTTCAGTCACATCATATAACACACAAATGAGACCCGAGACAAATCCGGTCACACGTTGGATTAGAGAGAAATTGGCGTGGAGAATGAGCTCGCGTGCGGTTCCCTCATTGATTCCGATTATCAATTCCTGCTGATTAGACATCAAATCTTGCGTGGTCATCTGCGCAGATAACCCAAGTAGATCGGTAATTGACTCGCCAATCACCTCACCCTCCTCCTTATTGAGGAAGCTCAAAGCCATGTCGTTAATTATGGTCACGTTCCCATGTCTATCAGTTGCAATAACACCATCTGTCATGTGCGTTAGCACGTTATCCAAACGTCTTCTCTCAGACTCAGAGACTTCTTGAGCCTCCTCGACCCTGACCGATAGATTATTAACCGCCATGGCAAGTTGACCAAGTTCATCGTGCGAATAGACCCGAACCTGACCGGAATAATCGCCACTGGCCATCCGAATAGCTTGTTTCTTCATTTCATCAATTGGCCGAGTTATTGCCCGGGAAATAACTAGAGATAGGATTGATCCCAGGATTGCAGCGACTAGCGAAGCTGTTAGGAAGGTAATCGTTGTGCTTTTAACATCCTTGAACACCTGCTCCATACTTGCTCTGATGTAGATGACACCATTTGTGCTGTTACCATTTCTGGCTGCAAGTGGACTTATTTTCACCAAGTATGTAACACCATTATCACGGACAAACTTTGTCGTTTCTCTGCCAGTATAGCTAGAGGATTTGATGTCTGCACTAGCCGTTTTTTGGCCCACTCTGTCCGTATAGTTGATATTACTAACGGCCCTAATTACGCCGTCATTGTCTACAACTTCAATATCTGATATTTGTGAATTATCATAGTCATTCAGTATTGAAGAAATTGACTGATTAGCTGATTTCTTATCCTTTTGCTCAATTTGTGCAGAAATCTGTGACGTAATAATCGATGGAACTTGGACTGATGTTTCGAACGAATCAATACTATTCTGTTCAAGTTGACGTGTGAAATAGGCCCCAATTATTTCAATAGTTGCTAATAAAAGGAGGATGAAGACCATCGCTACTTTGAAGTTAATAGATTGAAAAAGCTTTAGTTTATTATTCATTGTTCAGTTCACATAAAATAAAAGCCGCCTACTTCTGGCAGCCTAATCTTCCTCTGGATTTTTCATATAATAGCCGACACCACGTCTTGTAACCAACAGTTCAGGCTGACTAGGATTATCTTCTATCTTCTCCCTTAAACGTCTAACAGTTACATCAACCGTCCTGACATCGCCAAAGTAGTCGTAGCTCCAAACAGTTTGCAATAAATGTTCTCGCGTCATAACCTGGCCTAGATGTCGAGCTAAATAATGCAAGAGCTCAAATTCTCGGTGCGTGAGCTCTATTTTTGAACCCTTCTTGGAGACTACGTAGGCATCGGGCATAATCACTAAGTCACCGACCTCAATATTTTCCTTGCTTTTGTCAGTTGTATTTTCAGTTATTTCTCTTCTTCTCAGGTTGGCTTTGACTCTGGCAACCAACTCCCTATTCGAGAATGGTTTCGTCACATAGTCATCTGCGCCCATCTCTAGCCCGAGTACCTTGTCGATTTCGGTGTCTTTGGCCGTAACCATAATGATTGGTAAGTCGTGAGTCTTACGAACCTCACGCGCAACCTCTAGTCCATCCTTTTTCGGTAACATTAAGTCAAGAATTAATAAATCAGGATTATATGATTCTACCTTCTCTACTGCTTCCTCACCGTCGTACGCTGTCTCAACTTCGAATCCTTCTTTGGTAAGATTGAACTTGATAATATCTGAGATTGGCTTTTCGTCATCCACTACTAAAATCTTTTTGGCCATATATATAAAGCCTCCTTAATTGCTTGACCCCATTATACTTGTGCGGGCAAGTTTCTACAAAAACTATCTCCATTATAACTGAAATTTAAATTCTTTGGATATTTTTGCAAAAATAGTCTTGAAAAGGTCATATAGTCATGCTAATATAATTAAGTTAAGTTTTGGGTGGCTAGCTCAGCTGGCAGAGCAACGGACTCTTAATCCGTGGGTCCAGGGTTCGATCCCCTGGCCACCCATTTTTGCGTTCTTACGCAGTTTCAAATAGCTTCAAACCGTTGATAAATCAACATTCTTAAATTTTAAGACTTTCACTGAAAAGCATTGTTTTTCAAGAAAAGAAAACCACGGAGAAAACCGCGGGATAATATAAATTAGGTTTGCGAGGCGTTGGAATCACTCACTTTTGTGGGTGATTTTTTTTGTACTCCGAAAACACTCATGTTAGAGCTGATTTAGTAAACAAATCTCCTTCTGGACACAATTTAAAATATATTAACTGTACATCAAAGCTGGTCATGTTAACATCTTAGTTAAGATAAGAAAGTTACTCAAACAGCGATAACATTACAAAATATCTAAATACTTAATCATTTGAAACTCAAGATCTTTAGATCCAGAAAATATCGATTGAAAATATATAGCGGGGTAAGCAGAAATGGCAAACGAAAATCAGTTCATACTTTACCAGTCAAATAATCACAACGTGGCAATCGATGTTGTAATTGGCCAAGATACTATTTGGGCTACACAAAAATCGATGGCGGAATTGTTTTCTGTTAATAAATCATCAATTTCCAGACACTTAAAAAACATCTTCGAAACAGGTTAATTAGAAGAAAATCGAACTGTTGCGAAAATTGAAACAGTTCAAAACGAGGGAGATAGAGAGATTTCTAGAGAGGTGAATTACTACAACCTCGATGCAATCATTTCTGTTGGTTATCGGGTTAACTCAATTCAGGCTACTGAGTTCAGAAAATGGGCTACTAAAACTCTAAATGAATATATGATAAAAGGGTTTGTTCTTGACGATGAGCGCCTCAAACAGGGCTCTAATCTGCTTAACCAAGATTACTTTGATGAATTACTAGAACGCGTACGTTCAATCCTTGCTAGTGAGAGAAGAATTTGGCAAAAGATTACCGATATTTTCCAAGAAATCAGTTCTGACTACGATAAAAATTCACCTATTACTCGTAACTTTTATGCCACTGTTCAGAATAAGTTTCACTACGCTATTAGTGGTCACACAGGTTCTGAGATTATCTACAACAAAGCCAATAAAGACCAGCCCCACATGGGATTAACTACCTGGAAAAACGCACCTGACGGCCGTATTTTAAAGAGTGATGCAATGGTGGCCAAGAACTACCTAACAGAACCACAAATTAAAAGTCTTGAACGTAACGTTTCTGGTTACTTTGATTATGTTGAGGACTTGCTAGAACGTCGCCATAATTTTACGATGCAAGATTTTGTAACCAGTATTAACCAGTATTGATAGGTTCCTAGAATTCAGGGAGTATGATGTATTAACCGATAAGGGACATGTGTCAATGACCATGGCCAAAGATAAGGCATCACAAGAATACCAAGAGTTCAATAAGCATCAAAAAATCGAATCAGACTTCGATAAGCAAATCCGCCAGATGCTAAACAACCCCGATAAATAACCAACGTTCTAGCAGAATTTTGGTAAACTAAATCTATATGGAGGTTCAATAATGTTAAAAATCGGCGTACTAGGACTAGGTAATATCGCGCAAAAGGCCTACCTACCAGTCTTTTCCGGAATTCAGGATCAGGCAGAGTTCTATCTAAGCAGTAGAAATGAAACGAAATTAAAATCATTACAGGCAAAATATCGATTTCCGCACGTAACAACGAATATGGACGAGCTACTGGAAGTTGGGCTTGATGCCGTTTTTATTCATACTCCTACTGCCACGCATTACACGATCATCAAAAAATTCCTCACCGCTGGAATCAACGTCTACGTAGATAAACCGGTTAGTGAGGATTTATTAGAGGTAGACGAGCTCTACAAATTGGCGGAACAACATGATGTCCAGCTGACAGCTGGCTTTAATCGTCGCTTTGCTCCCTACAATCAGCAAATTAGACAAATAACCGGCAAACAGCTCATTACAGTTGAAAAAACACGTGTCTCAGCTCACCAGCCTGTTCAAGAGGCAATATACGACCTCTTCATCCACGTCGTTGATACTGCGCTTTTTCTCGCCAATATCACCACCTTCAAGCCGACCGAAGCCAACTTCAGCTATCAGATCAACGCTGACGCTGCCGGTATTTTAACAAATTGCAGTATGACACTTAAGCTGGACGGTCTCACTGTCCTAGCAAAAATGAATATGCAATCGGGTGTTGACCATGAGACAGCCACAATCGAGTCGAGCAAGGGAATTGCCACCGTTACTGATCTAGAGACGCTCACCAAAGATTCCGCGAGTGGTCAGCTGTCCAGCTCGCTAGCCGGATGGACGCCAATGCTCACCAGACGTGGCTTCGAACCACTGATTAATGAATTTATCCATTCACTATCTGATCGAGCCTATGATAACCCGGTTTCACCTGCATCCAGTGTGCTCTCGCATCAACTATGTCAATTGATGCTTGACGGAACTGTCAGCTAATTTGCTTTAATTTCCAAAGTTACGTATAATACCCCCTGGTGCCAAACCCATGAGCAGAAACACCGTTGGTGCACAATGTGCATTTGGAAAACGGAGTTTGCTGCTCTTTTTTTGTCTAAAAATAACAATGTCACAGAATAATATTATGATATCGATAAGCTTTTATTTTGAATTATTTTTTTATCTTAGTTATATTGGATATATAAACCATAAAAATTCAAAGGAGAGGTGATTATTATCAAAACAATAAATATAATGCACGCGGCGGACGAAAATTATGCCACACAACTCTGTGTTGCGATTAATTCTATTGTTGAGCACAATAGTCCTGAGACACACATCAACTTTTACATTATTGATAAAAATCTTAGTTCAAAGACAAAATCTACAATCTCCGTCATCACGCAGGAACTTCATTCTGTTGAATACATTACTTTAGACTTTGACCTGTGCAAAGATTTTCCAGTGAGAAACCATATCAACGAAACGTCCTATTATCGAATCATTGCGACCAAGACGCTACGAGAAAAGGGCCTCGACCGTGTACTTTACCTGGACGTAGACATACTTGCTCAAGTTGACCTCACCCCCCTCTTCGAATGTGATTTAGAAGGTGCTGTCGTTGGTGGCATTCCAGATCCCGTGGAGGAGAACCACCTAGCACGCCTCGACGTGCCGTTAGAGTTAGCAGAGCAAAATAAGTATATCAACTCAGGTATCTTATTAATTGACCTTAACCGGTGGGAAGAAGAGCAGATTAACGAACAAATAATCAATTTTCTCGATAAGAAACCACATTTAGTTAAGTTTCACGACCAGGATGGATTAAATGCCGTGGTAACCGGCAAAGTTAAGCTACTCAATCCCCGCTGGAATCAGCAGACTGCCCACAGCAATCATCCGGATAAAGTTAAGCATCCAGCAATCATCCACTTCACCACACACGAGAAGCCTTGGCACGCCTCGCTCCATCACCCTTATGCGGATCTTTATCATGAATACTTGGCACGTGTGCTAGAAAAGGTTGCAACTGCCCATCGAGATGCGATTCACGTCGTATCAGCAGTTAATCCACCTTTTATCAAGACACTCTCGGTTTTATATCGTTCTTTATTGGAACACAACGGCTCAGATGCACATATCATCTTACATGTTTTAATGGACCACCTATCGACCTCTGACAGGCAGGAATTAGAACAGACTATCGCCCCATTTAACGCAGAGCTAAATTTCATCGATGTCGATGAGAGTAAGCTGGTCAACTGCGTCGAGAGCGCTAGAATCCTTAAGCTGGCATACTACAGAATTCTCATTCCTGAGCTGATTCCAGAAGCGCACCGTGCAATCTACCTGGATTGTGATGTCCTATGCAAGACAGACATTAGCGAGCTGTGGAACATTGATTTGGAAGGAAAACCGCTAGCAGCCGTCGAAGATGCAGGATTCCACCTACGTCTCGAAGCGATGGGAATTGATTTTGAGAGTCAGAAATACTTTAACTCTGGTATCTTAGTAATGGACTTAGATAAATGGCGTGAGGAGAGCATTACTGACCAAGTGCTCGACTTCATCAAAAACAATCCGGAAAAACTCAAATTTCATGACCAGGACGCCCTAAATGCCGTACTTCATGATAATTGGAAAGAACTACCACAACGCTGGAACGCCCAAACAAACGTGATTGTTAATCGCATTACACCACTCTGTCCAATCAGAAAAAAGGATTACATAGATGCTAGAAAGAATCCCAAATTGATTCATTTCTGCGGCCATATCAAACCGTGGCATAAGGAAACAAATCACCCATATGCCGTGGAATACGAACAATACGTGTCAAAAATTGGCGAAAACAGCCTCTCAGCTCAGCCCTAACGGGCTTTTTTATCCACCGGCATCCTAAGATAGTGGTAAGCTTATAAGAGTAGTTTGCAGGAAATAAGTGGGTGATAATTTAATGTTTATACAAGATATGGAATGGCTGCTCCGCGTAGTGGTAGCCGCTTTGTGTGGGATGGCCATCGGTTACGAACGGGCAATTCAACGTAAGAGCGCCGGTATTAGAACTCATATTGTCGTTGCAACGGCAGCCGCCCTTTTCATGATTATTTCTAAGTACGGTTTCTATGATATATTGCGAACTCAGGGGGTTGACCTTGATCCATCACGGGTTGCAGCACAAATAGTCAGTGGGATCTCATTCCTTGGTGCCGGGGCAATTCTTGTTAGAAAAGAGCAGATTAGCGGTTTAACCACAGCTGCCGGAATCTGGGCCACCGCGGCAATTGGTACCGCAATCGGTGCAGGAATGTACTTCGTCGGTGTGTCCCTGACCCTCTTCATTGTACTCATCCAATTTGTTTTCCATGACGATACGCTACTCAACAAGTTTATTTTACAGGTACACGTGCACATGCAAATTGAGGCAGAGAATAGACCAGATATTCAGCAAATAATCACGCAATGCTTGGAACAAAACGATGTTAATTCGATCAACATGCGGATTATATCGATTACAAAAGATGTGATTGCAATCCAAATCGATGGTGTAACTAGAAATAACTATAATCAGAATGAAGTCATGATTGGCATGGAGAAAACAGCGGGAATAATTTCCGTGAAGACAATTAGTAACAGTAAATAACTAGGTAGAAGATGAAGTGCAACAAAAAAGTTAGACATCTTGAATAATTTTAAGCAGCGGCTCGATTTCGGTATTCAACCGGAGTCAGGCCGTTTTTGTTTAGTGAAATACGATGATTGTTGTACCAATCAATGTAATCTTCCACTTCTTTTACTAGTGCTTCAAAGTTTGAAAGCTTGCGGCGATTGAGCCGTTCTCGTTTCATCAGGCTAAAGAAACTTTCTATTGGTGCATTGTCATGGCAATTACCTTTTCTTGACATGCTGGGCACAATTCCCAGTTGTTTTATTGCTTCTTGGTACTCTCTAGTTTGATATTGCCACCCCTGATCTGAATGCAGAATAGAATTACTATTCATTGGTAACTTCTCCGATAGATTTTCGATTGTCTTATTAAGTTGTTCCTTGTTGGCACTCTTTGATACAACTGCGGTAAGTATTTCTCTGCTGGCTTGGTCTAATACCGCAGAGATATATCCCCACGTTCCATCTGCTAATCTGACTTGCGTAATATCTGTGTGCATTACAGCGAAAGGTGTCGTCTCGTCGAACTTCTGCTTAAGAAGATTATCATTCACAGTACCAATCTTACCTCTGTAGGAGGAATAACCGCTTGTGTGTCTTGAATACAGTGTGACGGACAATTTGAGTTGGCCCATTAGTCTTAGAATTGTATTCGGCGAGATCTTAAATCCTGCTTTTAAAGCTTCTCGATGAATTCTACGATATCCATATGTTTCATCTGACTCCTGAAATGCCTTTAAAATGAACTCTTTCAAATTTGTGTATTTATCAGGTTTCTTGGCTCTCTTCAGACAATCATAGAAAGTAGATCTGGGTAACTTAAGCTCACTTAATAGTTCGTTCAACGGATATTTAGGCCTTAATGAGTTAATTACTTGTGCTTTGTGGATTGATCTTCTTCTCTCAGTAAGGCTTCGAATTTTTTGCGATATCAAGTTTCATCTGGGCATGATAAAGTTATTCACGCAAGCGCATATTCTCTTGAATTAGTCTCTCTTTTTCGGCAGGACTGAGCTTGTCCTGTTTGTTTTTATGGGATTTTTTGGTCACGGTGGGTTTTCTTCCTTTCCGTTGGCGTCTCAATCCACTTGCCCCGTCTTCTTCAAATCTCTTATTCCAAGAACAGACTTGTGACGGACTAATATTAAACTTAGCTGCAACAATATGTACACCAACATCATGAGTTCGATAATAGTCTACCACAGCTAGTTTTTCGTCCGGAGAATATGATTTATATTGATGTGTTACTCGTAGTGATTCAAAGCCTTGCGCCTTTGCCTTGGCTGTCCATACACGAATGTTAGAAAGAGATTTAATGCCATACATTTGTGCCAGCGTTGAATATGAATACTTACCTGATAAGTATTGTTTTGCCACCTCAATTTTTAAATCAGTTGAATATTTAGTCATAGAAAATACCCCATAATTGTTAGATTATTTGTCTAACAATTATGGGGTACTTCAAGCTAAGGCGGTTATTTTTTTGCTGACTTTTGATCAGCCCAACAATTAATGCGATTAAGGCCACGATAAAAGTACCGAAAGCCAGCATTAATTGTAAAGCGTCCGACACGGACACTTAGGCTACTCCTTTCGTTAGGATTTATGGGCTTTAAAGGTTTAACACCATAAGCACCACCTCCGATTGGAAATAGCCACCGCCTTAACTTCTCTACTGGATCTATTATACAGGCAGCCTAGCTCTTTAACCAAATATAAAATTAAAGAATCAGTAAGAATACTATATTTATATCTGTAAAAACAGTTTTTAACTGCTAGGTCATAATGTATAGATAAATAAAAGCAAGCACCTATGTAAAAAAGTACCTGCTTTGATTAATTGTCAAAAAAATTCCAATCTATATTTATAAAGGGTTATCTCACCAATTTAAATATTGATTAACTGATCTTCAATTGCTCAATTATTTACGTTCTAAGAAGCCTAATACAGATAAATTTGGCTAATTATCCATGTAATTTTTGTTGCAATGTATCACCAATGCCATCTACTTTCTTAGCAGCAAAGACGGTGCCACCGATGAGGACACCACCTACAATGAGCGTAGAAGCGATCATAAACTTAAATACACTTTTCAAGACGTCCATAAAATTCCCCCTTACTTTTTACTGGTTCGACCAACAACTAATGAAACAATCAGAACTAAAATAATTGCCCCGATGATCGATGGTATCAATGCCATGCCAGCTAACGAAGGGCCCCAAGTGCCAAGGAGCCCTTGACCAATCCACGCACCGATTAAACCAGCTACAATGTTTGCAATCCAGCCCATAGCAGCACCACGGTTAGTGATTGCGCCAGCAATGGCACCAATGATTGCCCCGACGATTAATGACCAAATAAGTCCCATATTTACTCACTCCCTTACTTTTTACTGGTTCGACCAACAACTAATGAAACAATCAGAACTAAAATAATTGCCCCGATGATCGATGGTATCAATGCCATGCCAGCTAACGAAGGACCCCAAGTGCCAAGGAGCCCTTGACCAATCCACGCACCGATTAAACCAGCTACAATGTTTGCAATCCAGCCCATAGCAGCACCACGGTTAGTGATTGCGCCAGCAATGGCACCAATGATTGCCCCAACGATTAATGACCAAATAAGTCCCATATTTACTCACTCCCTTACTTTTTACTGGTTCGACCAACAACTAATGAAACAATCAGAACTAAAATAATTGCCCCGATGATCGATGGTATCAATGCCATGCCAGCTAACGAAGGACCCCAAGTGCCAAGGAGCCCTTGACCAATCCACGCACCGATTAAACCAGCTACAATGTTTGCAATCCAGCCCATAGCAGCACCACGGTTAGTGATTGCGCCAGCAATGGCACCAATGATTGCCCCGACGATTAATGACCATATAAGTCCCATATTTACTCACTCCCTTACTTTTTACTGGTTCGACCAACAACTAATGAAACAATCAGAACTAAAATAATTGCCCCGATGATCGATGGTATCAATGCCATGCCAGCTAACGAAGGACCCCAAGTGCCAAGGAGCCCTTGACCAATCCACGCACCGATTAAACCAGCTACAATGTTTGCAATCCAGCCCATAGCAGCACCACGGTTAGTGATTGCGCCAGCAATGGCACCAATGATTGCCCCGACGATTAATGACCATATAAGTCCCATATTTACTCACTCCCTTACTTAACACGACTAGATTTATTGTCAGACGTTACTTTATCAACGCTGTCACCTAATGTTTCCTTCGATTTCTTTGCGCCCTTACTGACGGCTTCCTTCGTTTTGTCTGTGGCATCGCTCACGCGATCTTGCAGAGAAGTCGAATCTTTTTCATATTGCTCCTTTGTCTTGACATCAACAACATTCACATTTACCTCAATTACTTCTAATTCGGTCATATTCTTTACTTCCCGAACGATAACATTTTTGATCTTGTCATACAGTTTAGAAATATCAATGCCGTATTCAGCAACAATGTCGAGATCCACTGCAACCTGCTTTTTTCCAACCTCTACATCAATTCCTGATGTGACATCTGAAGTATTAACTAGTTTTTCAGCAACATTTGCGAAAAAGCCGCCATCTACGGTTAATAAGCCATCTACTTCAGAAAGTGCGATACCAATGATCTTTTGAATAACCTTATCATCAAATGTTAAATTACCTTTAACACCAGACTTTTCGTTAGTTGTTGTTTTCTCACTTGGCGTTCCATTCTGCATAATTTTTCCTCCTTATAATTCAAACAGTTATTTAAAAACATTTGTTAAGATACCAGTTTTTTGAATATAATAACCCGCGGTAATCCCGATTGCCATAAAAATCAAAACAAAAAGCGTCTTGAAAAATCCAAAAGTGATGATAAGGACCGCTAAGAGCAATCCCATAATTCCACCAATTAGTGGCCAAAAATAGGCTTTAATGAGTTCGGTCACGATATCACCTCCTAGACAACTCGAGATTTATGCACATTAGCGTCCAACTCATTAAAATCAACGAGTCTGATTTTAATTTTTTTCTGTTCAGAAATTCCAAGACAAATACGCAAATCTTTTTTTAATTGATTAAGAAAATTTGCAGTCTGTTGCTTGGCATTGACTGAATTTAGTAGATCACCCGATATTTTAAGTGTGATCCCTTTTCGTGATAACTTAGATGATACCTTGGGGTTGCCAATAAAGGGTTCATGTTGAAGTGCTGAAAGCGCAAAATGTTCAATAGCTTTCTTACTGATGGTCACTTGACCATCAGACTTCTGATGAAGATATAATGATTGTGACCGTGGCCAAAAAAGTGTGATAAGCAAAAAAATAATTAACAGTACCGCCAGAATTACTCCACTCCAAAAGAGGTATATCGGTTCGTACTGCTCCAACCAACCAAGCTTTAATGACATGGGTGTACTAGTACCAATGGCCGTTGACCAATTTTTAAAGACAAGAACTATGGATAAAGGAAATGCAAGGATAATAACAACTACTATTAATGCCTTAAATATAAATCGCAAATCATCACCACCTTTACCATAATTATAGCAGGACAGTTGTGATGATGGAATTATATGCTCTTATAAGGAACCAATTAATATTTTTGTTTGACTAAACCAATCTAGCCACTAGGGTATACTTGATTGTCCTTTTTAGTAAGTATTGATTTTTTGTGGTATACTGGGATTAGAAAATAGGACATTTAAGTTGGGCAAAATTAGAGTGGAGGTGTCAAAAATGAAATATATTATAGATGCAATCATAAGGGGAATTATTCCCTTTGTAATTATGAGCGGAATATCTTTAATAATGGTTTATCAGAAGTTGAACTCATTTCAAATAAAAAGTACTTTCCTAGTAGGAATAATTATTACATTAGTTTCAGCTGCTAGCGTGATTTATGAGATTGATAATTTAACTTTAACACAGCAATCTATTATTCACTTTTTTGTAATGCTGATAACAGTTTTTCCTTGTTTGATAATTAGTGGGTGGTTTCCATTGTCAAATATCTTTGATTTCTTAAAGTTATTGGCGATCTTCTTGGTAGTTGGCGTTGTTTTATGGATAATTTCATTTTTTATTTTTGGAAAGCTACTAAATAAGTAAGTTTAGCTTATATATTTGCTTGTGGAATTTAAAAAAACTTTTTTTAAAAAAGGAAAGATATTAATGACTAAAATAGGGTATGCACGAGTAAGTAGCAAAGAACAGAACTTAGATCGGCAATTACAAGCGTTACAGGGCGTTTCTAAGGTCTTTTCAGACAAAGCAAGCGGTCAATCGGTCGAACGCCCACAATTACAAGCTATGCTTAACTATATTCGTGAAGGGGATATTGTTATTGTTACTGAATTAGATCGATTAGGACGAAATAATAAAGAATTAACAGAATTGATGAATCAAATTCAAATTAAGGGGGCAACCCTGGAAGTATTGAACCTTCCTTCCATGACAGGGATTGAAGATGAAAATTTAAGGCGTTTGATTAATAATTTAGTGATTGAATTATATAAGTATCAAGCTGAATCTGAACGTAAACGTATTAAAGAACGACAAGCCCAAGGAATTGAAATAGCTAAGTCAAAAGGAAAATTCAAGGGTCGTCAGCATAAATTTAAAGAAAATGATCCACGTTTAAAACATGCTTTTGATTTATTTTTGAATGGTTTATCCGATAAAGAAGTTGAAGAACAAACTGGAATTAATCGCCGAACGTTTAGAAGGTATCGATCAAGATATAACGTGACAGTAGATCAAAGAAAAAACAATGAAAAGAGGGATAGTTAATGAGTACGGTTATTTTAGCTGAAAAGCCAAGCCAGGCATTAGCCTACGCAAGTGCTTTAAAACAAAGCACCTAAATTGGTTATTGAAAGTAAGCCAAAGCTACCGTTTCCCCAAAAACAGGACATAGAAAAACAGGACATTCAAAACCAAGACATCTTTATTACTAACAGTTCTAATATTTAAAACAAAAAGAATCGTCCGACCTTGTCGGCTGAAAGACTGAATGATTGAAAGAGATAAAATAAACTCTATAACTTTTTATCTGCCTCTAAAAGCTTTTAATGCTTCTTCTAGCTCCTCATCAACGATATGGGTGTAAATCTGTGTAGAAGATATATCAGCATGTCCTAGAGCCTTCTGGACGATTCTAAGGTTCTTTGTTTCCCTTAATAGATCGCTTGCAAAGGTATGTCGCAAACTATGGGTCGTAATGTGCTTCTTTATTCCTGCCTTGTCTGAATAGGTCTTAATCATGCTTCTAACAGCTTTTCCATCAAGTGAATGTAAAGTCCTTGTAGTAAAGACTAAATCGCTCCTACCCCACTCTTTAAACTGCCTTTGTTTCCATTTCCCTAACATACTAAGGGTTTCTTCATTTAGCCAGAGGATTCGATCTTTCAATCCTTTTCCTTCAACTACTTTTAATTGTCCCGTCATTAGATCTATATCATTCCATTTAAGGTTTGTTAGTTCTGCCAATCTTAACCCTGTATTTAAAAGAAGCTGAATCATTGTTTGATTTCTTTGAGGTGTAATGTATCTTAAATTAAACTGATTTAGTAACCTTTCTTGTTCATCTAATGAAAATATCTTGGGTACTGAAGTCTTTTTCAACATCGGATACTTCAATGCCGTGTTGGTAAAGGTCTTCCAAGTAACGATAGCCATCAACTAAGTGTGCGAGGCGTTCTGGGGTTGTTTTGTCCCATTCACCAGGCCAGTCTTGAATCTTAGTGTTTTCGGCCATTTCTTTTAAGGTGGAGTAAGGACTGCCATCAAGCGCAATCAGCCGTTCAGAAATGACATCGAGTTGGCTGTCAATTTCTTCCATGAACTCATCCATCAAGGGGTGCAACTTCAAAAAGTTGGGTCCACGCATGTACCAATGCGTCTGATGGATAATCATTGACATCTGGCTCAAATCGGCAACGAGTTGATTTAATACTGCTTTGGTTTTCGTATATTTCATTAGATTGGTCTCCTTTCGATATGGTTATTATAACTTAGTGGTAGCTTAATCTGAAACGTTATACACTGGCAAATTAAGTTATTTATAGCCCGTAGAATTAAGTCGTTTTGAAAAGATGGAGACGTTATATGGAAGATTGTAAAATTAATCTACAATTGAATTTTATTTACCTTATGAAGATGTTCAAAACGCGTTAAAGGAAAGTGCGCAAACCCCTTTATACGTAGAAAGGATGAATGGGTAGTGGGTAACAATGAGTGTAAATTAAATAAGGCACAAAAAAGGATGCTTAAGGATAAAGAAATATATAATCATTTCAATTTAGAAAATATTTCCAGTTCCATCAAAACGGAGCTAAACAAGATAGTGCATGACATCGATGACTAATACTTTAACACCAAACAGAAAGGGGCTATGAATATATAGGGTCTATACTAGATAATGGACCCTATTTATTGAAATGGGAGAGTAATTTTTTCAAAGAAAAGGGGGTAAAAACTATGATTAAAAAAGGCATTACAAGAGTAATAATAAAAGTAATGAATTCTTGGAGTTCAATTTTTTCAACGTTACCAGGGTAACTTTTGGGAATCGGAATTAAAAAGTCGAGGAAGATTGGTAAATATACAATGCTATTAACTATTACAACACTACTTATTCCGATTACGTAATGAACCATAGAAAAAGTTAGGACTTGATTGTGTCTGAAGTATTTTTTTTGAGCCTGCTGTACAGTTTTTTTCCTAGTTACAATGTCATGCCTTGCAGCGTTGAATAGGAGTGAAAAGCCTATTAATGCAACAATTATTAATATAAAGCCGAATGAATTGGTAACTCCAACTTCTGAAGTGAAATTTAGAAAAAAAGGGCCCAAATATTTGGAGATGAACCAACTAGATAAAATTGAAATAATAATTGTAAGAATGTTTTTAAAATAGCCATTTTCAATGATAGTATCATTTATATGGTCACATAAATATAAAAAATCAATTGTTATGAGAAAAAAAACAACTAATATTACGATTAACCATGAGTACAAGGCTGATTTAGCACCTCTTTCTATTTTTTAGATAAAAGTAAAGGTTCTGTTGCAAAGTTTTAAATAAAGAATAAAATCCCTTACGGTATCTATGATTTAAGCTGGGATTCCCAATAATACCTTGATTTCAGTACAGACCGAAAACCCGAAGAGAGTGCCTTCTTTTCGGGTTTTCTTATATAATCCTCGAATGGCTTCCATGCCTTTAATCGTGGTAGAGGCAGTGCGTAAACTTCGATAGAATTTATTGCGTCTCTTTACTGGACGATGGTCTTGTTCAATCAAATTATTCAGGTATTTAATGGTACGATGTTCTGTCCCTTGATAAAAGCCGTATTCTTTTAGTTTCTTAAAGGCACTTGTAATAGAGGGGGCTTTATCTGTGACTACAACCTTCGGTTCATCAAACTGCTTCACTAACCGCTTAAGAAAAGCATAGGCTGCTTGTGTGTCCCGTTTTTTACGTAACCAAATATCCAAGGTTAAACCATCTGCATCGATGGCTCGATACAAATAATGCCATTTTCCTTTAATTTTGATGTACGTTTCATCCATTTTCCATGAATAAAAGGATTTTTTATTTTTCTTTTTCCAAATTTGATAGAGTAGTTTGCCATATTCTTGCACCCAACGATAAATCGTCGTATGAGAAACGTTAATGTCACGATCATATAAGATTTCTTGAACTTCACGATAGCTAAGGTTATAACGAAGATAGTAGCCCACGGCTACAATAATCACATCCTGCTGAAATTGCTTTCCTTTAAAATGATTCATCGTCATTCCTCCTGCTATCTTTTTCTATTATTCTACCTTATTTGATAGTAGATTTAAAACTTTGCAACAGAACCGCCACAGGTTCAGTTGAAATAATCTCTTTCCAATTCTCTGGCAAACTTTCAGGATAAACAACAATCCACCAGTTACGACCTCGCTTATAAGGCTGTTTAGTTTTTGGATTTAAATTCTTTCTAGGCAATGTCCAATCTGTTCTATTTTCATTTTCCATATTTTTCTACACCTTCCTAGTTACTCTACTAGGAAAACAAGGGAAAATTTGATAAACTTGAGTTGCGAAATCAAAGAAAACCAAATCTTGCGAGCCCTTGCTATCTTCCTAGCAGGGCTTTTTTTATTTAAAAATAGTCCCCTTATCATCAGCTTGATTAATTAAAAATGTAACCAAACCTGATTTAGTCATTCCATATTTTTGTGCCATTTTTTCTAGTTTGTCATTCGATTCAACAGGTAAAGATAAAGTCACTTTTTTCTTCTCAACTTCAACCACAAAATACACCTCAATTCTCTTCAAAATCTCTTTTACACTGTAATTATATTATACATACGACAGGAATACAAGATTTTACAAAAAACTTTTTTTCACCTCGAAATAGGTGCTTAAAACGTTCATATAAAGGTATTTACAAGACATTTAATCTTTTTATCTATTTGGACAATGGACAATGGACACATGGGGGGTGTCGTAGTGCCCCCATGAGTTGGTCGATTTTTTCAAAATCTCCCCCCAGTTTGCTTCCCAATTCCTAAAAACTAATAAAACCGCGGGCGTTGCCCACACCCACAAACGCAATGCGTTTGATCATGCCTCTGAAAAGTAGCTAAACATTCACACCTGTTGGCTTTCCGTCGTCTATGCAAAAGCTAAATGACAACAAAAAAAGCTGCAAGGGTAAATGCACTCACTACGTTCGCCCTTGCTGCTTTTTCTATTGCCATTTTTAACGCTTATGCCGACGAAAAGACCAAACAGGTATAAATATACTCGAATTGATTTAAAACGCCTTAAAACGCAAATATGAGCTTCTAACGACTTAATTCATCTCTATCTCGTGTTCGAGTTTCATTTCTATGAATTTTTTCAAACTCTCCACCTTTTACAAACTCTTTAATTTCGCTCACAAGGTTATTCATGAGCTTTTTAGCTTGTCCAACAGTTGCACCAAGGGTATTTTCCATAAACTGATTAAAACCTCTGTAAATGCCCTTAATTTCGTTTTTAAGCGATTTATTCTCTTTCTCCAACGAATCAATTTTCTCTAAATTATTATTAAATCTATCTGCCAAATCATTGTAATCACGCACTACCTCTTTGTATTTGCCTTTTACGTAATCAATTCTTTTTGGTAAATCTGTTTCTGCATATTTTTTTAGTTGCTCATTCGATTTATATAAATCTTCATAATAATTTATCTACATTCCCTTTAGTAACGTGTAACTTTCCAAATTTACAAAAGCGACTCATAGAATTATTTCCTCCCGTTAAATAATAGATAACTATTAAAAATAGACAATACTTGCTCATAAGTAACGGTACTTAAATTGTTTACTTTGGCGTGTTTCATTGCTTGATGAAACTGATTTTTAGTAAACAGTTGACGATATTCTCGATTGACCCATTTTGAAACAAAGTACGTATATAGCTTCCAATATTTATCTGGAACATCTGTGGTATGGCGGGTAAGTTTTATTAAGACACTGTTTACTTTTGGTTTAGGATGAAAGCATTCCGCTGGCAGCTTAAGCAATTGCTGAATCGAGACTTGAGTGTGCAAGAGCAACCCTAGTGTTCGGTGAATATCCAAGGTACGCTTGTAGAATCCTTCTTCAACAATCAGATAGATGTCAGACGCATGGCTTTCAAAAACCACTTTTTTAATAATTTGTGTGCTTAAATGGTAAGGAATATTCCCAACAATTTTATACCTCTGTTTGTTAGGGAATTGAAACTGTAGAATATCTTGGTGAATTAAAGTGACACGAATGTTCAGTTTTAATTTTTCTGACGATAAGTTGAATAGATGACTGTCTAATTCAATAGACGTTACCTGTTTACTTATTTTAGCCAGTTTCGTCGTTAAATGCCCTTTACCTGTTCCAATTTCGTAAACGGTATCGGTTTCTTTTAAATTCAATTGTTTTATTATTTGGTTGAGTACTTTTTCACTCGTTAAAAAGTTTTGAGAATATTTTATATTTTTGTTCATGTAATCACTCCTGAAGTGATTACATCTGTAAATAAATACAGAAGTTAAATGATTTGTTTGTAATTTTAGTTATCTGTTTAAAAAGTCATAAGATTAGTCACTGGTAGGAATTAATCTAACGTATTTATTTATCTGCGTAATCACTGTTTTTAGTCTGTTTCAAAACAGTAGATGTTTTATCTACATTACGCATTTTGAATACCAACATGACGAATCCCTCCTTCTTAATTACAAATTTTTAGCATCTAATTTAACTTCAATTCCTATTATACAAAATTTTAAGATAATGCACTATCAACACACTCTTAAGTTTGCTTCTAAGTCTTATTTCCATAACTTTAGGGTTAACCATACGCAAGACCAATCACTCTCGGACAATACTCATGATTTTAATGATAAAATCCATGTTAAACCCATAGATAAGAAATACACCTGCAATAACCGTTACCTGTTTGTGCCAATTTAAAAATGCACCACTTTTTTATAATTAAAACGGTTGAAAACTGTACCACTAATAACTCACAATAGAGAGATGTCACCGTCAAGTTAAATGTACAAAATAACAGCGAAATTTTTAAATCTATTTCTTATCGATACAAATTCCTCGTAGGCGCTCGGGACCCCTAATAGTATCAAGATAAGAAGAAAAGGGTATTTTGCTCCGCAAAAACCCTTTTAAAAACCGTGGGCTTCCGCCCACCCCTGACAAACGCAATGCGTTTGATCATGCCTCTGAAAAGTAGCTTTATCACGTAATTACTTTTCGTCGCTCAGCAAAAGCTAAATGCCTAAAATAAAAAGACAAGGGTAAACGTTGCTCACGTTGTTCGCCCTTGTCTTTATTATTTATAGCCATTTTAAACGCTTATGCCGACGAAAAGTAATAATCACGTGTAAATATACTCGAATTGATTTAAAACGTCTTAGAACGCAAATATGAGCTTCTAACGACTTAATTCATCTCTATCTCGTGTTTGAGTTTCATTTCTATGAATTTTTTCAAATTCTCCACCTTTTACAAATTCTTTTACTTTGTCTAAAACGCCACTAACAAGCGTTTTAACCTGTTCAGTTGTAACTTGCTTAGAATCTTTAAAGTACTCTTTAAACCCTTTGTAAATGCCCTTAATTTCGTTTTTAAGCGATTTATTCTCTTTCTCCAACGAATCAATTTTCTCTAGATTATTATTATATCTATCTGCTAAATCGTTGAAATCACGCACTACTTCCTTGTATTTTTCTTTTACATAGTCAATCCGCTTAGGTAAATCAGTTTCCGCATATTTCTTTAGTTTCTCATTCGATTTATATAAATCTTCATAGCCTTGTATTAAGGCATTTAATTTATCTTCAGGGATAATCACATTTCCTGTTTTTCGTTCTTCATTTTTCGTAAATTCATGTCGCAACTTACCAATACCAATGGTTTCGCCACTTGGTACTTTGACCGTTTTCGTTTCGTCTTTTAAATCTAAACTTTCTTTCTTGATTGTTGGTGTTTTATCGTTCGATAACGCTAAAACTTCTGACTTCCGCTGTTCCAGCGTGGTAGTCAGCTCTTTTAATTCATCCTTTGCCTTTTTATATTCAGGCACTGTTAAATTTTTACGCTCTGACCCTTTTTCGCCACGTTCAAGCTCAAAACCACGCTCATTTAAATACTTTGGCAATTCGTCTTGTACCGCTTGTAAGGCTTGACGATTAAAAACAGTCTTTGCTGATAGCTTGTGTTCGTCATTAAACGGCACAATTCCTAAGTGCATATGCGGTGTCGTTTCGTCTAAGTGAACTTGAGCATAGCGGATATTCTCATCACCAAATTTTTCTGAAAAATATGATTTAGCAACTTCAAAATAATCTTTAATTTCTTTACTATCTTTATCTTTAAAAAATTGGTTGTCAGAAGTTATGATCCATTCGTTTATTAATACAGCATCTTTTCTGACAGCACGACTACTTGATTTGTTGTCGTTAATAAATTGCTCAATATCTCGTTTATAATTTTCTGTCCGATTGACCAAATCATAATTTAAATGTGACCGTTCAACATCAATATCTTTGTTGGAATGATTGTCTGTATTTCTCTGATTATGATTACCTACCCCAACTAAATTTCCTGATTTTACCTTCTGCATTCTCGCCACTACAAATGACATATAAACACTCCTAACTTCGGGACAGCTTCCATGTAAAGTATAACCCACTATACTTTACTTCGTAAAGGTGGGCTCGCCTAGGGGTCTTGCAGACGGCTTATTCGGCTCTTTTGAGCCGAGTATCAGCGCACCCTTATGGTGCAATTAGCTGATACAAAAAACAAAGAGTTGGCTCATGTAATCCAACTCTTAAAACACAAAAAAATAACCCCCTTGGCTTTTCAGCAGGGGGCATATTTTTTATTTAATTCCTCACTCTTTATAAACTTGGTTTTCTTTTTGCCAATTCGATTTTATGTACTCTTTTATAAAAAGAGTATTCCTCTCTGTTAGCAATTCGAACCAACCAGCAGGAGCTCGGTCAGACATACAATAATCAGCAAAATCTTTTAAATGCATAATATTGTTATCCGAAATAAAACCAAGCATTTCTTTTAACGCTTGTCTTTTATCACCAGTAGATAACGCTAAACAACTTTCAAGGTCAAATCCACCAAACACTTGTATTTCTGTATTATCGTATTGATACTTTTCAGGATTATCCATATGCGTTAAATATCTAACAGCACCAGTTAAACCACTTATTCTTTCAGGAATCGGTGCCCTTAAAGCTCTTGCCATTTCGTCCATTTGTTCAAATGATTTATTGCCCTTGTAATTAAAAACTATATGATAATGCGGCTTTTTCTTTGTTCCGTCTGCATTAACATCTTTATCATGTAATGGACTAATTGCCACAGGGGTTCTGTTGCAAAGTTTTAAATAAAGAATAAAATCCCTTACGGTATCTATGATTTAAGCTGGGATTCCCAATAATACCTTGATTTCAGTACAGACCGAAAACCCGAAGAGAGTGCCTTCTTTTCGGGTTTTCTTATATAATCCTCGAATGGCTTCCATGCCTTTAATCGTGGTAGAGGCAGTGCGTAAACTTCGATAGAATTTATTGCGTCTCTTTACTGGACGATGGTCTTGTTCAATCAAATTATTCAGGTATTTAATGGTACGATGTTCTGTCCCTTGATAAAAGCCGTATTCTTTTAGTTTCTTAAAGGCACTTGTAATAGAGGGGGCTTTATCTGTGACTACAACCTTCGGTTCATCAAACTGCTTCACTAACCGCTTAAGAAAAGCATAGGCTGCTTGTGTGTCCCGTTTTTTACGTAACCAAATATCCAAGGTTAAACCATCTGCATCGATGGCTCGATACAAATAATGCCATTTTCCTTTAATTTTGATGTACGTTTCATCCATTTTCCATGAATAAAAGGATTTTTTATTTTTCTTTTTCCAAATTTGATAGAGTAGTTTGCCATATTCTTGCACCCAACGATAAATCGTCGTATGAGAAACGTTAATGTCACGATCATATAAGATTTCTTGAACTTCACGATAGCTAAGGTTATAACGAAGATAGTAGCCCACGGCTACAATAATCACATCCTGCTGAAATTGCTTTCCTTTAAAATGATTCATCGTCATTCCTCCTGCTATCTTTTTCTATTATTCTACCTTATTTGATAGTAGATTTAAAACTTTGCAACAGAACCTACAGTCGTTGGTCCTCGTGGGCATAGTAAGGCAGTTTTATTAACTTTAATCGATCGAAAATCACGGTTCCTTTGGGCATACCGGTTAAAAGATCGGACGACAGCGACTGTTAATGAAGCACTAACTAAGTTCCTAACCACTTTTAATGATCCGGTGCACAGCTTTACTGTGGACCGTGGCACTGAGTTTAGTGGGCTAGTATCACTTGAATCACAATATGGTATTAAGACCTATTACTGCCATGCTTATACTCCAGCTGAACGTGGTAGTAATGAACGCTTTAATCGTAATTTACGTTATTTTTATCCTAAAGGGACTCGTTTTGAGCACATTAGTGCTCAAGATTTAACGACGACGTTACTCCAAATTAACCAGCGACCGCTTAAAATACTCGACTGGCAAACACCGTATCAGGTTATGCTGACAAATTTATCCAAAAATTCGGATTAAATTTGCAATCTACCGTTTAACATTTTTTGATGCCGAGCGTAACAGCCAGGCTGTCAATTGGCACTGTTCAATTGTGTTTTGACCGTCGAACCCATGCCCACTGAACCACGAACATCATTATCAGAACGACGGCAATTGCACCGATTGCAGCTGGTATCACGGTCATTCCGGCTAACTCAGACCCCATCGGCACCAGCACACCTTCACCAATGAGTGCCCCAAGGACGCCAGCAATAATGTGACCGATCCAACCCCGCGATTGACTGGGGCTCATGATAGCACCTGCAAAATCACCAACCGCCGCGCCAACAATCATTACCCATAACCAATGCATGCTGTCATCCCTTTTTAGCGGCGGTGTTTGAACTGCCGCACTTCTCGAAACACAGTCAATCCTAATTGCCCAATTGCAATCAATAGTGACAATTTACCCCAAAAACCAGGGGTCTGTCGTTTAATTTTAGCCATTACGGACACCTCCATCTTTTGATAGCGCTAACAAGCGCTACTTCAACAAATCCTTTTATGCCTAATCACAATTACTGCGGCTGAAGCGCCTGGGCAGCAACGGTTCCGATCACAATAAGTATCATCGCCCCGCTCACGACTGGCAACAACGTCATTCCAGCAACTGTTGGCCCGAACCATCCAAAAGACAGCTGGCCACCAAGTACACCGAATAAGCCTGCGATTAAATTAATTGTCGTTTGACGCCGACCATGTGCGCCTAACGCATTTGCAACGATACCTATTGTTAGTCCTAATATCGCAACACCTATCCATCCCATTGTTAACACGCTCCATCCCGATATTGTGTGATTAAAATTATCATAACTATAATATTTATATTGAGCAATCAAAATGCTCATTGACCCGACTAATTCAGTAATGATGCATATCATTTCCAGTCAAACTAGTGTTCAAGCTATACTGAGACTATAAAAAGCTTACTAAATAAGCGATGAATAAACTTAATTTTTTAATCAAGAGGCGATTGTCATGGCAACAACTTACGGCATTTTCTATAACGGACAAGCGGGTAATGGGCAAGCGGCAACCGTCGCCCATCAAACCGCGCAAGCGCTATCGAACCACGGCATTGAGTCTCGATTACTGACAACACCAGGAATCCCCCGGGCAATTGCGTTAATTAAGCAAACACTTCCTCAACTGTCAGCACTAATTGTTATTGGTGGAGATGGCACACTGAACGTTGCAATGACAGCCCTAATCCAAGCTGAAGCACATATTCGTATCGGTGTTATTCCCATGGGAACGGTTAATAATTTTGCAACCCGCTACCAGTTACCAACTGACCCCCAAGCGGCCATCGAACTAATTTGTACTCAGCCGGCGACCCAAGCAGTCGGCATGCTAGTTTGTAATCAACGCCGGGCAGTCGTGAGTTCACTGACATTCGGTAATTTGGCTGACATTTCCAATGAAGTTCGACAATCTGAGAAGCAGCGATTCGGTAAATTAAGCTATCTTTACCGTGCTATTCGCCATATTGGTCACAATAAGTCACTGCCAATTCGATATCAATTCAAACACGAAGGAAGCCACACCTTAAAAACATGGTTCTGTTTGATTACAACGACCAAATCAGTCGGTGGGCACGTCTATAGCGCGTCTGCTCCAGGAAAAATGCATATTAGTCTACTTAACAACATTGGCTGGCGGCAAGTAATTCCATATATTTGGTTCGCACTAACGGGGAACTTGCAAAACTCCAAGGCCATTACACAGCTAACGGCAACCAGTGCACGAATTACGAGTGCAACTGGTCAAGCCGTGACGACACGTATTGACGGCGACCCAGCGGTTAAACTGCCAATTGAATTGACCTATTTGACAGACCGCTTCGAATTGATCGTACCAACAGTCATCGAATAACGACGTATTTTTTATTAATATAATCAACATATTGGGCAGCGTCAAGAATCTTGTGTAAATGAAATGCCTTCGTACATATAATATGTATCTAACTTAAATAAATGATGCTTCCAAGGTATCCTGGAGTCCTTTGAACCCTCGGTGGATCCGCTTCAGAGACTTCTCGTTATAAACATTAAACTGAGAAACCAGGAAGCGATCCAGTGAATCTTCCGTTGGAAATTGTTCTTTGTGGTGGGTGGTGCGCTTGAGATGCTTATTAAAGTTCTCAATCAGGTTAGTGGAGTATAGTGATTGCCGGATAGCTGGTGGAAAGTCCATGAAAGTGAGTAAATTCGGCATTTTAAGCAGATCTTTGATTAATTTGGGATAGGTCTGATGCCAGTTGTTGGCGAACTCATTCAGTTTCAGTTCGGCTGCTTCACGGTTGGCGGCCCGATGAACTTGTTTAAAGTCACTGATCACGGCCTTGCGGTCTTTTACGCGAACTTTGTTCATCAGATTCCGCCCAACATGAACCAGGCAACGTTGTCGTTTGGCTTTAGGAAAATGCCGATTCAAGCCTTCATCCAAACCAACTAACCCATCGGCCACAAACAACAGCACATCTTTAACGCCCTGCTTGATCAAGGTTCCCAGCAGTTCAGTCCAGATTCCAGTCGATTCCGTTGGCGCCACTTGGTAGTTCAGCACTTCTTTCGTACCATCTGGACGAATGCCAATCGCAATATGAACGGCTTCTTTTTGAACGGTATCCCGCTTTAACGGCAAGTAAGTGGCATCTAAGAAGATGGTCGCATATTGTGAAGCCAGTCGACGTTGCTGGAAAGCTTGAACCTGTTCATTGATGGCTTTAGTCATGTTGGAAACCGTGGCTTTGGAGTAGTGAGCACCGTACATTTTCTCAATGAGTTCGGCAATTTCAGCAGTGGTAATTCCCTTGGTATACAACTGAATGACCGTTGTTTCTAAATTATCACTGTGCCGACCGTAGGCTGGCAAGGTATGATTTTCAAACCGGCCATTGCGATCTCGAGGAATGGTTAAGTTAAGTTGGCCGTACTTCATATCAAACGAGCTCTCATAACTGCCGTTGCGGTTATTACCAGTGTTAATCCCAGCGTATGAGTAGCGTTCGTAACCCAAAAACTCTGCCAATTCGGTTTGAAGCAGCTGGTTAATCGCAATTTCGAGGTGGTGACGAAAAACTTCGTCCAAATCTTGCTTTTGGGCTAGTGCAGCGATAATTTCTGTGGTAAGTTCATTCATGGGGAATGCCTCCTGTGATGTTTTCTGTGGTTACTAAATATCATAAGGGAAGGCATTCCCTATTTCTATACAATTCAGAAATCTTTTATGCATTTACACAAGATATTTTACGCTCTCCAAGTTTCATCTGGGCATGATAAAGTTCTTCACGCAAGCGAATATTCTCTTGAATTAGTCTCTCTTTTTCGGTAGGACTGAGCTTGTCCTGTTTGTTTTTATGGGATTTTTTGGTCACGGTGGGTTTTCTTCCTTTCCGTTGGCGTCTCAATCCACTTGCCCCGTCTTCTTCAAATCTCTTATTCCAAGAACAGACTTGTGACGGACTAATATTAAACTTAGCTGCAACAATATGTACACCAACATCATGAGTTCGATAATAGTCTACCACAGCTAGTTTTTCGTCCGGAGAATATGATTTGTATTGATGTGTTACTCGTAGTGATTCAAAGCCTTGCGCCTTTGCCTTGGCTGTCCATACACGAATGTTAGAAAGAGATTTAATGCCATACATTTGTGCTAGCGTTGAATATGAATACTTACCTGATAAGTATTGTTTTGCCACCTCAATTTTTAAATCAGTTGAATATTTAGTCATAGAAAATACCCCATAATTGTTAGATTATTTGTCTAACAATTATGGGGCACTTCAAAAACGGCCTTTTAGCCGTTTTTTATTTTGCCAATTATAATTGAGTATTAAAAAGCAAAATGGTATTATGAAAATGGTTACATTTAATATATTAAGTTGAGGGTTTTGCTTGATGACAAATTTCATTTATTCATTACGATACACAATTGATCCACGAACCAATACACCAGAGAAAGACGAAAAGTTCATTAATTTCGTTAAAGACGCCAAGATTGACAACGTCGCCTTTTTCATTAATCCAGAGGAACTAAACGCCAGTCATCTGACTCAGACGGAAACACAGGCCTGGCTCGACGCAATTATTCCTTTGCAGGAACGACTTGCACAGCTGGGCGTCACAACCAGCCTTAATCCTTGGACGACCATCATGCATTCCGATCGGGGCCAAACAGTAAATCCAGAAATTGGTTTCGATACCCTAGTAGACATTAATGGTAGAAAGGCTACTTCAATGGGCTGCCCTGCAGATCCACGCTGGCGAGATTATTTAGCTGCACGCTATGCCCAATATGCCACACTCCACCCAAAAGAACTCTGGCTGGAGGATGATTTCCGGC
The DNA here is from genome assembly GCF_001936335.1 of Amylolactobacillus amylophilus DSM 20533 = JCM 1125. Classification (GTDB taxonomy): domain Bacteria; phylum Bacillota; class Bacilli; order Lactobacillales; family Lactobacillaceae; genus Amylolactobacillus; species Amylolactobacillus amylophilus. The sequence continues at coordinate 744,986 of NZ_CP018888.1, forward strand.
ATTACAACCACACCCCACTTAAACTTGCTTGCTTCTGCGACCGTCACATGAAAATCTATCAGGAGAAACTAGGTCTCCTAATTTCACGTGCAGCTTTCGTTAAGGAGGTCTTACAATCGGGGCAGCCAACAGAGGCTCGTCACGTCTATCTTGCAACTGCACGGCAAGAGATGATTGACACTGTTAGTCAAATTGAGCAGGCAGTTCATGCGGTTTCACGTGAAACAAACCTTGCTCTCATGACTAGTTTTCCCAATTGGCATGCAATGGAAGGCCGTGACTGGCTCACTCTATTCGACAATTTGGTTGGTGCTGGTCATCCACGTGTTGCTCGGCCGCACCTTCCAGCATACAATGAAATTTCACCATTAAAATATGGACGAGTTTTTGAAGAATACACCAGAATTACCGCTGCCTACCTAGGCGATGAAGCTGTGCTTTATCCAGAATTAGAGAACTATATGTATTCAGGTTTCGTCAAGTCCGTTAAGTTCACACAATTTCAAATAGAAACTACTGCGTTAGTTGGTGCGCGTGGAATATTATTGAATCTATTTGACATGATCGGCAACGGAATTAATGAATCCTATGGTTATGCCAAAATGCTGGCAAGAATCAAACCATTTATTGAGAAAATATCTGAGCATCGGTTGAAAATGCAGCAGATTCGCGGAATCAAGATTCTCGTAAATCAGGATTCCGGATTCACAATACAGACAGATAAAGGAATAGATCCTACAGAACTCCTCCCACACGAGCAAAACTGGACTGCCCTACTCAGCACATTTGGTTTCTCTACTACGGTAATTCCAACGAGTGCTAAGACAAAATTTAAAAACCAAGTACTTGCAATAAGTGGCCAACTTTTACGAAATTTCGCTAACGATGCAATCGTTGATATCATCAGAAATAACATCGTCTTACTAGATGGTGAATCAATTCAGGTAATCATCGATCGCGGGCTTGGGGCAGAGCTACTTCATCTACGCTCAAGTGAATGGCACAATGTCCGCACGGGATTTCAGTCGTTTGAGCAAGCAGATAATAAGTCGATTGAGGGAGTTAAAAATCCCCGCATCACCATGCTTCAACATACAGGTGACTATCTACAGCTCGAATACCAACCCAAGGCAGACGTAGATATCTGGACTTCTGCATATAATTCAACCGATCAGAGTCTGGGTAGTGTAATGGCCGTTATCGACAAGCACATTATAGTTATGCCAATGAATCAAGATTTAAAGTACGGTTGGGAATCACAATATGTTGGCTATAAACAAGGGCTGTACCAGCAAATTTTAACAGGAATCACAAGCGTGGACTACCTGGTGAATATGCCTAATGTAAAACTAAACGTTAATTCTACCGGTAATATTATATGGATTAGTAACTTCACCATCGATGACTATGATCAGATAATCTGGCATCCGGCGACGAAGGTTCTCCAGACAAACGCAAAAATTATAAAACGATCAGGAAATTATTTTGAAGAAAAAGAAATTAATTTAATTCACGACGGAAGTCTAATCAAAATTAATGAGCCAATTAATGGGTTGGAGACAATCCAAATAATAATTTAGCGTCCAAATTAAACAAACTTCTATAATCAGAAGTTTGTTTTTTATTAACTGCTATTTTCCATTTTTTTCGTTTATAAGCTATAATCAACGGTATGAATGGGGGTAACGGAATATGGCTAACTTTCTCGATTATTTACGCTGGCGCGGTGATCTCTCCTTTACAGTGAATCCACTAAATGAAGTTGATGCAGCAATTTTAGCAACAATATCGTACTTACCAATTGAACAATACTTGAAATACCGTAGTTCAATCAAACTAGGAGATATTGCGAAATTGCTATTAAATAATCGACAATTAATCCAGACCTTGGATCAGCAAACGCAACTGACACTTCAATTGATTATCTACAGTCCCCGTTTTGCAGATATCAATGTGATCGACTATATGTCGAAATCCCGTCAAAATCCAGCAATGCAATTCACGGCGGTTACATTTAGAATTCGCCCACACCAACTGATTATTAGCTACCGCGGAACCGATCACACAATGATTGGTTGGAGTGAGGATATGACGATGAGCTATTCAAATAAGATTGAAGGGCAACAAGTTGCGGCAAAATACCTGGCGGAACAGACAGCCCAGCACCCACACTCGAAATTTATCCTTACAGGACACTCAAAAGGCGGAAACTTTGCCATCTACGCTGGCGCCTACACGCCGCCATCCGTCCAAAGTCAGATTAAACAAATCTATAATTTCGATGGACCTGGCTTTGTGCAAGAAATAATGGCTACCCCAGGATTTCAAGCAATTATCGAAAAAGTAAGGTCTTTTGTACCCCAAGGGTCCATCTTTGGTTTGATGCTCAATCACTCGGAACCTTTGAATATTATTAAATCGGACAAAAAAATACTATTACAACACAATCCCGTCACCTGGAATGTTGTACGTAATAGTTTCGTTAAAGTTGATAAGTTAAAGACCAGCAGTAATATCATTGACCAAGCAATCAAAGATTGGCTAGAAGATGTTCCGCCAGATCAGCGCGAAGCACTGTGGTCCTCGTTATTCGATGCTTTTGCCGAGATTAACATTACGCAAGTTGATCAACTGATGCGCAATAAATTTATTGGCGCGCTTCAACTAAGTAAAGCTTATCTGGCGCTTAATCCCGCCACCAGGCTGGTGGCCCATAAAATTATCGATGAATTGGTCCAGAATATTCGTAGGAATATTCCGAATGTTTCACCATTCAACAATAAGACTGATTAAGTAGCCGGCATTAGTATGGCTCATGTGTTGTATCCATGTTAGAGAATCTGTTGTGCGATTTAGTAAAAATTAAGTTTGCTGTTCCGCGTGCGCCGGAACGGTTTTTTTCTAGGATTACTTCAACAATTCCCGTATCTGGATCTTCATTAGGTGCAGCTCCCGGATTATCCGAGTTCTCCTCACCTTCACTACGATAATAATCATCCCGGTACAAGAACGCCACAATATCGGCATCCTGTTCGATAGAGCCAGATTCACGGATATCGGACAAGACTGGTCTCTTATCCTGTCGTTGTTCAACTCCCCGAGAAAGTTGGGAGAGCGCAATTACTGGTACATGGAGCTCTTTTGCTAATTTCTTCAACTGTCGCGAAATATCCGATACCTCTTGCTGCCGATTCTCACGGTGATTACCCTCGATCAATTGCAGATAATCAATGACCACGAGACCAAGATTGCCTTTTTCTTTAGCCAAACGACGAGTTTTAGCACGGATCTCTGACATTTTGATGCCCGGTGTATCATCGATAAAAATATTTGTTTTGTCAAGCGAACCAGCAGCAACAACGAGATTACGCCACTCCTCCTCGCTCAACTGCCCAGTTCTGAGATGAGTTGAATCAATCAATCCTTCGGCACATAACATTCTCTGGACAAGTTGTTCCGCACCCATCTCGAGACTAAAAATTGCAATTGTTTTCTCGGTTTGAATACCAACAAATTGGCAGATATTGAGCGCAAAAGCAGTCTTACCAACACCAGGACGTGCAGCCAGGATAATTAACTCATCTTCATGAAACCCAGTTGTCAACTTGTCCAGTGCCTGATAGCCCGTTGCGAGACCAGTAATCATGTTTCCGTCAGCAGGTATCATACTCAAATCATTAATCGTACTATCCAACACATTATGAATTGGCTTAAAGCTGGATTGATTGTTATCCTGTGCAACATTTAAAATGCTTCGCTCGGCATCATCCAAAATCGTGGTAATATCAGAATTTTCTTCAAGTACATTGGTAATGATATTCTGCGATGTAGCAATTAAGTTACGCATCAACGATTTTCTTTTAACTATTTTTGCGTAGAAAACCACGTTGGCAGCCGTTGGAATCATTTGTGCCAGGTCAATGATATAAGAGATTCCGCCGATATCTTCTAACTGATTGTTGCGTTTCAACTCGTCTTGAATAGTAATGGCGTCTATTTCAACATCATTTGCATTTAAGTTCAGCATGGCTGCGAAAATTATCTGGTGTGCTCGTTGATAGAAGTCCTCGGGTACCAACTCCTCGGCAGCTTCGATTAGGGAATCAGGCCGCAGAAAAATAGCACCTAAAACTGATTTCTCTGCTTCAATATCTCGTGGAACATTTGAATTAACAATATTATCCATTTTTTAAACCTACTAAAATTAAAAACTACGCATTATTGCGCAGTAATGTGAACTCTGATTTTTGCTTCTACACCTGGAAATAGCTTGACTGGCACATTTGTGTATCCTAGTGTTCGAATCGGCTCCGGTAAATTGAGCTTCCGCTTATCAATTTTAACATCGAATTGTTGTTGCAATGCTTCAGTAATTTGCTTACTTGGCACGGAACCGAACAGCCTAGTATCTTCGCCAGCCTTTGACTTAATTTGAACCACTGTCTTATCGTCTTCCAGGAAGGACTTCAATTTAATCGCTTCTTGTTTCTCTTCTTCATACGCTTTTTGCTCAGCCTTTTGTTTGCCGGCAAGCTCTCTCTTTGCCTGAACTGTGGCCTCTTTAGCATAGCCGTTTTTAATTAAGAAATTATTTGCATAACCATCGGGCACGTTCTTAACTTCACCGCGTTTTCCTTTGCCACGTAGGTCTTTAATAAAAATTACTTCCATCTTGTTTCCTCCTCAGTTACTCTTCTTCATCTTCTGTATAGTTAATTGAAGCGAGTAATTTTGATCTCGCCTGGTCAACTGTGACGAACTTAAGCTGTGTAGCAGCATTTGATAAATGTCCCCCACCACCCAAGCGTTCCATAATTACCTGAACATTGATTTTGCCAAGGGAACGAGCCGATATACCAATAGTCTCCTTATTGCGATGCGTGATGACAAATGAAGCATCAATATGCTCAAGTGACAACGCCGTATCTGCAGCCTGAGCCGCAATAATTGGGTCGTAACTTTTGTCCTCCTCACCAACCAAAAGTGCAATATTTGGCTGAATCATTTCGATACTCGAAATAAGGTGATTTCGCTGGATAAAGCTATTTAGATCTTCCTTCAATAGCGACTGCACAATAGCATTATCTGCACCAACTGAACGTAGATAACTCGCAGCATCAAATGTTCTGGTACCCGTTCTCAAAGAGAACGCCTTGGTATCAACCGTAATACCGGCCAGCATTGCTGACGCTTCAAGCTTAGTCAAGCTACTGTTACCCTTTGGCTGATATTCAAGCATTTCGGTCACCAGCTCACAGGTTGACGAAGCGTACGGCTCAATGTAAACCAAAATCGGGTTCTCTGGAAATTCTTCGCCACGCCGATGATGATCGATAATCACAACCCTGTTTTGTAGTCTATCATAGAGATCCTTATTGTAAGTAATACTTTGTTTCGAGTGGTCCACCATTACAAGTAGTGACTTGTCAGTAGCTAGGTCTAGAACCTGATTAGAATTAATGAATACCTTTTGTTCGTCCTTATCGCTAGCATGAATCCCGTCAATCAGCCGCTTAACATCATAATTAACTTGGTCCTGATTCAAGACGACGTGCGCGTCCTTCTTATTCATCTTAGCAATCTGGGTAATTCCGAGGGCTGCACCAATAGAATCTAAGTCTGGTGACTTATGGCCGACAACAAACACATGGTCTACATCTTTAAAAAGTTCTTGAAGAGCCTGACTAACCATTCTAGCACGCACACGAGTCCGCTTTTCCATTGGATTGGACTTGCCCCCGTAGAAACGTGCATCCTTATCGTGCTCTTTAACAACAACCTGATCACCACCACAACCAAGGGCCAAGTCAAGATTTCGTTGGGCTTGTGTAGCTAATTCATTCAGGCTAGTCTCACCAAATGAGAAACCTGCAGAAAGTGTGACGGGATAGTTTTGTTTCGATGTATCATTACGAATTTTGTCCAAAATAGAGAAATTATCTTTCTCAACTTTTGCCAAATTCTGCGCGTGGGCCAGAATAATGAAATGATCATCATCTATCCGCTTTAAATACATCTCATACTGTTTTGCCCAATCGCTCAGTGTACCTGTAACGTACGAATTCATCGCACTTATTGCCTGGTCATCCATCGACTGTGAGAGTTCATCATAGTTATCTAGGAATATTTGACCGATAGCAATTCGCTCCGCATTATAGCGTTCCTCGATGAGTGCATAGCGTGTAACATCAAGAAGATATAGAACACCCAAATCCTCCTGCACACTCATCTCAAATTGGCGTTTACCCCAACGGACAACTTGATTTGCTGAAGTATTACTATGAAGCGCCTTGTCCATTAACTTCGCTAATTCATCATCAACGGACTCTATTTTTCTACCAATGACATCTTTATTGCTGAGATAGAGCTGCAGGTAAGGATTTACCCATTGAACCTGATTATCCTCATCAAACAGCAAGATTCCAATTGGCATCTTGATCAATGCTTCCTGTTCACCGCGCTTAATCCGATAACTCAAGTTGGAGACGAAGTCCGTGGCATTCTGCGATAGAATATACGCCGCAAAGAAAATCGTGACCGCAATGAGGATAAATAGCAGTAACATAGCTATTCCGTACAACGGGCTAATGATAAATCCAATAATGGAGCCCACTAAAGAAAGTACCAGAATAGTAATTGTTGAAACAATCAATCTCGAATCTTTGATGAAAGATGGTAGTTCGATATTCTTAAAGAAATTCTTCAATTTATCCCATGTCCTTCTCTAAATAAAAACGCTGATACCAATACTGATTTTACCATACAATAGCATGTTAATTCAGATTAAAAAAAGACGGTCCCAGCCGTCAAAATGTTTCACGTGAATCAATTATTGCGCTATTTTTAAAATCGAGACCCTATCAGTCCCATCTACCTCAGATAGCTCGACCTGAATCTGTTCCGTCAAGGATGTGGGAATATTTTTGCCCACAAAATCTGCTCGAATAGGCAGCTCTCTGTGACCGCGATCCACTAGGACAGCGAGACTAATCTTCTTTGGCCGGCCAAGATCCATCAAGGCATCAAGTGCTGCACGAATGGTTCTTCCTGTGAAGATGACATCATCAACCAGAATAACATGTTTATCGGTAATTGTGCTTTTAATACTGCTGCCATTCACGTCGGGCAAGCGGTGATTGTCGGGCACATGCACATCATCCCGATAAAGCTTGATATCGAGCTCACCCACGGGGACGCTCACTGATTCCAGCTCACTGATTCGTTGCGCGATTCTTCTAGCTAAGTAAATACCCCTGGTCTTAATCCCGACTAAGATAACATCATCAAGCACTTTGGTCTGTTCAATAATTTCATATGTAATTCTGGTAATGGTTCTCTTGATAGTTGATTCATCAATAATTTCTTTACCCATGTTGAGCTACTTCCTCGCTATTTTCAGCTTATACTCAGCAGAATATCTGGTTTTCAGCTAGTTGTCAATTATGGTAAAACAAAAACCCCCAACAATGTCAGGGGTTTTAACGACCATTAGTCTTCAGCGACGAATGGTAGCAATGCCATAATACGTGCACGTTTGATTGCAATTGTCAACTTACGTTGATTCTTTGCTGATGTGCCAGTAACACGACGTGGTAAAATTTTACCTCGTTCTGAGATAAAACGTTTCAACAAATCTGTGTCTTTATAATCGATGTATTCGATGTGGTTAGCAGCGATGAAGTCAACCTTACGGCGACGACGGCCACCGCCTCTTCTTTGTTGAGCCATGACTATCACATTCCTTTCTTAATTAAAATGGTAAATCATCATCCGAAATGTCAATCGTACTACCAGAATCTGCAAAAGGATCGATAGGTTTACTATCATCAGCCTTTGGTGCAGAATTTGTAGGAGTTTGACCTTGATTATTAAATCCGTTATTTCCAAATGATTGATTACTGTTACCGTTGAAGTTATTTTCACCACTTCGACGTGACTCAGTTTGAGATCGCGACTCAAGGAGTGAGAAGTTATCTACAACAACTTCAGTAACGTAAACTCTCTGACCCTCGTTGTTATCGTAAGAACGCGTTTGAATTCGTCCTTCAACACCAACTAATGAGCCTTTTCTGGTAAAGTTCGAGAAGTTCTCTGCGGACTTACGCCAGATAACACAGTTAACGAAATCTGCCTCTCTCTCACCTTGCGCATTCGTAAACTGTCTGTTTACTGCAAGAGTGAAGGTTGCGACAGAAACGCCGCTACCTGTAGTTCGTAAATCAGGATCACGTGTAAGACGACCAACAAGTACAACTCTATTAATCATACTTAATATCTCCTTTTCCCTAATTTACAATTAAGCTTCTAATTTGACGATCATTGAACGTAGAATTGATCCGTCAATCTTTGACAAACGATCAAATTCGTTCACGGCATCAGCGTTTTCTGAAGTAACAACTACGATATGGTATGTACCTTCGCGGAATTTGTTAATTTCATATGCAAAACGCTTCTTGCCCCAGTCTTTAGACTCAACTATTGTTGCACCTTGATCAGTTAAAACCTTATCAAAACGGTCGATCAAAGTTTTCTTACTTTCTTCATCAAGATCTGGCTTGATGATATATGTAATTTCGTACTTAGTTTCTGCCATGACTAGACACCTCCTTTTGGACTATTGGCTCTATTAGAAGAGCAAGGAGTAAACTACAATTGCTTGCAGGACGATATAAAAAACCGCCTAATTACTCACAGTGCATAATTCTAACACACCTAATAAAAAAAAACCATAACTTTTACACGCGATCCGAGCTAATGCTCATTATAAACTACGCAAAAGTATGGTTATTCCTTTTTTAAAATTAAATATTCTCAGAATCATCCGATTCAGAAACAGATTCATCTGTTGTGGTAGCAGTATCTTCCACGGTAGTATCAAGCGAATCAGCCACTTCCACCTCTGCTTCTTCATCGTCTTCTGGTACCTTGGTCATTCCGGCAACCTTAGTGCCATCATCCACTCTAATTAGTCTAACACCGAGTGTTGCACGTCCTGTTTGAGAAACGTTTGCCACCTTGAAACGAATCAGCACGCCGGCATCGGTAATCAACATCAAGTCTTCCGTCCCGTCAACAATTGTAATTCCAGCCAACGGACCATTCTTTTCGGTGATATTTGCTGTCTTAATTCCTTTTCCGCCCCGACCCTTAACTGGATACTCGGAACTTGGTGTACGTTTCCCATAACCGTTTTCAGAGATTACAAGCACCTCTGAGTCAGGCCGTAATACTTCTGAACCAACCACGTAATCATTATCACGTAACCGAATACCACGTACACCAGAAGCCGTGCGACCCATCGAACGAATATCGGTTTCTTTAAACGTAACGGCGTAGCCGTGATGTGTCCCAATAAAGATAATCTGATTACCATCAGTCGGAATAACATTACTTAGTTCATCGTCCTCTTTAAGGGTTAAGGCGCGTAGGCCACTCTTTCTGATGTTTGTGAACTCAGCAACCTCTGTTCGTTTAACGGTACCCAATTTCGTCACGAAGAACAGGTATTTATCAGTATTCGTATCAGAAATATTGATTACCGCCTGAACCTGCTCACCCTTCTCTACGTTCAATAGATTGATGATTGGAATTCCTTTGGCAGAACGACCAAATTCCGGAATTTCATAGGCCTTCTTACTGTAAACCTTACCTGTGTTGGTAAAGAAGAGTAAGTAGTCATGTGTAGAACTGAAGATTAGATGCTCGATGAAATCTTCATCATGGACACCCATTCCCTGAATACCACGGCCACCTCGGTTCTGGACTTTGAACTCATCCACAGGAAGTCGCTTGATGTAGCCGTTATGAGTCAACGTAAGCAGCACATCTTCGCGCTCAATTAGGTCCTCATCCTCGATGCTCAGCACTTCTCCGACACGTAATTCAGTTCTTCTGTCATCGCCAAATTTACTTTGAATTTCAAGCAATTCATCATAAATGATTTTGTCGACACGCTCTGTATGTGCCAGGATATCTTTAAAATCGGTAATTTGCTCAATCAGCGCATTATACTCATTCTCAATCTTGTCACGTTCTAGTCCGGTTAAACGAACCAAACGCATATCAAGAATGGCCTGTGATTGCTTGTCTGACAGCTGATAATTCGTAATCAACTGTTCCTTTGCCACTTCAGCCGTCTTAGAGCTTCTGATAATGCGAATAATTTCGTCAATATGGTCCAGCGCAATTCGCAAACCTTCAAGAATGTGTGCTCGAGCCTCAGCCTTCGCTAATTCGAACCTTGTTCTCCTTGTGATTACCTCTTCTTGATGTTTGAGGTAGTATTGTAGGATTTCTTTCAGGCTCAAGAACTTTGGTGCACCATCAACGATAGCCACCATGTTGAAGCCAAAGTTGGTCTGTAACTGTGTTTCCTTGAAGAGATTATTCAAAACAACGTTAGCACTGGCATCACGGCGGATATCGATTACAATACGCATTCCCTGTCGATCAGATTCATCGTTTAAATCGACGATTCCGTCAAGACGCTTATCACGTGCCAAGTCAGCAATTTTCTCAACCAAACGTGCTTTATTGACCATGTAAGGTAGTTCGGTAACGATAATCCGTTCTCGACCATTCTTCTCAACCTGAACTTCAGTTTTAGCACGCAAGGTAATCGTACCCTTGCCAGTCTCGTAAGCTCTCCTAATACCGGACTTACCCATGACAATACCACCAGTCGGGAAATCTGGTCCGGGAAGGACTTCCATCAATTCAGCCAAACTAGCATCAGGATTATCCATCATGATGTGGATAGCACTGATTACCTCGACAAGATTATGTGGGGGAATATTGGTGGTCATTCCGACCGCAATTCCAGTTGCGCCATTAACCAAGAGGTTCGGGAACCTGGCTGGCAAAACAGCGGGTTCCTTTTCAGATCCGTCATAATTATCGACGTAATCAATCGTATCTTTGTTAATATCACGGAGCATTTCAACCGCAATTTTACTCATCCGGGCTTCGGTATAACGCATGGCTGCAGCACCATCACCGTCAACTGAGCCAAAGTTACCGTGGCCATCCACCAGCATATTACGGTAGCTAAATGGCTGTGCCATCCGCACCATAGCTTCATAGATGGCAGAATCACCATGTGGGTGATACTTACCCATCACATCACCGACAATTCTGGCCGACTTCTTGTATGGCTTGTCTGGCGTAATTCCTAATTCATTCATTCCGTACAAAATACGTCTTTGCACGGGTTTCAATCCATCGCGAACATCTGGCAGAGCCCGGGCGACAATAACACTCATGGCATAGTCAAGAAAGGAAGTTCGCATCGTCTCAGACAGATTAACGTTCTCTATCCGACGATCATTTAGATTATCCATTAACTCACCTCATTAAACATCGATATTTTCAACAAATTTCGCATTCTGTTCAATAAATTCACGCCGTGGTTCCACTTGATCCCCCATCAGCATTGAGAATACTTCGTCAGCTTCAATCGCATCTGTGGGGTCAACTCTATCTAATCGCCTGTGTTCAGGATTCATAGTTGTTTCCCACAGCTGTTCGGCATCCATTTCTCCAAGACCCTTATACCGTTGAATAACGGGTTTAGGACTTGGTTGCAAAGTTCCGAGGAAACTGTCTAGTTCTTCATCAGAATCGATATACTTAATTAATTTACCCTGCCTTACTTGATACAGAGGTGGCTTAGCGATATAGACGTATCCTGCTTCAATCATTGGCCGCATGTAGCGGTAGAATAACGTAAGCAAGAGCGTTCTAATATGCGCACCATCGACATCGGCATCGGTCATGATAATTAATTTATGATATCTTGCTTTAGAGACATCAAAATCCGAACCAAAACCAGTGCCCAAGGCAGTGAACAACGTCCTAATTTCTTCGTTAGCCAGAATTTTCTCCATGCTGGCTTTCTCAACATTCAAGATCTTACCCCTGATTGGGAGAATAGCTTGCGTCAAACGTGAGCGTCCTTGTTTGGCTGAACCACCGGCAGAGTCACCCTCAACGATGAATAATTCAGAAATTTCAGGATCTTTACTTGAGTTATCAGCCAGCTTACCTGGTAAATTACTAATCTCCAGGCCAGATTTCTTTCTGGTAACCTCACGTGCGCGTTTTGCTGCAGCACGAACACGAGCAGCAAGTTGCCCCTTTTCGACGATTTGCCGCGCCACTGTAGGATTTTCCATCAGGAATTTCATGAAAATATCAGAGAAGGTCCGATCAGTTGCGGTCCTAGCGTCTGAATTGCCGAGCTTAGTCTTTGTTTGTCCCTCAAACTGGGGATCCGGATGCTTGATTGAGACAACAGCAGTTAAACCTTCACGAATATCGTCACCGGAAAGCTTCTCATCGTTTTCCTTTAGGATGCCGCTCTTCTTAGCATAATCATTAATAACACGCGTCAAAGCAGCTTTAAAGCCAGCTTCATGAGTACCACCCTCATACGTGTGAATGTTATTAGCAAATGTCATCAGTTCGGAATGATAGCCAGTCGTGTATTGTAGTGCTACTTCGACATTAATCCCTTCGAATGAACCCTCTACATAGATGGGTTCCTCAAAAAGTGGTTCCTTGTTCTTGTTCAGGAAGCTAACATAACTCTGAATACCACCCTCATAGTGATACTCAACCTTTTCGGCCGTATCAGCACGTTTATCCGTAAATGTTAACTTAAGGCCTTTGTTAAGGAATGCTAATTCTCTAATTCTGGTCTTCAAAACTTTATCGTCAAAGATTGTCGTCTCGGTAAAAATATCAGGATCTGGGAGGAAGTGCACAAGCGTGCCATGCTCCGTTTCCGGCGCATCGCCTACGACCTTCATCTCAGTCCGCACTCTGCCGTGTTCGAAATCAATGTAGTATTTCTTGCCATCATGCGTCACAGTTGCGTCTAGTTCAACAGAGAGTGCATTAACTACAGAAGCACCTACACCATGTAGTCCACCGGAAACTTTATATCCGCCACCGCCAAACTTACCACCGGCATGCAAAATAGTGAAAACTGTCTCGAGAGCAGGCCGACCAGTCTTTTTCTGGATACCAACAGGAATACCACGTCCGTCATCACGAACGGTGACACTATTATCGGGCTCAATCTCGATGTTGATTTCGCTAGCAAAACCCGCGAGTGCTTCATCAATCCCATTATCGATGATCTCCCATACTAAATGATGGAGACCTTGACTGCTCGTTGAGCCAATGTACATACCAGGACGCTTACGGACAGCTTCTAGCCCTTCGAGGACTTGAATTTGACTGGCATCATACTTATCTGCTTCTTTTTCAAACAGTTCAATATCATCGAGAACGTTTTTATTATTTTCTTCAGTCATATAAAACTCCTTAGCTTTCAAACGGTGCTAAAACACCATTTGCTATCTTAAAAATTTTTGGTTTTTGAATTATTTCCCAGGAAATGCCCGCTAAATCTGTGGTTGTAATAAAAGTCTGTGTTTTACCATGAATGTAATTTAGAAGTGCGGTTTGCCTAGTCACATCGAGTTCTGACATTACATCATCCAACAACAGAATCGGATATTCTCCTGTAATTTGATGAATTAATTGCACTTCTGCGAGCTTAATACTTAGGACAACGGTTCTCTGTTGTCCCTGAGAACCGTATAAGTGGGCATTTTGCTGATTGATGGAGAAGATCAGGTCATCACGGTGGGGTCCTACCAATGTTGTACCCGACTTAATTTCCTTACTCTGATTAGTTTCATAAGCACTAAGCAGGTTCTGGTATAAATTCTCGACGCTCATTGATTCATCAACTTCGATACCAGTGGCCGAATATTTTAGTTCTAGTTCTTCCTTTGTTCCACTTATCTGCTCATGAGCAAGCTTTGACCTAGTATTCAATTCATTGATTAATTTAATTCTATAATGAACTATCTCAGCACCTAAGCCAGCTAATTGATCGGATAAAACTTCTAGGAAGACTAAATCCTTTGTTTTATTCAGTGCAAGCTGTTTCAAATAATTGTTCTTCTGCTTCAGAACTTGCCGATACTGGCTAATAAAATACAAATATTCAGCACTAATTTGACCAAACTCCAAATCCATAAAACGCCGTCTAATCGCTGGCGAACCCTTTATTAGATTTAAATCTTCCGGAGAAAATAAAATAGCAGTCATCTTTCCGATATAGTTTGAAAGCTTAGCCTGCTCCAAATGGTTGATATACGCTATTTTCCCTTTAGGTGTAACCCTGACCTCTAAATCAAGTTCAATTTGACTCTGATGCAGATGACCCTTGATACGTGCAAAATCTGCGTCAAATTCAATTAGTTCCTTATCATTACTGGTTCTATGCGATCTCGTTAATCCCAAAAAATAGATTGACTCCAGTAGATTAGTCTTACCCTGCGCATTCTGACCCAAGAAGATATTTACATCTCGCGAAAAATCAACATCTAGGCTGGGGTAATTACGGTAAAATTCAAGTGAAAATTTCGAGAGATACATTAATCTACCAACAATCCTTGAATCATAAATTCATCCTGGCCAATTTTTACCTGGTCACCTGAGTGCAGTTTCTTGCCCCGTCGTTGTTCACTCTCGCCGTTGACGTATACGGTATTCTCAGCGAGAAACCATTTAGCTTGTCCCCCAGACGAAATATACGTTAGTTCTTTTAAAAATTGTGCCAGAGTGATATAGTCACCCTTCAATTTAAAATTGGTAATTAAAACCGCCCCCTTCGATGCCACTTAATCTACTTAATTATAGCGTTTTTAGGAAAGAATAACAAATCAAATCAAATATTTTGCTTATTTTTAACGCTTTTAAGCTAAGTTAATATTCCTACACCACTTGAGGTAAAAAACGCTAAAAACACAATAAATTCGATAATAATAAAAAGCCCCCAATTTTTCGAGGGCTTTTTGGCTGAAATAGAGCTAAATATTAATTAAAACGTTCTAACTGGGGTAATTAACTGCACAAATTTTAAATCAGCTTGATTAGGAACCACCGTAAATGGTCGTAATGGCTGTGTAAACTTCATCAACACTTGATCTGTAATTGATGCACGCAGGGCATCACGAAGATAATCCGGGTTAAATGAGATTTCTAGCTCATCCCCGCTCATGGCTTTAGCTGCAATCTCTTCCTCAACGTTACCAATTTCAGGAGAATTACCCTTGATTACCACCGTATTATTCAGTGGATTAATCGATAGTTTCACAACGTTATTTCTACTTTCGTGTGTCAGAAGACTTGCTCTATCAAGCGAGCTAGATAAAGTAGCAATATCAAACGTCACATCAGTGGTTGATGTTTCAGGTAGTAAACGGTCGGTGTCAGGATAATGACCCTCTAGCAGACGTGAATAAAACGAGATATTGCCAATTACGAACAGAATCTGATTTTCACTAGATTTAACACTAATCTTTGTGCTTGTCTCACCAATAATTCTGGATAGCTCTGTTAGGCTTTTGCCAGGAATAATTAGGTTCATCTCACCTGTTGGACCATCGGTTAATTCAATTTCTCTCTGAGCAAGGCGATGGCTGTCAGTAGCCACAGCTTTAAGTTTACCTGCTGCAAACGCGAAATGGACACCTGTCAGAATTGGCCGACTTTCCTGAATTGCGACCGCAAAAGTCGTCTGATTAATCAGTTCACTAATAACTTTACTGTCTAGTGTGAAGCTATCGTCATTTTGAACTTCTGGTAAACGCGGATAATTATTCGCATCTAAGCCGTTAATCGTAAATTCTGCATTCTCAGATTTAATCAGGGTCTGGAAATTCTCAGTAACTTCAAAAGAAAAATCTTTACCTGGTAATTTTTTAACAATCTCGCTAAAGAATCTGGCTGGTAATACAATTGATCCTGTAGTGCTAATTTGTAAATCTTCGCTTGCTGCTAACTTAATTTGGATAGAGATGTCCGTGTCGCTACCAGTTAATACTAGCTCTTCTTCTGACAAATCCAGTTTAATACCCGTTAATATTGGAATAGTTGTTCTAGAAGAAATTGCCCGCATCACATTATTCAAATTTTCTAAAAATAAATTACGGTTGATAACGAATTTCATAATGACCTCCAGTGTCTTTGTTTATATTAATTATATATTATTTAAGTAGTAATAGTAGTAGGTCCTGTTAATTTTGTTCATAAGTCGAAAATAACACAAGGAAACAGGAAAGTGCTTGTTTATAACCTGTGGAAAAGTAGTTGAACTTATCCACAACTAGCGATCGAGCATTTGGCGTAAATCAGCAACTGATCCTTTCAATTCCACATCCGTTTGAATTGCCTTTTGAATCTTATCATATGCGTGCATTACCGTAGTGTGATCCTTACCACCAAACTCCTGACCAATCTTAGGAAGTGAGAAATCAGTTAGTTCGCGTGTGAGGTACATCGCTACCTGCCGGGGAACTACAATCGACTTGACACGCTTTTTCCCCTTCAATTCGTTTACAGAGGTTTGGAAATAATTAGCAACAACTTCTTGAATCTTCGAAATTTCAAGCCCTCTATTCTTTTGGACTATTCGTAAATTCCTGAGGGCTTCTTTAGCAAGGTCAATATTGATATCCTCACGTTTTATTGTAGCATGGGCCTGTACTTTGACTAGTGCGCCCTCGAGGTTTCTAATATTCGTGTCTATTTGACTTGCGATGTAATCGAGGGTTTGATCATCTATCTCGAGTCGCTCTCCATCCGCCTTTTTACGGAGAATAGCAATTCGTGTCTCTAAGTCTGGTGGTGTAATTTCTACCTGAAGGCCCCAGGCGAATCTAGAAACAAGCCGTTCAGAGAGGCTCGGAATCTCGTTTGGTAGTCGATCACTAGTCATCACAATCTGTTTTTGATCATTGTAGAGAGTTTCAAAAGTATGGAAGAATTCCTCTTGAATCCCCTCCTTACTGGCAAAAAATTGAATATCATCAACTAGTAGCAAATCGCATTCACGATATTTATGGCGAAATTTATCCTGAGTTTTATTCTTGATTGAGTTGATGAAATCATTTACGAAAGTCTCGCTTTGAATATAAACCACCTTAGCTGCTGGATCATTAGCAAGCATTTGGTGGCCAATTGCCTGCATCAAGTGGGTTTTACCTAGCCCTACTCCACCAAAAATAAAGAGTGGGTTATAAAAACTACCAGGGTTATCAGCGACTGCCAAAGCAGCTCCTGCTGCTAACTTATTTCCTTCACCTTGAACGAAAGTATCGAAAGTATATTTACTATTTAGTTTCAAGTCACGCGCAAATTCATTTGGTGTCTGGACGCTTCTTTGAATCACAATCCCGTCATCGTTTTGTTCAGGGGCGATCATCTTCGCAGTTCCTGATTCTGCTGCATTAACTTTAAATACGGGTACTATTTCGAGTGACGCATATGCATACGCCTCTTGAATGAGTACGCTGGCAAGATTCTTCTCCCAATATCCTTTGCTAACAGGTGTCTCCACTGAAATCAGCAATTCATTTGTGTCCCGATTAAATGTGATGGCGCGCGTGTTCTTAAACCAGGCGTTATAAGCAACTTCACTGTAACGTTTTTGCATTTCATCATTAAAGTATTGCCAGAATTTCACTAAATCAAACAAATTTGGTCCCCGCCTGTTCATTCTATTTATGCACAAGCTTAATTTTAGCAGTTTGACCGATAGTTTTCCACAAGTGAATAAAAAAAACAACAAGTACACAGGCTTGTGGAAAAAAATA
Source organism: Amylolactobacillus amylophilus DSM 20533 = JCM 1125 (assembly GCF_001936335.1). Lineage (GTDB taxonomy): Bacteria > Bacillota > Bacilli > Lactobacillales > Lactobacillaceae > Amylolactobacillus > Amylolactobacillus amylophilus. The sequence continues at coordinate 762,661 of NZ_CP018888.1, forward strand.
TGCATAAGTCACAATTAACAAAATTTTTTTGCAAAAAAGTAAAGTTATTGGCAGACTCTTGTGGAAAACAAAAGTTGTTGTAGCGGAGGATGAGAATAATTTAAAATACTTTATACACAGTGTGTGTAAAAAGATATATACACGCTGTTAATTGTGGATAAACCTGTAAATTAACCTGTGTTTTACGCAAAAAGTGCTAAAATAAATAAAAAGTTATCCACACGTGGAAAAATTCTGCAAATTTATTTTGTCTTTTCTCTGTAGATATGATATTATTATCAGGCAATTGTGCTTCAGGTGGCCACGCTATATTAAGTGGATCAGCTTTGAAAGCACTCAGTTAAACAGGAGGTGCAAAAAGATGACCACAAAGAGAACTTATCAACCAAAGAAACGCCATCGTGAACGTGTCCATGGTTTCATGAAACGGATGAGCACAAAGAACGGCCGTAGAGTATTAGCTCGTCGCCGTCGTAAGGGTAGAAAAGTATTATCTGCTTAGGCCACTGACTTCAGTGGTTTTTTTATATGAATTGGACTGAATCTGTTGAAAAAATCATACCGTGTTAAATCCGAGCTGGATTTTCAAAAAGTTTTTGACCAGAAGAATTCTGTCGCAAACCGGGGGTTTGTGATTTACCAACTTAAAAAACCGGGTCAAGCACATTTTAGAGTGGGCATTTCCGTCGGAAAAAAAGTTGGCCATACTGCCGTACTGAGAAATCGCTTGAAACGCTATATTAGAGCGACTTTAACCGAGGTCATTGACGAGATACCTGCCGAATTAGATTTTTTAGTTATTGCACGCGCCTCCATTCGTGATTATGATATGAAGCAGGTACGACAAAATTTGCTACATGTACTTAAGTTGGCTAAAATTCTTCCGGAAGAAAATAAAGAGGAAAATATCAGTGAAAAAGATTCTCACTAAACGTAATTTAAAACGCTTTGTTGGGCTTGCAGCAATTGTTGCACTGGCATTAGTTCTTACTGGCTGTTCTACTACTAATGGACCAATCGATCCGAACAGTAGTAGTTTTTGGGATAAGTATATCCTGTATAACATGTCGAGCTTCTTGCTCTGGATTGCGCAACTTGTAAATAATTCATATGGTTGGGCAATTGTCATCTTTACAATTATTGTGCGTGTTGTTCTATTGCCATTAAATGCAATGTCCATTAAGAACATGAAGAAAACCCAAGATATGGCGCCCGCAATCGAGGAACTGAAGAAGAAGTATTCTGAGAAGGATGCGGAGACGCAAAGAAAACTGCAGGCAGAGACACAGAAGTTATACTCAGAAGCTGGTGTTAATCCGGTTGCTGGCTGTTTACCAATGCTACTTCAATTGCCTGTCATGTTTGCGCTGTATCAGACAATCTTCAGGACACCAGAACTCCAAACCGGCCATTTCCTCTGGATGGAGTTAGGTAAGGCAGATCCATACTTCCTAATGCCAATTTTAGCTGCTGTATTTACTTTTGCTAGTTCGTATATCAGCCAGATGAGTACCCCAAAGTCGGCCCAAACAGCCGTTACAAAAGGAATGACCTACTTTGCACCTTTGATGATTGCAATTCCAGCAATTACTTTCCCAACGGCCATCTCGCTCTACTGGGTAATTTCAAACGCCTTCCAAGTAGCACAAACATTCGTGCTCCAAAACCCATTCAAGTATCGGCAAGAAATGAACGCCAAATTGGAAGAGGAACGTGAGAGAAAACGGCAAATCAGACGCGCGTATAAGCGGGCGAAGAAACGTTAGAATTGACAAATTGGCATAATGCCATTATATTATTCAAAGAAATTAAATGATGAAGTAGTCAAAGTGCTTTTTCTATTTAGACCTTATTTCGGTGTAAATAGGAATTAAAGGCACTTTTTTTATTTGCTAAAGGAGTTTATCAGATGCCGACACTTACTGAATATGATACGATTGCAGCCATTTCAACACCAATGGGCGAGGGTGCAATCTCCATTGTGCGCCTATCGGGTGAAGATGCGGTTACGATTGCCAATCACTTCTTTAAAGGTCAAGACTTAGAACATGTCGAAAGCCACACTATTAACTACGGGCATTTTATTGATCCAGAGAACAGTAATTTAATCGATGAGGTTATGGTGAGCGTAATGCGTGCACCAAAGACATTCACCAGAGAGGACATCATTGAGATCAACTGTCATGGGGGAATTGTCGCCACAAATAAGATATTACAGATGTTACTCGGTTACGGTGCTCGAATGGCAGAGCCCGGTGAGTTCACGAAGCGTGCGTTTTTGAATGGCAGAATTGACTTAACTCAGGCAGAATCTGTAATGGATCTGATTCGAGCAAAGACCGATAGGGCAATGCAGGTTGCGGTTGATCAACTGGATGGTAGTTTGACCAATCTCATTAAACGGTTACGGCAGGAAATTCTGAATGTTTTAGCCAATGTGGAAGTGAATATCGACTATCCTGAATACGACACAGACGAGCTAACCACGAAGATGCTACTTGAGAAGGCCAAATTGGTGTCAACACAGATTGACGAGCTATTGAAGACGGCTAAACAAGGCAAAATCATGCGGCAGGGGCTTGCCACAGCTATCGTTGGTCGGCCAAACGTTGGGAAATCATCGCTTCTAAATTATCTTACTAAAGAAGAGAAGGCCATCGTGACCAATATCCCAGGAACCACGCGTGATACAGTAGAGGAATACGTCAGTATCAATGGTGTACCGCTTAAGCTGGTGGACACGGCAGGAATTCATGATACGGATGACATTGTGGAACAGATTGGTGTTGAACGTTCTAAAAAGGCCATTACACAGGCGGATCTTATCCTGTTGTTGCTCGATGGCTCAGAGAATTTAACTACGGAAGATCATAACTTGCTGGCGTTAACCAAGGATAAGAAACGAATCGTTATTCTGAACAAAATGGACATAGAACGACAGCTCACACCCGAGTACCTAAAGGATGAGTTCGGGATAGAGAATGTAGTTGCCACGAGTGTCAAATTGCAGACGGGACTAGATGCCGTTGAACAACAGATTGCCGACCTCTTTTTTGAGGGAATTGAAGATTCAAACAACACGGTGATGGTGACGAACTCGCGTCAGGTTGGTCTGTTGCAACAAGCCAAGAACTCCTTGAATGAGGTCATTCGCGGGATAGAGGTTGGCATGCCAATCGATTTGGTTCAGATAGATATGACTAATAGTTGGGATAAATTAGGAGAAATTACTGGTGAAAGTGCGCCAGATGAGCTGATAACACAACTGTTTAGCCAATTTTGTTTAGGAAAGTAGGATAGCTAATTTTGAGAACTTATGACTCCAATGATTACGATGTGATTGTGGTAGGTGCGGGACATGCCGGCTCAGAAGCCGCATTAGCCGCTGCCAGAATGGGCCAAAAAACTTTATTGTTAACAATCAATCTGGACATGGTTGCGTTCATGCCTTGTAATCCATCCTTAGGTGGACCAGCAAAAGGAATTGTTGTCCGCGAAATTGATGCACTTGGCGGTCAAATGGGGAAGAACATTGATGCATCTTACGTCCAAATGCGGATGTTAAACACTGGTAAGGGACCCGCAGTGCGTGCGTTACGTGCCCAAGCAGACAAAAATCTTTATCACCGCTTAATGAAGGATACGATTGAAAATGAACCTAACCTCACACTGCGACAGGCGATGGTGAATGAACTAGTGATTGAAGATGGTGAGTGTCGCGGCGTTATAACGAACACGGGTGCTAAATACACTGCTAAAGCAGTTGTGCTAACGGCTGGTACTAGCTCTCGCGGTAAGATTATCATTGGTGAGCTGATGTACTCTTCAGGTCCTAATAACTCAATTCCTTCAATCAAACTTTCGGAGGATTTGGAGAAAAACGGGTTTAAGTTGCGTCGCTTCAAGACCGGGACACCGCCACGTGTTGACGGGAATACAATCGATTACAGTAAGACCGAGGAACAGCCAGGTGATAAGACACCAAATCATTTCTCATTTACGAGCTCTGATGCTGATTACTTGCAGGATCAACTGAGTTGTTGGATGACTTACACTAATGATCGGACCCACGATATTATCCGGAATAACCTCGATCGTGCACCGATGTTTTCTGGTGTTATCGAAGGTGTGGGGCCACGTTATTGTCCATCCATTGAAGACAAAATCGTACGCTTCGCTGATAAGCCAAGACACCAGCTTTTCCTCGAGCCCGAGGGACGCGATACTGAGGAATATTATGTCGGTGATTTCTCAACCTCTATGCCAGAGGAAGTTCAATTGCAGATGATCCATTCTGTAGCCGGACTAGAGAATGCCGAGATGATGCGGCCTGGTTATGCGATTGAATATGATATCATCGAGCCTTGGCAGTTAACCCACACGTTAGAGACGAAGCCGGTTAAAAACTTGTTTACCGCTGGCCAGATGAACGGTACATCGGGCTATGAAGAAGCTGCCGGTCAAGGAATCGTCGCTGGAATCAATGCTGCATTGCGTGCTCAAGGAAATGGAGAGACATTTACGCTCGCTCGTGATGAGGCATATATTGGTGTGCTTATCGATGATCTGGTTACCAAGGGCACTAATGAACCATACCGACTTTTGACTAGTCGCGCAGAGTATCGGTTGGTCCTACGTCATGATAACGCAGATTTACGCTTAACCGATAAAGGTTACGCACTTGGCTTAATCGATGAGGAACGTAAGGCGAAATTTGACCATAAGAAAGAAGCTATTGCCCGGGAAATAGCACGATTGCGGACAGTTAGAATCAAGCCAAGTGACAAAGTTAATGCGTTACTAGCCAAGTTACATCAAAGTCCGCTCAAGGATGGCGTGTTAGCCAGCGAATTTCTTAAGAGACCAAATATTTCATATAAAGACGTCCTAAGCCTATTGGGTGAGGAGAAGGCGGCTGCAATTGACCGTTACGTATCTGAGCAGATTGAAATTTCATTGAGATATGAGGGCTACATCAAGAAGGAGCAGATTAAGATTGATCGACTCCATCGCATGGAAGCTAAGAAGATTCCAGATCAAATTGATTACGATGCAATCAATGGTCTCGCAACAGAGGCGCGGGAGAAGTTTAAGAAAATTAGGCCGGAGACACTTGCCCAGGCTGAGAGAATCAGTGGGGTAAATCCGGCTGATATGGCTATCCTGAGTGTTTATATTGAACAGGGAAGGATTGCCAAAGTTAATCAGGCTGTGTCTTAATGATAGTTGAGTAACTGAGACATAAGAAAAAACGTGCAGATTTTTGCACGTTTTTTTACATTCGCTCTATTTTTTTGCGGACGGTTAGCCGCTGTTGGTATGGCACAACGAAGGTTACAAAGTCACCGGCACGTAAAATTGTTGATCCGTCTGGTATGAGTGCTTTTGTTCCACGTGTAATCTTGATTAATAGGGTGTTTTTTGGCCAGTGAATTGTTTTGACGGGTTGTCCGACCAAGTGGCTTTCTGGCACGATGGTCAGAGTTAGCTGGTCAGTTTTCCCAGAAAACTGAGCTGAAGTCGGCAGCATCATCTTATCTGCCAAAGATTCATAGATTGGGGCCCCCTTGAATAGATCAACAACGATGTATGCAACGAGACTTACTATTGCTAGGGGCATCAAGTTGGCCAAGTTACCGACCATCTCCGTTATGAGTAGAATCGCCGTGAACGGTGCTTTACCAATACCGGCAAAATAACCGGCCATGGCAAAGATAATTAAACTTGGTATCATGGTTGGCGAAATGAGGTGTAATACTACCAGAATATTACCAAACAGCGCTCCCAGTACCGCACCTAATGTCAGGATGGGCAGGAAAATTCCCCCGGGTAATCCAGAACCATATGAAATCATCGAGAAGACAAAGCGTAGGAGGAAAACGCCAAATAATAATAGTGTAGTTTCTTTAGCGGTATTCAAGTCAAGGATCAGGTTGTTACCTCCGCCAAGTAGTTCTGGCGCGAAATAGCCTAAAGGTAAAAGAAGGAGTAAAGGAACTAAACCGTTCAAGCTAGTTGGAATGAACTTTATTCTGGCATAGAGGTGGGGCATTAACAACAAGACCTTCTGGTAAAGTAGACCAAACAAACCAAGGAAGATGCCTAGCACAAGTAATGTCCAATAAGAAGAGAGTGGAAAATAAGTTTGATGGCTGATGGCCAAAACCGGTTGTAAACCAAAGATTGTGCTGGTAACGAAATTTGCTGCTAGTGCGGCAGAAAGTGAACTTAGCCAAACGCGGACTGAAAAGTTATGAAAAACCTCTTCAAGAACGAACATTGTTCCAGCAATTGGTGCGTTAAATGCAGCGGCGAGACCACCGGCGGCACCACTTGCAATCAGAATTCTGGTGTTGGTTTTATTGAGGTTAGTTTGCTCAGCGATTCCTTGGCCAATTGATGAACCTAACTGGATTGATGGTCCCTCACGCCCTAGAAATAGACCAGAACCAATTGCCAAAACACCCCCAACATACTTCCGCCAAAGAATGCTCCACCAATTTAGTGTCAACTGTCCTTGTAGTTGGATTTCAACCTCAGGGATACCGCTACCGGCGATATGTGGCTCGTCATGCAGAAATTTGGCTAGGATAAGAGAAATGATTAGTACAAGTATTAACCCTCCAAGTAAGATGGTCCAATTAGTATGTGCTAAGCGAAAACCTTTTTGCCAAAAGCGTAGCGAAATTTCGATTAACCATCTAAACGAACCGACGATTAATCCACTTAACAAACCAACAACGACGCCACGAAAAATTAGGATCAAGCTTTTATTGTCTAAATGTTGTTTGAGATAATTCATCACTAACATTCCCCCATAAAAATCAATTTTACGCTTTTAAAAACAAATTTTACAGGAAAATATTTATAGGATATACTCAGCTCAAAGAGGTGAAAGATGAATAAGTTAGTAGTTGAACAGCTGAGTAAGAGCTTTGATGAACAGAATGTACTTGAAAATACGAGTTTTACTTTCGAACAAGGGAAAATTTACGGTATGCTAGGGCGCAACGGTGCAGGTAAAACCACCTTTTTTGATTGTATTGCTCAAGATGAACAATACCAAAGCGGATCTATCGAACTTGTCCAAGATGGTGATTCGAGAGACTTGACGCCCATGGACGTTAGTTATGTCCACACGGAGCCCAATTTACCACTATTTCTGACCGGATATGAGTTTATCAGCTATTTCCTCGAGGTCAATAAAAATCGGGTAGCGGGTTCACTAGATGCCAAATATTACCTCAACCTTGCCGGACTAGAAGAAGTTGACTGGAATAAGTTGTTAAAAGATTACTCACAAGGCATGAAGACTAAAATTCAACTAGTTGCCTCGTTGGTGCTCAATACACCAATTTTATTATTGGATGAACCGTTAACAACTGTTGATGTGATTGCTGCACACGAGATGAAGAAGCTAATTACGGACCACAAAACAGACGCAATTATCATCTTTTCGACCCATATCTTACAATTGGCACAAGATATTAGTGATGAAATTGTCCTCCTTCATCAGAAGAGATTCAGCGGTGTCGGCGACGTCGATATTCACTCGAGTGAATTCGAGAACGAAGTGATTGCTAGACTTGCGAACGGAGTGGAGACAGATGTTTGACTTTGCTGCAGTATTTAGATTTGACCGTTACCTTCAAATAATCACTCAAACAGCGAGAATAAACCGCTTCTTATACTACATCCACCGAATTCCCTTGATCGGGCCTAAACTGCCACTAAATATTTTTTCGGGACATAATTTTAAAACTGTGACAGCTAACTTACTCTTGATTTACGGTTACATCAAGAAAATAATGGCCCGTATATTAACGTTGGTTGCGATATTTGTGTGGGTTTACTTCGTACATTTTAATGGCCGGCGCTTTACTGCGGTAGAATTCGTACAAACGAGTATTATTTCCTGGGCAATAGTAATTGGCTTAGGTTATGCGATTCTTTCCGGCACCACGTTTGGTGGTGTTCGCGCCAATAATTATCGTTTTGCGAGCCAATTTGCACAGGATTATACCCTTGCAATTTTCGATGAATATGTCCTAAGTACACTTGTTAACGGTGCCATTTACACCGGCTTACTCCTACTCCTTGGTATGTTTGCGGGTAATTTTATCCTAATCCTCAATGTAATTCTACTATATTGGGCGATGTATCTGCTGGCGCTTGCTAGTGTGTTCTATATCAGTGCTAGGAGAAAGGAGCGGACAGCGGTAGGTAAAAAAGGCATTAGGCAGTTTAACGTGAAATCTTTAGGCGTTGGAGTTTTGGGTTGGCTTTGTTTGATAGGTTCAGGCTTGGTTGTCCAATTTATGCCTGATTTTCAGCCCATCATTCGAGTCCTTACCAGCGGCTATTTTACGGTGATTCCTTTGCTCCTAATTGGCTTAGCGCTATTCCTTAATCAACGAATGCTCAGCCGGGATAATCAAGCCACGATGGCCAAGATTAAACGCTATGATGATCAATTATACGAATCTATCACGACCAACAGTAAGAATGAATATGTCCGTACTGGTACAGATATGACTGAAGAATTGCAGTTGGAGACCACATCCGTTTCTGAGACAGCAAAATTAAGTTTTGGTACCCCTGCGGTTATCGATGCCCTCTTGTTTAAACGCTATCGTCGTATTTTACGAAAAAAGATTCTCTTTAAACTTGCTTGGATTGGTGCGATTACACTCGCTTTCGTGATTTACTTTACCCTGTCGCGGTTAGGAATTATTCACTTCGGTAATGGCCTTACTGCCGGATTAAACTTTTATGGTCTGTTACCGGTATTCTTCTTTTGGCTCTATCTTCTCTCAATTGGCAAGGACGTAATGAGTCTCAGCTATACCAACCTGGACAGTGTTATGTTGACTTACCCCTTCTACCGTCAACCACAAGTTGTGATCAAAAGTTTCTTTTACCGATTCTATCAGTCATTTAAGTACAACATGGTCATGACATTGGCAGTATTTGCTGCCGTAGTTGTAGCAATGGGAATTGCAGGATTAAATATTGCACTTTTTCAAATATTCCTCTTTCTGGTGACGCTGATTGCGTTGACGGCACTGTTCTCATTTCATTATTTGTTTGTCTACTATATTCTCCAACCATTCACTATTGATAAAGAACTCAAAAGTCCACTCTTTTCACTTGTAAACTGGTTGTTGTACTTCATCGCTTATATGCAACTGAATATTCCTGATAATTGGCTGTCCTACCAGTACCCGGTCCTAATTATTGGAGTGACGGTAATGTATGTCGGAATCGGTGCCCTTTTGATTTACCGCTTTGCCCCACAGACTTTCAAGTTGAAAAAATAAACCAGTCACTAGAGGTTACTCCAGTGACTGGTTTTTTAAGTGTGTCCCAAATATGTAAATTTAAAATTATTTGACGTTTAAAATCCAGATGAAACCGATGAAGACGAAGAATAAGACATACATCATTGGCCCGACTTCTTTGCCCCGTTTGGCTGCCAGCATCGTAATTGGATATGAGATCATTCCTAGTGCCAGGCCATCAGAGATCGAGTAGGTTAGCGGCATACCAACGATGATTAGAAATGCGGGAATGGCAATCTCTAGCTTTGTCCATTCGATTTTGGCAAGTGACTGAGCCATTAAAACACCAACGATAATTAGTGCGGGTGCAGTGACCTGGTTGGTGACCACGCTTAATAGTGGCGAGAAGAACAGTCCAAGGATGAACAGAAATCCGGTGACGATTGAGGTGAAGCCAGAACGGCCACCTACCGCGATACCAGCTGAGGATTCCACAAAAGCACCAACGGGCGAGGTACCCATTACGGCGCCGGCAACCATGGCGGTGGAGTCGGCGGCTAGTGCCCGACCGACACGTGGCATCTTATTGTCCTTCATCAAACCAGCCTGTTGTGCGAGACCAACTAGAGTACCGGCAGTATCGAAGAACGTGACAAGAAGGAAAGTGAGCACAACCACAGCTAGTTGGACCGTGTTGATATCCCCGATATGCTTGATTGCCTGACCGAATGTCGGTGCGAGACTCGGTGCCGCCGAGACTAATTTTGTCGGGATTGGAATGACGCGAATAAGCATTCCAAGAACAGAGGTGAGTACCATGCCGATGAAAATGGCGCCGGGCACCTTTCTGATCATCAAGATAAAGGTTACGACCAAACCGAAGACGGTTAAGAGGGTAGCGGAATCTGAGAATGAGCCCAGCCCAACCAGAGTCGACTTGTTGGCGACAATCAACCCGCCTTGTTGCAGACCTAAGAATGCGATAAACAAACCGATACCGGCGGAGATTGCATACTTCAGATTCGCGGGAATAGCGTCGATAATTTTCTCTCGTAACTTGAAGATGGTAATTAAAACGAAGATTAATGAAGCCACGAATACAGCAGCCAAGGCAGTTTGCCAGCTAACGCCCATCCCAATTACGACTGTATATGAGAAGAATGCGTTAATTCCGAGCGCTGGTGCGGTTGCGATAGGGTATTTCGCGAATACTCCCATGATAATTGAGCCGAGGGCGCTTGCCAGAGCTGTAGCTGTGAAAACGGCGCCTTGATCCATGCCTGAAGCACCGAGCACACTAGGATTGACGAATAGAATGTAGCACATGCTGACGAAAGTTGTTAGACCAGCGAGTGTTTCCCGGCGGAAATTGGTCTCTAACTCGTCGAAGGCAAAGTATTGCTTAATATAGTTCATTTGTTTCCTCCAAATGGATATCGTTCGTATTTTAAATCGAAAAAGCACGATATTTATCATACCACCAATTATTAATTGCGTAAACACAAACGATATCTTCTAAACATGCACTATCATATACAAGTTTTGCGGTTCCACGTGAAACAAAATAATTAATTTAGTAGAGCTTTGCTTGGATGCGGTTCAACTTCTTGATAAGCGGTTTGGCGAGAAACCAGATGAAGATGACGGTTGCGCTAGCATGAACAAGATCCATGGGTGCCCCCGAAACGTAGGATAGAAGTAGCATGCGTGCGTTGAGCTCTGTGGTGAACATCAATACGGAGGCGGGATTGATGATACCGCCGTAGAGAATAAATATGCTGAGAAAGCCAAAAATGGCGAGTGGTAGGCGCTTTTGTTGCAAAATATTCGTTTGGACCAGTAGCCCGGCGACGAAACCAATGATGCCAAAGGCAATCATCTGCCAGGGAGTCCACGGACCTTGGCTAAAGAAGATATTCGAAACAAGCATAGTCATGCTACCAACGATGAAGCCGACCTCTGGGCCGAGCGTTGCGCCAGCGATAATGACTAGCGCACCAACCGGCTTGAATTGCGGCAACATATAGAATACGCTTCGGGCAGCCACGGTGATGGCGATCAACGAGGCAATGACGGTCATCTCTCGCGAACTACGATTACTCTTTTCAAAGATAATTAAGAAGAAGGCCATAGCGATAAAGATTAATATTAAGCTGAGCAGGAGGACCTGCCTGATAGGCAGGAGAAATGAGCCTAAGGCCACGGCAATCAGTGCAAGGAGCAAAACTAGTGCCTCATAAAGGTATCGTTGTCGCCAGCCCGAATGGGACATACCCTGAGTCTCTAGAAATTGTGGTTCAGGCAATGATACTTGGGATTGGCTTTTCTTTGCGTCATACAAGCGGTTGATGAAATCCTTGATTAGTGGTTGAGCCATTCGATGACCTCCTGCACGGTGATGGCATTGTCAACAAAGTCGCGGCTAATACGATTGGCCTCGGTCGTATAGAAATTATTATTACCAAAAAAATCATGGCGCTCTGTACAACTGGTCACGGTACCGTTGAAAAATAAGCCGACCTTGTCCGCGTTTTGCGCAGCAAAGTTTAGATCATGGGTGATCATAATAATTGTCACACTGTGACTGCGTAGTTCTTGCAACGCTTGGGCCACCAGCTCTTTTGCTTTCGTATCCAGACCTTTGGTGGGTTCGTCGAGAAATAATATTTGCGGTTTTTTTAGTAGAACTTTGAGGAGTCCCAGCACCTGTTGTTGACCGCCGCTAAGGTCAAACGGATTTTGACCCAATACTGAATCAAGCTTAAACGATTTGCTGCCCGTAAGGATAGTCTGTTCGCTGTCGCTGCTTTCTGGCAAGCCATACCTTAACTCGTCCAAAACATTATCTTTGACGAATAATGTGGTAGGGTCTTGCGGTAGGTAGCCAATGCCAGTTTGATATTGCTGTAGTTGCTGTCTGGACTTCAGGGTGTGGCCGGAAATGGTGAGTTTACCCCGGTATGCAATGTATTCGCCCATCAGGAGGTTCATTAGGGTGCTTTTACCACTACCATTTGCACCTAAAATCATTAGGGTTTCGCCGGCGTTAATCGTGAGGCTAAGATTTCGGATGACATCCGGTTGCTTGTCATAGCCGAACCAGATATTTTTTGCTCGAATGAGTGGCTGCGGTTTGTTGGCCGTGACTGAGTCGAAGACCATCATGCTGGTTTTCTGTGGTCTTTTGGCCTCAGCTAACCAAATTTTGCCTGCACTGACAGAGATTGGTAGTTCTGAGCTAGTAGGCGATATTGCGTGGACGATTTGGGCCGCGGCTGGAAGAAGCGGGATTAGATAGGGTGCCTTGACGAAAATCGCCGCGATGGCTGCCTGCGTTGTCTCATCAACAATGATTTCGCCGGCGTCTAGCACCAGAATTCGGGTGGTATACGGCAATAATTGCGAGACGTCATGCTCGGTGATGAGGATTGTGATGCCAAGCTCGTGATTAATTTTATGGAGCATCTGAATGAAGTTGTCCGTGGCAATTGGGTCCAGCTGCGCTGTTGGTTCATCCAGAATTAATAACGTTGGGTCCATAATGACTGTGCTGGCAAGGTTTAATAGTTGTTTCTGTCCACCAGATAGCGTGGCTACGTCTTGTTCAAACCACTGCTGCATGCCAAAGAAATTAACGATTTCGGCGACGCGACGTCTGATTTCGGCGCTTGGTCGCCCCAGGTTCTCTAGCCCAAAGGCCAGTTCATGCCAGACCTTGTCTGTGACAATCTGATGGTCTGGGTGCTGCATCACGTAACCAATTCGCTCCTCAGGAACTGTACTAAGTGGACGATTCATGAAGGATATTGTCCCGGTAGAAATACCATGTTGACTAAATGTGGGGGTAAGCTGCTGAATTAGTGTGGTTTTACCACTACCATTAAGGCCTAGAAGGAGATTGAAGCTCCCCGGCTCGACGTTGAAGGAGACCCCCTTAATGATGGGGCGCTGGTCTGGATAACTAAATGTAAAATTATTTACTTCGATAAGATTCATTAATGTAGTCCTTTTGGAGGTTTAAGCTGCGTCGACGCTGCACCAGATGAAGGAAGAAGTCATAGCTACGCAGTAGTAGGGGAATGTTTGCCAGCAGCGCAAAAGCCGCTATACCAAAGATTGTTACCAAGCTATTTCTGTGCGTGGTGATACCGCTCACGTTGATTACTGGATTAAAGCTGGCTGATAAGAATCCCGTCAGCTTCACTGAGATAACGCTAGCTGTGAGGATGCCGATACTTGCCAAAATGAACCAGTTGCGGGGATCGAATCTGTGTGGCAGGTAAAGCTTTCGTTTGTGGGTACCGTAGGCCCGAAGTTGCATGGCATCACTGACGTAGATGGCATTCTCCATCGTCCAGCTAAACATGGCAGACGTGATGGTCAAAGTTCGTCTGATTTTTGTGAAGCCACGGGCAGTCGTGGGACCCTGTCCAATCATGTTTTGAGTGTGCAGTACTTTTTTGAACTGATTAATGAAAAGAGGGATGAAACGAAACGAGAGTGCGAGGAGAAGAGCCACCTTTGGGAGAACTCGGCCCACTACGTCGACGAACTTGTCGCGAGTCAAGATGTGATTGATTGCGGTAAACCAGTTTGTGGTGGTCACGAGTACTAGCCCGAGAATTAGACCATAGACAATTGCCTCAAGTGTGATAGAATTTCCGTTCTGCAAAAGCGCTAGCTGTGTAACCCCGAAGTGATTGAAGAGGGGGTTAATGCCCATGATTACTAATAGTCCTGGCAGTGCAAAAATCAGATTGAATTTCAGAACTTTGTGGATGCCGACCAGGGTGGCACTGTATGCGATAGCGCTAACGAGTGAAATCGCGATGAGGTAGGGATGCAAAATAAACATACTACACCCTAAGACGGAGATGAAGTAGGCAAAGTTGACTAGTGGGTGGCAATTTGTGAATGAATCTTTGGCCATGTAGTTACCTCAATTATTTACCAAGATCGTGCCCAACGTTTCTAGTATAACTGAAGGAGATAGAGTCACCATTCTTCAGTGATGTATACTCGGAAACGCCATAATTTGGGAACCACCCGTTTACGCTGTACATCCAACCGGAGAGTGAGCCAGCATCAAACTCGTAGAGTTGGTTAATGCCCTCGATATAATAAGAGCTGTAGATTGGCGTATACGAGGATTCCATCTGGATACCATATTTTTTCGTTGCACGTACTAGTATATCGTACACGCTGTCGCCTTTGTTCAAGTTAATCGTTGTTGGTGCTAAAATCACGCCAGATTGCGGAACAAATGCACGTTTTGCTTCCTTGACATCGGCGGTATGTCCGATTAATGTCGCACATTCAATGCTGATTGTGACCGTCTTTACTTGTTGTCGGGCCTGTTTGTGTACCGTTTCCGTAGATGAACTTTCGGTAGATGTCACTGCGTTGCTATTCTTAGTACTTGCCGTTTTTGTGGGCTGTCCAGTATTTGCTTTAGCTGAAGTTATTTTCTTACCTGATTTTTTTGTCGATTCTTTTTGAATAACTGCAAGCTTGGTCCGTGTTTCGTTAATCTTATTCTGGGTGATAAGCTTCTTATTGGTTGTTTGACCAGCGACAAGATAGATTTTTCTCCCGGTAATGTTTAGTTTGAAGGACAGTATTGTTTTCTTTGCAGACGTTTTGATTGCTGCTTGAGCGGTAGGTAATTCATGGAGCTGATTGTGCTCCTTGACCACCGCCACGACATGATTTGCGTGCCATTTCTCTGGAATAGTAATGGCCAGCGTAGGCTGCGCAGCCAGGGCAAAATCCTGCACGTTAATTGCCAGAGCGTAAGGGGCGTCATTCGCTGCTCGTTTGATATTCTGGAGAACATTTTGCTGCAAGGTAAGCCCAAGCTTTTGGGCAACAGAGTTCTTTACCTGCTTACCAGCAAATTGCCAGGTATAGCGTATTCCGTGCGAAGAACCGCTAAACTGGTACTCCTTGTCTTGGCCGACAATTGTGGTCATCTTGGCCTTTGAAATTAGTCCTTTTCCCCGTAGGATTGTCTCCTGCTTTAATGCTGTTGTCTTTACCTCAGGTTTCTGACAGCCAGTACTTAAAAGTAAAACAAAGATCAAGCTAAGTATGATTAAAACCCAATTTTTAAAGTGTTTTTGTGTGATTTTAAAACCCATTTACTCGTTAGATCCCTTCTTGTGTATCGCGTAGAATGTAGTGCCAATCACGCCAATAATGATGATGAATATCGCGGATAGTATAATAGCATTGTTAACACTAAAGCCGGTGGCTGTAGAACTTAACTCCGTCTTACTTTTACTTGAAGTAGTTTTTTTAGGAGCTTTAAAAGTAGATGCCGTAAACTGCCAGCCATCATCTTTAGTAGAGTTCTTGCTAGTAACATCTGAATTACCGCCAGTTGTTGCCTGCTTAATCTGTTTTGAGCTAACCGTTGAAGTCTGTTCATCGTGGTTATTACTACTACTGTTTTTGCTCATTGGTTTGACGAAATCGGTAGTTGATAGCGTGGTAGCTTGCGGATTATTTCTTATTTCGCCCGCATTTTTTTCAGTCTGGTGGTCGTCGTCACTGGTTGCATCTGGTTGGCTTACCTCGGTTTTGTTGATACTAGTGGTTGTGTCCTCGGTCTGATCTGGCGTGTCTTGCCCATCCGCGTCAGTTATTGGAGGATTCGTTTGCGTAACACTACTATTTTGTTGATCATCCATCTGATAAAAACGGTTGGCACTAGCTAGATAGCGATCATATGAAATTAAGGAATAATAGGATTGAATGGTCGCCATATTGTTCTGCCGCGTGTCCTCCAGGAAGTACTTAAAGCCTGATTGCGGTACATAGAAACTAAGTAGATTGTCAAGGACGCTAACTCCGTTTTTCGTAAATGCTGCACTTGTTGGATCTATATTCAGCGAGCAGAGAGCAGTAATCACTTGAGCAGCTGAGTTGGCGTTGTCGGTGGGTACCGCAGATCCAGCCATGTAGTAGCCGCCGGATTGACTTTGAACGTTGCTCAGCAATGAGACTGCCTTGGCAATAGCCGCTTTCACCCGCACCATACTTTGATAGGGTGCTAGTGCCTGGAGAGTCATCGCGGTGATATCGGCGTCCGGTCCGTTACCAAATAACGTCCAGCCCCCGTTTGGTTTCTGGTGGGCTAGAATAAAGTCGATTAAATCCTGTTTGGTGTAATCGGCGTTTTTGCTTGGAGCGTAGTTTTGCTTGGCATCAAGGGCCAAAAGTGTATAAATTACGCCATTAATTCCTTGATTCTGTACTTCTTTGAAGCTTGCAAGTGAATCGAAAAGGTTGAGACCGGATAAATCAGTTACATCCGCGCCAACTGCGGTTAGAGCTAGGACGAGCTTGTCGTAGTCCGTAGCTGGACGAGAATCTATGATGCCGTTGGGCACTTTTAATGCTATCACGTTGTCGGTCAGATATTTGTCAAATGCACCTGGACGGTCGTTAAGCCCGAGGTCGCGACCCAGGCTGAGAAAAGTCCATTCATATGCCCCTCTGTAGAAGGTAGCATTCGCGTTAACCTTAGCGATGGGTTTTAGAACGATTTTGCGCGAATCTGCAAGTATAGTAGCATATTGCTGATCCTGATTATTCGTTGCTTGATTAGCCTCTGACACCGCATAAACATGCTCATTTAATCCGGGAGAGCCTACTAGTAGGAATGGAAATAGCATCATTATGAATAGCAGTGCACCTGTCAGTTTAGATATCTTGAGTTGTTTATGGGTCATGGGACTTCTCCTTTTTGTGAAACACATACTAGATGTTGTGTTCGATAACTTTCATTATAGGCATATATTGTACGTGTGAAAAGTTTAATAACAATTACCTGTATTCTCGAAAAAAGTAAGACGTATTGCAAAGGGTTTTACCACGGATTAAATTCTTCATAGACGGCAGAATTAAGAAGGTATGTCATTCTTGTCAATCTCACAATAAATAACAACATCTATTGCTAAGGTGGCTGGTGCTTTCACTAATATTAGCCGTACCCTGTTTTTATTTCGATAATCAAGACCCACTACAGCACGTATTACGGATAATTGTACTTTTGTTTAATTCCGTCTTATGATGAGTGTGTAAATAATAGAATAACAAATAGGCTGAAGGGAGATAGCATTATGTATTTGCAACTTGATCAGAAAACAGAAGATAGAATTGTTGAACATTTTCAAAAGGGCGACCGCTTGATTTTAACCTTTGAAGACGGCGTTGGCCCGTATTCACAGCACGCAATGATTCATATGATGGTGCAGTTTACGGTGGGAATTATCTCTGCTGACATGCCGCTTGATTTGTATGATAAACAGATGGACTCACCATTAGGTCCCATCTATTACAAATCTGAGTCCGAGGACTACCTAGAAGAGAAAATGAGTCTCAAATTTAAGGAAGCAACCTCGAGTTATGTGCTATCGAGTGATAGTGGCATGATTGATGAGAGTGTCAACTTCATTAATTTCAAAGATAAAAAATAGCAAAGAAAAAAGGACTTTTCACATACCGTGTATCACGGTTGGAAAGTCCTTTTTTATGCAGATTAGCCTTCTTCGTGGTTAGCGAGTGCTGCGGCTTTGTATGATTCAATCTCGTCTGTGGCGGCGAAAACGAAATGTTCAGGATAAACCTCAACCAGTTCTCTCTTCTTACCGTCCTCTTCAGCCGAGGCATCATACGGAATAATCTGTTTCTTCTTCTCGCTCAATGGGTCAGGGACAGGGATAGCGGATAACAAGCTCTGTGTGTATTTGTGCAGCGGGTGGTTGTAAACCTCATCTGAGGTTGAAAGCTCAACCACGCGCCCATTATGCATTACCGCTATTCGGTCACTGATGTACTTCACCATCGACAAGTCATGGGCGATAAACAGGTACGTCAGGTTCTTTTGTTCCTGAATATCTTTCAGCAAGTTAACGACTTGTGCCTGAATTGAAACGTCTAGTGCGGAGATAGGTTCGTCCGCGATGATAAATTGGGGGTCAACGGCTAGCGCCCGAGCAATGCCGATTCTTTGTCTTTGACCACCTGAGAATTCATGGGGATATCTGGTCATGTGATCAGCATTTAGGCCCACCAATTGTAATAGTTCCTTCACACGTGCATCACGCTCGGCCGAGTTCTTGACCAATCCGTGAATATCCAGTCCCTCAGCGATGATGTCCTTGACCTTCATTCTGGGGTTCAGTGATGCATACGGGTCTTGGAAAATCATTTGGACATTCCGCCGAAATTCCAACATATCGGGGTGACCCGATTTGAGATTCGCAATGTTTTTGCCATTGAAGAGAATCTCCCCGGATGTGGGGCGGTAAAGGCGGATGATACTCCGGCCAGTAGTGGTTTTACCAGAACCGGATTCACCAACAAGCCCAAATGTTTCGCCTTCATATATCTCAAACGAGACGTCTTGAATGGCACGCACCTCGTTTGGCTTGCCCTCATTGAAAAATTGGTTAAGGTGTTCGACTTTGACGAGAACTTTTTCTTTATTGGTTGTCATCTAAACTGCCCTCCTTAGCCTTTTTTGCAGTAATTTTTTCGTAGATTGCATAACGGCGCTTAATTTCCTCTGGTACGGCAACCTTTGGAGAATCTGGATGTAAGAGCCAGGTTGCAGCATAGTGATTCTTTGATACCTCGAAGAATGGAGGCTCTTCCTCACGGTCAATTTCTAGGGCAAATTCGTTTCTAGGAGCAAAAGCGTCACCCTTTGGTGGATCAAGCAAGTCGGGTGGTGTACCTGGAATTGCGTATAGGCGATCCTTGGTCTCAAGGGTAGGCATAGAGTTTAACAGTCCCCAAGTGTAAGGGTGTTGAGGATTGTAGAAGACGTCTTCTGTTTTGCCGTACTCCACGATTTTGCCGGCATACATTACTGCTACGCGGTCTGCAATACCCGCAACGACACCTAAGTCATGCGTAATGAAGATAATCGATGTATCAATCTTCTCCTGAAGTTCCTTCAACAGGCTAATAATCTGCGCCTGAATGGTTACATCCAATGCGGTTGTTGGTTCGTCAGCCAAAATAATTTCAGGATAGTTTACAATTGCAATGGCAATCACGATTCTTTGCCGTTGACCACCAGAGAATTGATGTGGGTAATCGTTCATTCTGTTGGCCGCGTTTGGCAGGCCAACAAGCTCCAGAACTTCTTGTGCGCGCTTCATCGCCTTCTTCTTGTTCATCGTATGGTGCACAAGAAGGGGCTCTGCAACCTGTTTACCGATGGGCATTGTTGGGTCAAGCGATGTCATTGGGTCTTGGAAGATCATCGAAATACTTTTACCACGCAGGTGATCCATTTCGTGGGCGGACTTCTTCAATAAGTCGTCGCCGTGGAAAAGAATTTCGCCCTTTTGAATACGCGCATTACCGGCGAGCTGGCCCATGATGCTACGAACGGTAACCGATTTACCAGATCCCGATTCACCAACAATGGCTAGAGTCTCACCAGCATTGAGGTCGAAATTAACGTTTCTGATTGCCTTAACTTGTCCAGCGAAGGTATTAAAATTAATTTCTAGATTTTTAACTTCAAGAATTTTACTCATAATGACCTCCTTAATTCATTGTCTTTGGATCGAATGCATCACGTAGCCCGTCAGCAAGTAAGTTGAATGCTAACATAATCACCACAATGAATACAGCTGGAATCCAGAGTTCAAACGAGAAGAATCTGAACATTTTTTGACCATCGGAGAGCAGCGTACCAAGTGATGCGGTAGGAGCTGGGATTCCGATACCAATGTAGCTCAAGAATGCTTCGAAGAAAATGGCTGATGGAATTGTGAACATGGTTTGGATAATGATGACTGAACTGAGGTTTGGAATCAGGTGTTTGAAGGCAATCTTACTTGATTTCTCACCTAACGTTCTTGCAGCTAAAATAAATTCTTGGTCCTTTAGTTGCAGGGTCTGTGCCCGAACTAGACGGGCCATTGTAATCCAGCCGGTGATGGCAATGGCGAGGATGATTGAAGTCATACCGGGTTTCAACACAAGCATCATCAGGATGATTACTACCAGGTTAGGAATTGACGAGATAATTTCAATCACACGTTGCATGATGGTATCGGTTCTGCCACCGCGCCAACCAGAAATAATGCCGTAAAGGACACCGATCGAAAGGTCGAATAGAGTGGCCATGAAGGCGATGAACAGGGATACCCGAATGCCGACAATAGTTCTAGAGAACAGGTCGCGGCCCAGATAATCGGTACCGAAGATATACCAGGTGCCATCAGGCACCTTAGCATTGGCGTAAGTATCTACACTCACACCTGAGATTGTTTTCCAGAAGCCATTGAAACCGGGAATATTTAAATTGCCGATCTTTGGAGCGAGGTTCTTGAATGCGGGATTCGCCGCGTTTGGATCGCTTGGTAGCCAGAAGAGGGAGATAATTGAGATGAGAACCATCAAGGTTAGGACGACCAATGAGATCATGGCAGCCTTGTTCTTCTTGAGGCGCCGAAAAGCATCTTGGGTAAATGTCAGAGAAGGTGCTGCAATTTTCTCACGATCATCATGATTCTCGTGAGTACCCACTAATTTGAATTTATCTGCAGTAATTTTACTATCAGCCATTAGTTTGCCTCCTCATTTAATCTAATTCTTGGATCGATCAAACCGTACAGGATGTCGACGACTAATATTACGACAACAAGCATTGCTGAGTACATGATTGTTAGTCCCATAATCACGGGGTAGTCATTAGTTGTAATTGATTTAACGAATTGTTCACCAATACCAGGAATGGAGAAGACATTCTCCACAACCAGTGAGCCAACCATCAAATCGACTGTCATTGGACCAATGATTGTGATAATTGGAATCATAGAATTTCTGAATGCGTGTTTACGCACGACGGAGCGTTGTGAGAGACCTTTGGCCCGTGCTAATTCAACGTAGTCACTAGAGAGGACATCGACCATTTCGGTTCTCATGAAACGCGCAGTATTCGCCAGCGGTGCCATTGAGAGCGCCAGTGTTGGTAAAATACTACTACTGAACCCGTCCCAACCGGCGATTGGGAACATTTGGAAACGAAAAGCAAGCCAGAACTGCAACAAGGCAGCAAAGACGAAGTTCGGGATTGAGCGACCAAGGATGGCGAAGATGGTTGCAGTTGAATCAACCCAAGTATTCTTTCTCATTGCGGCAACCGCACCGAGGAGGATTCCGAGAATTGTCCCCACGACCATCGCTTGGACACCAAGCTGAATGGAAGGAGCAATTCTAGTACCGATAAGGTATGAAACAGATTGATTATATTGGTAGGAATTACCAAAGTCCCCTCTAATCATTCCAGACATGTAGTTGAGGTATTGTTGCCAAACCGGCAAATCAAGTCCATATTGTTTCTTCAAGATGGCTACTTGTTCTGCGGGAATTTGGGGGTTATTAAACGGCGTACCAGGTAACAACTTCATCAAGAAGAAGGTTACTGATGCGATGATGAAAAGCGTTAAAACCATGTAGGCAAGGCGTTTCAAGATGTATTTGAGCATTTTACCAAATCCTTTCTAACGTAATAAAGCAGCGTTCATCCAATCGGACTCCCACTGCTAAGTAGTGATTATTGCATTATATCATTTTGTCTTTATTTTAGATATGTGCCTACAAAGTTATAGTTGTTAGCAGGACTGTAGTATAAGTTCTTCACTTTTTGATTTACAAGGTGAGCTTGTACACGTTGATACAATGGAACGACACCCATGTCAGTTGCGAGAACGTCGCTTGCGTCAAGCAGGTTCTGCCAACGTTTAGCAGGGTCGGTTGCATTAGTAGTCTCGCTGTCTGTGATCAACTTGTCGTATTCAGCGTTACTCCACTTACCATCGTTGTATGAGCTGTCTGTTGTAAATAAGTCTAAGAAAGTAATTGGGTCTGGGAAGTCAGCACCCCAAAGTGAAATTACCATATCAAACTGTTGTGTTTCTGAACGAGAGAGTCTCGTCTTGAATGGTACGCTAGCCAGGTTAACCTTCAGGTTAGGCAAGTTCTTCTCAAGAGTACTTTGAAGATATTCTTGTGACTTCTTGGCACCGTCAGTATCATCACCTAATAATTCAAGGGTTAAGCTACTTTGACCAACTTCTTTCAAACCTTCCGTAAAGAGTTGACCTGCCTTCTTAGAGTTATACTTGGTGTACTTGTCGCCAACCTTGGTTTCCTTTAAGAAGTCTTTGCCTGTATCTTCGTTAGCGGCAAGACCATCTGGAACCATTGAGCTAGCAGGTAGTGAACCGTCTGCTAAGACGTCAGTCACAAATTCTTTTCTGTTAATTGCCATTGAGATTGCTTGACGAATCTTCTGGTTCTTTAATGCTGGAATCTTCTGTTGGTTGAGGGAAAGGTAAGCAATTGTTGATTGCTTCTGTGGTACGTAACTTGCATCACCCTTCATCTGAGCAGCAGTTTCGCCTGAAATTGAAACGTCATCGATCTTACCGCTTTGGAATAAGCTTAATGCTGTGTCGGCACTCTTAATTACTTGGACTTGGATTTCGTCAAGTTTAACCTTCTTAGCGTTCCAGTAAGATTTATTCTTAACTTCTTTCCATTTGTTGTTGGTACCATTCCAGCCAGTTAGCTTGAATGGGCCGTTGAAGACGAGGTACTTACTTTGAGTACCATACTTATCACCGTATTTCTCAACAACCTTTTGGTTGAGTGGGAAGAATACAGGGTTAACAAGCATTGTGCCAAAATATGGTACAGGGCGTTCTAAGTTAACAACAAATGTGTGGTCATCTTTAGCTTCGACACCTAGTGTATCAGCCTTTTTCTTGCCGGCCATAATATCATCGGCGTTCTTGACGCCACTATATAGGTAGGCGTATTGGGACTTAGTTGCAGGATCTACTGCTCGTTTCCAAGCATAGACGAAGTCTGCGGCAGTAACATCATCTCCGTTACTCCACTTAGTGTCCTTCAATTTGAAAGTATAAGTCAAACCATCATTGGTAGGTTCAACCACTTTCTCAGCTACGGCAGCTTGTAACTTGCTACCTTGGTAACGGTACAATCCATCCATTGTGTCAACTAATGCTTGACCTGCGATTGCATCGGTGATTGTAGAAGAATCCATGGAAGCAATGATATCACCTTCCATGCGGCGCCATACTTGTTTATCTGAGTTGCTGGCTGAACTTCCACCATTAGAGCAGGCGGTTAAGGCAAGCGTTGCAGCAACAGTAACTAAACCAAAAAGTGCTAGACGTTTCTTTTTCACTGAATTATACCTCCGTTATGTGTGTGTTCGCAGTTTAACATGAGAATAGAGTTAAAGTAAAGGCTTAACCATTAATTTTTGTAAATATCTTTAGATTCGATTTCTAGGCGATAATACTGCTAATATAATAAAGTTTTATTTTGTATTCAAAAATAGAATAAGAGGTAGGTAAGCGGGTAATCTGCGTAAATTAGAGTGAACTCATAAAGACAGATATTTTTAAAGTAATACTTATAAAGTATACTTCGTTATTTACCGTGGAATATAAAAAGCCAACCAAAAGTTGTATGGTTGGCTAATTTATTTGAACTTTATTTGTTGCTCAACTTACTTGCTGCTGCCTCGTCAACGATGATTGTCACATCAGTGTGATTCTGAAGTGCTGAAGCAGGTAGGTGGGTGGTTACAGGTCCTTCAACCATTTCCTTCACAGCATCTGCTTTGTTCTCGCCGTAGGCCATCAGGACAATCTTCTTACCCTTCATGATACTACCGATACCCATCGAGTATGCGAAGCGAGGTACATCATCCTCGTTAGCAAAGAAGCGGGCGTTTGCATCAATAGTACTTTGGGTAAGGGCAACCTTTGAGGTCGTACCATCTAATGGGGAACCGGGCTCATTGAAGCCAATGTGGCCGTTAACGCCAATTCCTAGAATTTGGATATCGATGGGGTGTTCATCAACGATCTTTTCGTAACGAGCAGTTTCTTCTTCTGCGTTAGGATTCTTACCATCGGGGACGAAAGTTTCCTTAAATGGTTTCTTGTTGAAGAGGTGCTCATTCATGAAATAACGGTAGCTCTGGTCATCATCTTCGCCCAGGCCAACATATTCGTCTAGGTTAACCGAAGTGATGTCGGAGAAATCAAGGTCATTTGCAATCATTTCGTTATAGAGTGAAATTGGGGTTGAACCTGTCGCAAGTCCCAGTACTTTTGCACCATTTTCGATGCCATTTTTGATAATTTCGAACGCCTTTTTACCACCAGCGGCGTTGTCTTTAACTACAATAATATTCACTTTTCTGCCTCCTTGTTTGGTCTAGTCCAATGTAACGCGATTTGGTCGAAATGTCAATGGAACTGCCTGAATTCTGGGTGAATATATTAACTAAAGGAAAATTAAAGCAAAAAAATTCAGCCCCATACTGGAGGCTGAATTGAACTGAGATTCAAAAATATAGCGATACACGTCAGAAAGTGTATTTAGCAGATAATAAAATTCTGAAATAAGATACTTCAGTAATCTATTGAATGGACCTTAGCGGATTTGAACCGCTGACCTCTTGCATGCGAAGCAAGCGCTCTCCCAACTGAGCTAAAAGCCCGATACAAAATAATTATAGCACTTTTAAAAATGGTGTCTAAAATTTTTCGTGAAAAAATTGACAAATTAAACGAATAACACTAAGCTTAGAAAAGTTTGACAAATAAAAGGAGCGTGTTGATATGAACTCAAAACGGATGTGTTGTAAACCATTAACCAACGACGGAATGCAAAGTCCAGGTTGTTTTGGGTGTCAATGTATGCTCAATAATTGGCTTTCTCTTTAGTTTAAAGGGAATAAGCCCACAACTTGTCTTTGTAGTTTTTGCCGTCGTTGATTAGTGTTTCTAGTCGACGACTATTTTTTTACAAAATTTAGGAGAATTCATGGAAAATATAATTGTTATTGGAATTTTATTAGTTGTCTTTGCAGCCTTATTCTGCCTGCAAAGAATGCAGAGTCATAAAGTTAATTTTAACAAATTAATTCTTATCGGCTTGTTTGGGGGAATTATGGTTGGTGTATTGATCCAGGCCCTCTTTGGTGTCAAAA
Organism: Amylolactobacillus amylophilus DSM 20533 = JCM 1125; assembly: GCF_001936335.1. Taxonomy (GTDB): domain Bacteria; phylum Bacillota; class Bacilli; order Lactobacillales; family Lactobacillaceae; genus Amylolactobacillus; species Amylolactobacillus amylophilus. Next base: position 788,008 of record NZ_CP018888.1, read on the forward strand.
GTTATGTGACTACGACCGCAGTTGATTGGATCAACATAGTTGGTACGGGCTACGTCTCGTTACTGAAAATGCTCGTAATCCCCTTGATCAGTGTTTCCCTGATTAGTGCGTTCACGCGGTTAGAAGTGACCACAAAGCTGAGAAGAATCGCGTCCAACGTGTTAGGTATTCTCTTTAGTACCACAGCGGTGGCGGCTTTGTTTGGTGTCCTATCGGTCTTTTTGTTTAAGTTACAAACAGGAACGTTTCTTAAAGGCTTAACGGCGGATAAATCTGCGCTTGCCGGACTGAGATCCAGCCAGGCAACGGTAGCAGATCAGACTCTGCCGCAGCAACTTGTCAGTTTCCTGCCCAATAATATATTTGCCGACTTTGCTGGCACTAGGCCAACAAGCACGATTGCCGTTGTGATTTTCTCAATCATGGTGGGACTGGTCTTCCTACGGATGAAGAAAAAAAAGGTCGAGTTGGCTGCCCGGTTCACGCGGTTAATCGAGCTCTTGAGTGAGCTAGTGATGCGCATTTTGAAAATGGTCTTGAGGCTGACGCCATATGGTGTCTTTGCCCTGATGATTAAAGCGACCGCCACTGCCAGTGCGCAGGACCTGCTGAAGCTCGGGGTTTTCATCATTGCAGCCTACTTTGCCTTGATACTGGTGTTGCTCATGCACACAGCAATCTTGCTGGTGCACGGTATTAATCCCGTAACGTATTTCAAAAAAGCTTGGCCTGCACTTGCTTTTGCATTTACATCTCGCAGTAGCGCAGGGACGCTACCATTAAACATCGAGGTTCAAACTAAATCACTTGGGGTGGCAAGCTCAGTTGCTAATTTTGCCGGCAGCTTTGGTTTAACCATGGGGCAAAATGGCTGTGCCGGTGTCTATCCGGCGATGGTTGCGACGCTGATTGCAGCAACGAATGGTGTCAACGTATTCTCTGCGCAGTTTATTATCACATTATTGTTGATTGTGACTGTCTCCTCATTTGGTGTCGCTGGTGTTGGTGGCGGTGCAATCTTCAGTTCGCTCATTGTCCTTGGTGCCCTGAACTTACCTATTACATTGATGGGTGTGATTATTGCAATTGACCCGATCATTGACATGATGAGAACCGCAGTAAACGTGAACGACAGTATCCTTGCTGGGATTATCACGGCAAAGAAGACCGACTTGTGGGATAAAGAAGTCTTTACTGATCAGAGCGATACAATTAACGTTACTGAGAATTAATTAACCGAAACTGTACTTTTTCTTGAGTACAGTTTTTATTATGGTCTTTTGCTATAATTAAAGATATTCAAATGGATGAGAGATGATATTGTGCCGAAATTAGTGATTGTGCGCCACGGAGAAAGCCTGGCTAACGCCAGTAATACATTTACTGGGTGGAATGATGTTGACCTGAGTGAGAAAGGGATCACGCAGGCAGAGCATGCGGGTAATCTCTTAAGACAGCTTGATTTCAGCCCGACAATGGTACACACTTCGGTGTTGAAGCGAGCTATCAAAACGGCGAATATCATCATGGACATCAATGACTGGCTCTATTTACCTATCCAGAAAACTTGGCGGTTGAACGAGCGTCACTACGGCGCACTGCGCGGAATCAATAAGGACAAGGCACGGGCAGATTTCGGTGCGGAACAGGTTCAGCGCTGGCGGCGCGATTTCAATGAAGTGCCGCCGTTACTGCAAAAGGCCGACGTGGAGCGGCGTTATGATCTGTTGGACCAGAGTATTATGCCGCGAGGTGAGAGTCTAGCCATGTCCTATCGGCGAATTTTACCTTATTATGCGGACCAGATAGCGCCCCACCTCAGACGTGGGGAAGACCAGTTGATTGTCGCGCACGGTAGTTCACTGCGTTTAATCGTGAAGTACTTGGAGCGCGTCTCCGATCAGGGTTCTAGTGAAATTGAGATTCAAAACGCCGAACCTCTTGTGTACGAGCTCACACCAGAATTAACTATCAAACATAAAATTATTTTGTAAGCAAAAAGGTCTTCAGCCATAGCGACTGAAGACCTTAATTTTATTTAGAAATAATTATTCTGAGCGGAGCGCAATTGCGGCATCCTTCTTCGAGGCCATTCTTGCCGGTAAATGGCCACCAATGATTGTGAGTACGGTGCTGACAATCACCAGAACCACGGCATGAACGGGGTTCAACTGAGCCACGTTATCTAGTTCTGTTAGTGAGTAAAGCAGACTGTTGATTGGAAGAGTCAGAAGATAGGCAATGATGATTCCGAGGATTCCGGATCCAACACCGAGAATGGTTGTTTCGGCATCGAAGACCCGAGTGATATCCTTTTTACGGGCACCTAAAGCCTTTAATACACCAATTTCCTTGGTCCGTTCTAGGACGCTGGTGTAGGTTAAAATACCAATCATAATCATGCTGGTAACGAGCGAGATAGCGGCGAAAGCTACCAATACATAAGTGATTGCGTCGAGTAAGCCGCCTGTAAGTTGGGTAACGGTACCAGAAAGATCAGAATAAATAATTTTGTCAGCCTTTGATTTGCCCTTATTGTATGCATCCAGGTAGTCGAGGACTTCTTCCTTATCCTCGAAACTGTTGGGATAAATCATGATGCTTGCTGGTAGGGAGCTACCACCGAGCATGGCAACAAAGCCATCTTTCTCTGTGCTGGTAAGGGTTTCACCCGTCATCACGTTCTTGTCCGACGCCTTCTGGGTGGTAACAATCTTAGAGTCTTTGTTGGCCTTGATAATTTCTTGACTCAATTTGTCACTATAGGCAATACCTGGCGCGAGGAGCCCCATGTTAGAGCTTTCCTTTGCCCGCAAAACACCAACCACCTTGATGGTCATCGTAGCATCATTGTACATTTGATCATAGTCGGTCTTTGGCATGAAGCCGCCGGTTGGCAACTGTTGGTAATAACTATCATTATTCACGACTTTGACGGTGGTCCCGACTACCTTGTCGAAATCCACCTTTGCTCCGTCTCGATAGTTGAAGCCCAGATTCTTCAGCGCGTTAATGTTTGTGGAGTTATCGTGGTCTAGGATTAGGACAACCTCGTTGGCTGATTTGGGATACGTCCCGGCGAGAGCTGCGTAGTTATCCTGTAAGAAATTCGTATTTTCATCAGAGAGCTGGGTAGGAAAGACGGAAACGCCGACACCGGTCATTGAGGACATCTGACTAGCATAATCAGTATAATTCTGTGCGGCATTTGAGAACTTAACCGGTTGCACCTTGCCTGAAACATCACGCAAGAGGTTCATGCCGGTCATGCGAGTGTAACCAATGTTATTGCTGTACTTAGGATTGATTTTGTTAACATAATCAACGAAATCCTGGTTGATTTTATTGATGTGAACGGCCTTCTCCATCGCATCTTGCTTGGCGATCAGGTAACCTTTATTTTTCACGTTTTTTGTGCTTGGTTGCCTAGTTTCCACGTTACTCTGGTCTGTTGCTTGTTGAGAGATGGTCACCGGAAACTTAGCCAGGGTCTCGGTTTGGGTCGAGTCGATTTGTTTTTGGAAACCGTTAGAGAGTGATAGCACTATTGCAATACCGATAATCCCAATACTCGAGGCAAAGGCTGTTAGAAAAGTCCGCCCTTTTTTCGTCATGATGTTAGTGAACGAGAGCTTGAGGGCGTTCATGAAGGTCATCTTGGTGTGATTGAGGTTAAACAAATCCCCTTTAGGGTGCTCCTGGTGCGGGTTTGAGTCACTCTTGATTTGGCCATCTTCGAACCGAACGAGTCGATCGGCATATTCTTCAGCGAGCTCAGGGTTGTGTGTGACCATGATGACGAGCTTTTCTTTCGCAAGATCTTGAATTAAATCCATGATTTGAACGGAGGTTTCAGTATCTAGCGCTCCCGTGGGCTCATCACAGAGTAAGATGTCCGGGTCGTTTGCAATTGCCCGCGCAATTGCTACACGTTGCATCTGACCACCAGAAAGTTGGTTGGGTTTCTTATTCATGTGGTCGCCAAGCCCGACTTTTTGGAGAGCGTCAACAGCTTTTTGGTGGCGTTCTTCTTTAGATACGCCACTCAGGGTCATGCCGAGTTCGACATTTGCGATGATCCCGAGGTGTCCAATGAGGTTGTAGTTCTGAAAGATAAAGCCAATGGAGTTATTCCTGTAGGCGTCCCAGTCGGTATCTTTGAAATTCTTGGTCGATTTACCATTAATGATCATGTCCCCGGTATCGTACCGGTCAAGGCCACCAATCACGTTTAGCATAGTAGTTTTACCAGAGCCACTTGGACCAAGAATAGCAACGAACTCCTTCTCACGGAAAGAGATAGAGACGTCGTCCAGGGCTTTAGTTGTTGAGTCTCCAACTCGATAATATTTCTTCAGGTGCTTTAGTTCGAGCATTGTTCTCTCCTTTGAGATGCAAATTTATCATGATAACTATCATAGCAGTATTTTGATTTTTGGTTAAGGTAAGAGTGTTATTTAAGAAAAAAGCAATAATTTTAGCTGGTTAAATCACGAAGAAGCTCATTATGCTCATGAAGACAGCCAATAGTAATAGCAAACCAATGACGATGCCGTGCCGTTTCTTGTGGAGCATCATCACTGCGGCAAATTCGCGCAGCGTGGCATTTGGAAGAAAGTAGAAGCGGGTCTTAGCGCCAATTCCGTTAGCTCTCAGACCGGCCCGCTTAGCAACTAAACCTGCGCGGAAAGTGTGGTAATTATTTGTGACAAAAGCAATAGAGGGCCTTTGGTCAGCGGCGTCTTCAATAGCGATTTGCTTCGAAAACTGCATATTCTGGAATGTGTTCTTGCTTTGATCCTCGATAATGATAGCCGAGGGTTCGACACCCTGCATAATGGCGTAATTAGCCATTGCGCGGGCCTCCGGGATTAGTTCGTCGGGCCCTTGACCACCGGACATAATTAGCTTAGGAGCCTTGCGACCCTTTTTAACCTGCTTATTTCGGTATTTTAAGGCACGATTAATTCTGTTTGCTAGAAGCGGCGTTACAGTTTGACCTTCAATTAATCCTGCGCCAAGCACAATGAGATAATCCTGGCGGTAGCGTTTTGGAAAGAATTGGTAGAGAAGTAGATTAACGAGGTAATTAAATAGGGTAAAGCCCAAGTAAAGCGCGATGAGCGGTGTAACCGAAAGTAACGCGGCCAACCATTCTGGAAAGCCGTTATTGAGGTTGAAAATACTAATCACCCAGCCGATGAGCAATAAAAGTCCCAATAATAACGTGAGCGAATTCTGGAGCCCATGGCTCTCGCGTTTCCAGACAATGTAGGCATTCCAGAGGAGGAATATCCACGAGAGGGCTAGGGCGAAGAAGATGATGAAGACTAGTGCGATAAATGTGAAGCCTGCAGTAGTGATGAGTGCTTGATTCTTGGTGGCAAAGATGAGGACTGCCAACCATAATAAGAAAATCAGAAAGAAAATAGTGAACAAACTTCCATTTACTAACCTACGGGGTTCGCGCAGCCATGTGATGAGAAATACGCCGAAGCTGACAAGCATGAGAGTGGTGACTAATAGCAGCGCGTTTTCGTAGATTTGGTTAAGAAGGACGTTGTAATTGAAGTCCTGTAAATTGAACATGGTTACCCCTCTGCCGAAAAGAATTGTGTGGTGAATGTTTCGTTATTACCATTATTTTATGCGTGTTATACTTAGCATATCAAAAAAGGAGACTCATAATGAAAAAATTTCTGGAAATAATTGCAAATACAGGAATTATCTTGCTTGCCTTTGGCTTGTATTCACTACTCCAAATGCTCTATCTCCTAAGTGATGACGTTAAATCTGGTGCATATTGGGGTGAGGTCATCTTAATCGTGTTACTGACTGTTGCCTTAATCGCCGTCATGTGGGCCGTGTATCGCGCCCAGTTGAAACGGGCTAATCCGCAAGGCTTCGACCAAAAACCACACTTCAAATGGCGTCGTATTTTCGTTACATTATTAGGCATTGTAATGATGCTTGTCATCCAGATGATCTTTGTTAGCTCATTTGGGGGCCAACAACCGGAGAACCAGGCCGAATTGAATCAGCTCGCTACGAATCAGAATACCCTATTTAAGGTACTGATTGCTTTCGTTGCCCCGGTGATTGAAGAAATTATTTTTCGTGGCTACTTAGTTAACACCTTCTTCAAGGCCAATACGGTCTTGAGCAAGATTGCGGCAATCATCGTTGGTGGATTAGTCTTTGGCTTGTTGCACGAGCCGCGGTTGAGTGCATATCTCCTAATTTATTGGGGCATGGGTATCGTGCTCATGAGCGTCTATATCTTCACCAAAGATTTACGGTATGGGATGGCTGTACATATCTTCAACAATGCGTTATCCGTGATTTAAGTAATTAACTAGTTAAAGGAGTTAAGCAGATGCAACTACAAGTAACCATCGAGGACAATCTGACGACGATTGTAAATGATGTTCTAGGCAAAATAGTAATCCAAACTGAGGATAAGGCGCCCGAGTTGGCGGACGCTCCGGTAGTTATTTCCTTTCTCAATGGCAAGGTGACCGCAATTGGCACCAGGGGTGTTAAGGGTGCTGACCTGATTGTCAGGTTTTACCCAAAAGAGCTGGAGCCGGTCCATGTCCGTGAACAATTGACTCGTCTGCTGGACGAAAAGGGCGTTAAGACAGCAAGCATCAATGCCGAGCGAATCAAAATTCCGACAAATTTGGCTGAAAACGTGAAAGTGGTAGTGGCGCAATTCGTTTTGGTTCTAACCCACTTTGGGCTCCATTTCATTCCGGTGAAGAAGAAACCGCTGAAGGCACAGCATCGCTGGAATAAAGCGGTAAGTGAAATTCCGTTTTATGTTGATGATTTCGGTAGTCGTGCTACCATTGTGTGGCGAAAAAGAAATGAGATGGTCATCAAGAAGGGCGCTACGATGCTGGCTAAGGCCCCATTGAATAAGGATGGTAGTATTGGGCTGAACCAACGAATGGGCGAGAAGCTCCGTGATGAGCAGCGGGATAAGTTTATGAATTTGGTAACCACCGAAGACATCATCCTGAAGAGCGTGAACGAGGTGAGCCTCTTTTTATACTTTGCCGGGACCAACAGCTGGCTCGTGTTGAAAGATCAAAATGGAAAGACGATTGATGAATACACGGTCGTTAAATAGAATAACAAAAAAACGAGGATGAACCCCCCTCGTTTTTTTGTTGGCTATTACGCCTCTTTTTTGATGAAATAATTCATGATAAACGGAGAAAGCAGCGTGGTTAAGATAATAACGATAATCACGCTCGAGTAGACAGATTGCGGAAAGAGGTGAGCACCAATCCCGATTTGAGCGATGATTAAAGCCATTTCGCCACGAGAAATCATCCCACTACCAACAACGTTTGCGTCACGCTTCGAGAATTTAAACAGTTGAGCACCGATTGTGCCACCATAGAACTTTGTTAATAATGCAAGTACGCTCAGGAGAACAATCAGCCAGATATTCTTGCCGATACCTGTGAAGGTCATCGACAGGCCAATTGACGTGAAGAAGACGGGGATGAAAACGGAGTAGCCAATCGCACTAACGGCATTTTGAACCTCCTTGAATTGTGGAGTCTGCCGGATAGCCAGACCACCGAAGAAGGCACCCACGACGGCGCTGAGGCCGACTAAATCTGCGGCGAATGCCATGCCAAATGCGAGGATGAGGGATGCAATCACCACAGAAAAGTCCAGTTCGAGGCGCTCTGCCCACCGCATCACGTATGGCGCGACAAACTTGAAGATGAACCAGACAACAATGAAGTAGGTGATTTCGAGGATTGTATTGAAAAGTAGGCTGTCTGTTGGCCCTGAGCTGCCCTCGTGGGAGAATGTCGTGAAGAGACTGAGAACGATGACCGCGAGAATATCGTCGACGACGGCAGCACCTAAAATGGTGGTTCCGGACTTACTACTCATCTCGTCGAAGTCTTTCAATACCTCAACTGAGATGGAAACGCTGGTCGCGGCGAAGACAATCCCGATGAACAGACTTTCTAGGAGGTTCATGCCGAAGAGGGAGGTTGCGATACCGATGAATACGACTGGGAAAAGCACGCCAAGTAGGGCAACGGTCATGCTCGGCTTAAAGAACTTTTTCAGTAGGCCAAGGTCGCTTTCGATTCCCGCGAGGAACATGAGTAGGATGACTCCTAATTCGGCGAACAAGTCAATGGTCTCCCCGGGTTTGATGAAACCGAGTAAGGCTGGTCCTAAGATAATACCCGCCAACAATTGACCGATCACGGCCGGTAGGTTCAGGCGGACGAAGATTTGGCCTAAGAGACTGGTGGTGAGCAAGATGACGATTAAGCTGCCGATAAATTCCATGTAAATACTACCCCTTTGTTTAATTAAGACAAAAAAATACCTTCAAGATAACCTACCCACCCAGGTAAGTCGGATTCTTGAAGGCAGTTTAATTACCCCAACCGTTTGATTTCTAATGGAAATAATTATACCAAAAAATTGGGCAAATGAACAATTTTGTTAACTGAGGGCGTGCTTCGTTAGCTGCTCACTTTGCTCACGAATGATGCGATCTTTCTTGGGCTCGATTTTGGCCAAGAGGGCTAACAAAATCGTTGTTGTGTCCACGACTTCTTGAAGAATAGCTCCAAATAGGGCGGGAATGAAGCCGAATGCGGCAATTAGCATCAAGACTACTAGGATAACAATTCCAGTCAGCACATCGTTTCTGGCAATTTTCATTGTACGTTTTGAGATATCCACGGCGCGGTTAACGCGCGAGAGGTCGTCAACCAATATGACTGCGTCGGCACTCTCACTCGCAGCAGTTGCGCCAGTTGCACCCATTGCGATTCCGACATCGGCGGCTGAAAGACTTGGTGCATCGTTAACGCCGTCCCCGACCATTACAACTGGATGCAAGTCTTTGGCGACACCTTTAATATACTGAATTTTCTGTTCCGGTAGGCAATCGAATTTCACATCGTCGACGCCAACCCGATCTGCAACGGCACGGGCAACCTTTTCGTGGTCACCAGTGAGCATCATGATATGATTAATTCCTTGTTCGCGGAGGCGAGTAACGGTTTGTGCCGACTCTTCACGGATTGTATCTTCGAAGGTGATTGAACCTGCATAGTGGCCATTAATCGAAACGAAAACTCCGGTTTTATCGAGTTTAAACGGTGGAACGCTGGGATCAACGAAGTTTAGCTTACCTACTTTAATTAACTTACCTTGAACCTGCGCCTCAATTCCTTCACCTGTAACCTCTCTTAGGTCAGACATCTCTATTAACTCACTGTGTTCTGTCCCGGCGACAAGTGAACGGGCGATGATGTGGCCCGACTCCTGCTCTGCGCTAGCGGCCAGTAGCTGAAGTTCGTGCTTGTCTACCCCTTCAACTGGCGTAATGGTGCTGATTTGCAGTTGGTTGCGCGTTAACGTGCCCGTTTTGTCAAAAGCAAAGGTTTTGGCGAGCGCCAGCTTCTCAAGTGCGGTACCCGATTTGACGACGATGTTGTTCTTGCTCATCCGACTCATGCCGGCAACGAGAGCTACGGGTGCGGCGAGGATTAATGGACAAGGCGAAGCGACGACGAGGACCTCGGCAAAACGTACCGGATCACCAGAGATAATCCAGGCGGTACCTGCGATAATCAGTGAAATAATGGTAAATGGAACTGCATAACGGTCAGCCATCCGCACGAACTTAGCTGGCTGGGCCTCAGAGGTTTGGACGAGGTGTACAATCGCCTGATACTGGCTATCTGCCGCGACCTTTTGAACGCGCATGGTAATTGAGGCGTTGCCGTTGATGGAACCGGACATTAATTGGTCGTCAACTGTCTTCTCTACTGGGACGGACTCGCCGGTTAAGGTTGATTCGTCAAAGCTCGACGAACCCTCTAGGATGACGCCGTCAACAGGAACAACTCCACCAGGCTTGACCACCACTTGGTCATTGATCGCTAAATCATCGACTTTGACATCAACCAAAGTACCGTTTGCTGCTACTTTATGGGCAATTTGAGGGGAGTTTTCTAGCAGAGTTTTCAACTCCTTCCCCGCTTGTGATGCAGCGTAATCTTCCAGCGAGTCACCGCCCGTGAGCATTACGAGAATCATCCAACTTGCCCAGTATTGGCCAACAAGCATTGTAGCCACAATCGCCATAATGGCTAGTGCGTCCACGCCATACCGTCCGGAGCGGATGGTCTGCACCATCTCGATAATCATGGAAACAGCCATGATGGAACCGGCGACGGTAATGAGTACTTGGGCCGCGAGCGGCAGGTGGAAAATGAATTGAAGAACTAATGAAATCAACCCAACGGCGAGGGTGATATACAACTTCCATTGATGTTTCATAACAATTACATTCCTTTCTTTATGCTCACATTGTAACATGGAAACGTTTTAAAGTTAAACAATAATCGTTACATTTAATTACAAAAGCATGCCTTAATCTGCATGATATAAGGCGTTATCTTTAATAAAAATAATGTATAACGGTTCTAAATTACCGAGATATTTTGCTTCTGGGAATGAGTTGCTTGGTGTTCTAAGGTAACGGTTTTTGGTGTTACAGCATAATGTTCATCGAGTTCGTGGGCGACATAATTGAACGACTTGATTAGTTCCCGCCGGGTGAGGATTCCTTGAAAGACCTGATTTTCATCCACTACCGGTAAGAAGGCATTATCAACTAGAAGGTGCAGCTCGTGTTCCAGTGTTTCAGTCACCAGGATTTTGTCGAACTCAGTTTGCATGACATCGCGCACGGTCATAGTGTTGAGCACGTCTGTATCAACTTTTTGCGTCGTTAACATCGGATCAGTAATCATTGCGAGACTCAGTAGTCCAACTATTCTTGAATCGGAGTCAAGTACCGGAATCTTAGCGTAACGCACTTTCGTTAGGATTAAAAAAGCGTGCATTAGCGGATTATCATCTTGGACAATCGCTATTTTGCATGCCGGAATGATGAAATCACCTGCTTTTTCTTTGATTAGTTGTTCAACTTCTGGGGAAAACATGGATATCTTCCTTTCTCTACTACTCACTAATTTCAGTATACCTAGTAAGAGACGAAAGGCAAAATTAACCGCGGTTATTTAAACTAAATTAATTAGTTTACTGTACTGATTGTGAATAAAAATACTGGTCGAATAAGCGCCAGAATACCTCCAGGCAGCCCAACATCGTACAATAGGAACAGAAAGAAGGGATCGGCCCATGACCAAAAAACGCATAGCCGATGGCCGCGAGTGGTCGGTTGGACCGCTGGTGTCCTCAGCGCCATGGCAATCGGCAGCACCGTGTGGTGGCAAAGCCAGCTCAACGCCATTCGCCACCTGACCGTCCGGCAAACAGATATCGCCACGGTATTCATTCCCGGTTATGACAGCAACTCTTGGACATTTTCGCCCATGATTCAGCGCTTCGCCCGCTACGGCATCGCCACTGATGCCATGACCATCAACTTCAGCATGAATGGCCACCTGGCCATTACCCGCCGGGCGGCCCTGAACCAGCGCAATCTGCTGATCAATATCATTTTTGCGGATGCCCGCAATCCAGAGAAACAGACGACCCAATTGCACCGCATCATGACCAAACTCTACACCGATTACGGGGTGCACCAAATCAACTTAGTTGGCCACTCCATGGGCGGTTTTCTAGCCACCCGTTACATTACCCAGCCGACCACCGCCCAGCAGCCGGCGGTGGTCCGCTTTGTGAACATTGCCTCCGGCGGCGCCCGGGCTGATAGCAATCTGGCCGATTTTCCCAAGAACATTGCCATGTTGGCCATCGGCGGCAATATTTGGGGCACCCGCAGTGACTGGCAGGTACCGCTGGCTTTCGTCCAGCATTTTGCCAAGACCGTTCCCCAGACCAAGCTGATCACGATCACCGGTTCCCCGCTCACCGCCTACCACAGTGCCCTGCACCAGAATCCCCAGGTGGATCGGGATATCGCCCAATTTCTGTTCCACTGATACAGATTTCGATTTAAGTAACTACAGTTGTCAGTCAAAACTCTTGTAATCGGTTACACGATATGATAGATTGTAAGCAATGAGATTGTAAGCAATCGATTCCCATCCTGGGGTGGGATAAGTCAAACCATTAAAGGAGTTAATCTATTATGCAAAACACAGTTTCGAACCCTGTACCAGAAAAGAACCAAACCGGCGCCGGCGTGGGTACCGTCCCGGCGTCTGTGGCCATGCTCAAAGTGATCGAAGCTTGGGGTGTCGACCACATGTACGGTTATCCGGGCGGCTCGTTTAACTCAACCATGAACGCCCTGGATATCGAAAAGGAACGGATGCGCTACATCCAGATCCGCCATGAGCAGGTCGGCGCGCTGGCCGCTGCGGCGGACGCCAAACTCACTGGTAAGATTGGGGTTACCTTCGGCTCCGCCGGCCCAGGGGCCACGAACCTGCTGACGGGACTGTATGATGCACGAGAAGACCATGCGCCGGTTTTGGCTCTGATTGGTCAAGTCCCCCACACCAACATGAACTACAACTACTTCCAGGAATTCGACGAGAATCCAATGTTTGCCGACGTAGCCGCCTATGCCCGCTTAGTCATGACACCGGAAAGCCTGCCCTACATCGTGGACAAGGCAATTCGGGAAGCCTACAAACACCGAGGTGTGGCCGTTGTGGTCATTCCCAACGACTTCGGCTACGTGCAAATTCCGGACGAGCTCTACAGTTCAGTGTCGCCCACTGACCAGAAGGATCGCCCGCTGCCCCAACCCACCGATTTAGAAGTGGATGCCGTATTAGAAATGGTCAAAGCCGCAAAACGGCCGGTCTTCCACGTGGGCCGCGGCATTCGGGACAATGGTGCCAAGCTGGTTGAATTGTCGAAGAAATTACAGATTCCCATCACCGTGACTGGACAGGCCAAGGGCTTGATTCCGGACGATTACGAAGGCAATCTGGGCATGTTAAACCGGGCCTCCTCCAAGGCCGCCGACGAGATCTTCGCCGTGTCTGACCTGGTCATTGCCATTGGCGCCGACTTCCCCTTTGCCAACGCCATCTATCGCACCCACCCGTTCAAATTTGTCCAAGTTGACGTGGATGAAGCCCAATTCGGCCGCCACCACTACTTGGATAAGGGCGTTTGGTCGGATGCCGGGGACTTTGTCGACAAGATGCTGGTCCGCAGCACCGACGCCGAACCCTCATCCTTCTTCCAGGCCGCAGTCGCGGATATGCAAAACTGGCAGGCCTACTTGGATCACTTGCTGGATCGAGAAACCAGTCCGCTGGAATTCGAGCAGATCTACCGGGAGATCAACAAAATTGCTAACGACGATGCTATCTACTCCATTGATGTCGGCGACAACATCATCAACAGCTTCCGCTATCTGAAACTCACCCCGAAGAATAAGTGGGTTATTTCCGCCCTCTTTGCCTCCATGGGCTCCGGTGTCCCTGGAGCCTTGGCTGCGCAATTGAGCTTCCCCGACCGCCAAGTCTTCCACATTGCCGGCGACGGTGCCTTCTCCATGGTCATGCAGGATTTGATCACCGAAAAGAAATACGACCTGCCGATCATCAACATCATTACTTCCAACGCCAGCCTGAACTTCATCAAGTCCGAACAGGACGACATTCCGATGAACCACAGCGGTATCTTCATCGAAGACCAAGACTTCGCGATGATTGCTCGGGGCATGGGCGTAGAAGCCGTGACCGTACGTGCATCCAGCGATCTGCCTGCCGCCTTCGCCAAGGCCCTGGAAGTCACCCAGGCCGGCCGGCCGTTCCTAATCGACGCCAAGATCACCGACAAGCGCGGCATTCCAGTAGAAGAACTGGAATTAAAGCAGCAAGACGGTACCTGGGTCGAGACGGTTAACCCGTCCTACAATGCCAACCGCGCCCTGACCCATATCAGCAGCGTCCAAGAATTCTTCGCCGAGTACGACGGCGGTGAATTGAAGAGTTTACCAGAGATTTTTGCAGAACATAATGTACCGACTGACAAGTAATTTGTTTCAGTAATAAATAAGCCCGGCACAACAACAGATAATCGTTGTTGCGCCGGGCTTTTATGTATCAACAGAGTCCTCAGCGAGCATCTCGCCGGTCCGCCACCTTAACTTCGTCATCACCCACGATCCCGATATCGCCGCGCAAGCCGACCTGGTGATGACCATCACCGAGGGCCGGCTCACGGGAGGTGGCGATGATGGGCATCATTAACCGGATCACCAAACGGACCTTACAGGGAGAAATGGGCCGGACGCTGCTGACGATTTTTTCCATGGGGATTGCGGCAACGCTGGTGATTGCGACGCTGGTGGGGTTTACCAGCAGTCAGAATAGTTTGTATCAAAAACAGTTGAAAGACACCGGCGGTATGCAATTTGTGATTCGTAACGTGCCCCGGGAGAATGCAGCAAAACTCCGGCGCAATACCGCTAGCCATTGGCTTAACTATTGGAATTATCGGATTGATTATTGGCTTAATCGCGATCTTTGGCAGTATTATCATCACAATCATCGCTGTTTTTCTTAGCCTAATTTTAGTTGGGGTACTCGCCACGTATACAGGATTGGGGCTACTTGCGGGCAGCTGGGCTGTCGGATTGACGTACCTCGGTGGTGGTGTTTTGGCAATCGGATTAGTATTGTTGTTGATTCCGGTCCTGAAGTGGTTATTGGTCGGAATTTCCCATGTTGTTGCCCAAATTTTCAGGTGGTTCTACCGTAAAACACTGGGAAGACATAGTGCGGAGGTACAAGGATGAAAATATTAGCGAAAATTGGTGCGGCCTTTTTAACGATTGGCCTGGTAATGGGTGTGATTGGCTCACTTAATAGCGTCCTGAAACCTACAGAAATTGTTGCGGGGCGTCCGAGAATAATTCGAAATCACGACAAAGTTTATCAACTTGACGAATTTCGTAGCATCAACATAGACACAAAGAACTTAGATGTAGACATTGTGGATGGATCTCGCTACGAGGTGAAGGTGATCAGTAACCGGACTAATTCTGGCGTTAATGTAACGGAGAAGAATGGCGAGCTGACAGTACAACAAACTAGTCGTCATGACTTTGGTAACTTCGGGTTCGCCTTGGCTGCTCACCGTGAGAGTAAAATAGTGATCACGGTACCAACGGTAGATAAGGAACTGACAGAGATTAACTATCAGTCAAATAATGCAGACCTCTTCCTTGATGGATTAAAGGTGCGTCAGATTGACTTTGCTGCAGCGAACAGTGATCTCGACCTGCTGGATACAGAGGTTAGTGGTTCTGTTAAAGTTCAGATGAACAATGGTGATTTGGATGTACAGAATTCGCGGTTGAATGCAGCTACTTTAGCACTCAGAAATGGTTCGTTGAAATTGGTTGATGGCGAGGTACATAACTTGGGTGCTGAGTTAAACAATGGTGACTTCGAGGCCCATGCAACTAAGTTTACTGGCAAGAACAAAATCAGTAATCAAAATGGTGACAACGAACTTTCTGGAGCGGATAAGACCTTAGGATATCGCTTACGTAATAAATACGGTGACAACATGCTTTTTGGTGCTGAAAGTGGCCAAATAATGTCACATAAATGGACGGGTGAGAACCAAATTGAATTGGTAACGTATAATGGCGATAATACGGTAGAGTAAGGTCATCATGATAATGTGGTTAGTCGTATTTTTGTGTGTAGCTATCACTTTGGAATGTCTTAATAATAGTGTAAAGGACCGATGGGTTTACGTTGAGCCCCTTTTTTAATGGCCACTGGTCACCTTGATGCCGATAATTCCGACAAGTAAAATCAAAACGAAGAACCACGTGCTTAGGGACAATTGGTCTTTGAATAATAGACTACCAACAATGACTGAGCCTACTGCATCAACGCCGGTCCAGATAGGATAAGCGAGTCCGAGTGGTAGAGTTCTGGTTGCTCGAATTAGGAAAAAGAAGCTTAGGGCCATTCCAGCTAACGTCAAGAATTAATAGAGCGGCTTAGTAAATCCGGTGCTGAGTTTCATTGTTGTTGCCCAATCCACTTCGAACAGACCTGCAGTAATTAGTTGAATCCATGCCATTGATAGTTCCTCCTATGATAAAAAAGACGACCACTACTCCTCTCATTCAGCCTAATGAGGAGTGATGCTCGTCTACGCCCGGCGACGTTATCAATATAACGGGAATTCTAACAAAGAAATAATTAGTGGTCAACTAGATATTAGTACAAATTTCTTCTAGTTCAAAAATGGAATCACTCGTCAATTGCGTATTTATTGTTATGAGTGTGACATGACCACCACCTCCAAATAGTCACTTCGACAGCATAAAGGAGGTGTTGCCTATGCTCGGAATGGGAAGGAAAATTGGTATCACTTGAACTTTATTCAGGTGTTAAAAGATCTACTCGTAATGATCAACGTTGCTAAAGCAATTGTTTGGTTCTACGAGAAAATCAAAAAAAACACTAATCATTTAGATTAGTGTCACAAGAATTTCCACGAAAGCACTCTACGTCAGCGGTTACCATCCGCTGGCGTTTTTTCGTCTACCTGTAGTGTAACATGAAATTGCGTAATAACAAGTCGAGAAAATCAATTATATATGCCAACTTTTGGCAAAAAAAAAACCACGGCCGGGAATGTGCCGTGAGTCTCGTTATATGGCTGGCTATCAGTCAGCTCAAATGTTCAATCTACTTGGAGGAGTAAGAATGAATGAAAACAAAAGTTGGGTCTTAATTTGTTTGTTTAATAGCTTCAAGGGGGGTGACCTTTTGGCTACACTTATAATATAACTTTTAATTGTGAACAAAGTGTGACGAAAGATTTCTAAAACTGTTAAGAGTGGTAAAGAAAGTCTTAAGTGCGCTTAAAATATCGCATTAGCAGTCACTTTTAGTGAATGGCCGTTATTTAACGCTAATTATCGAAATCCAAATTTTGTAATGTAAGCGTTTGTGCCAAACTGAGCATAACAAGAAAATTTAGGGGGAATAATTTCGTGAATCTAAATAAAATAATGTTGGGAACCTTGCTATCGCTGTCTTTGGTTGGGCTCTTTTCGGCTTGTGCGCCACAAGAGAAAAAGTCAACAAGCGCAACAAATGACAAGGAGAAAACTACCAAAGTTGTGAAAATGACGCTCGGAGCAATGGCTGCGCCAGATTCTGCACCACTTTTTGTTGCACAGGAGCAAGGATTCTTCAGGGACGAGGGTATCGATGCAAACATCGAACTGTTTAGGGATGCAATTAAACAGGATGCCACAATGGTACCTGAACCATTCCTAACAATGGCTCGTGGCCAAGGACTGCATGTCTTCGGGGTCAGCAATCCAGATGACTTCAGGGTGGCAGCGATGGCCTTTGATAAGGAAATCTCGCAGAACAAACAATTAATGAGTAAGTTTTATCGCGCATATAACCGTGCTGTCACGCTCTTGTACTGTTAGTTGTAGGGTTTGTTCTGCTTTGCTGTGGGTATTTTCTACACATTTGGTCCGTTGCCCCTGTCCCGCCTGCCACTGGGTGAGCTCTTCTCGGGTGTGACCATGGGTTTATTAATTCCCGTGTTGGCTGTGCTGGTTAACGTAACGCCGGAGGAGCTGATTGGCCTGAACTTTAGCCCAACTTTTGTTACCGTGCAGTTTAATTGGCATAATCTCCTGGCCTTATTGCTACTCTGTGTCTTACCGACGGCCGTGATTGCCGGTGTGGAGTTGGCGAATAACTTGGCAGATTATGACGAGAATTTAGTGAACGAACGTAAGACGATTGCAATGTATATTTCACGTAAAACAGGCTTAAACTGGTATCAGTTGCTGGTTTATGTGGGCTATGCTGCAACGACCGTTGCTGTTTTTATTCGAGTTTTGCCGTGGCCAGCGTTAATCATCTGGTTAACGCTACCGTATGTCGTTAAATTAACGAAAATTTTTCTAGTAAAGCAGCATAAACAACAGACCTTCCATACCTCGCTAATAGTGGCTGGAGTGGAAATGATGGCAGTTGTGGCAGGACTAGCAATAGGCTTAGTGATTTAATTAGCCGGTAGTTTATAATCTGTGTACTCGCACCTAACATAATTGACACATTGGGTGTTTACGGTATTCAAGTAAAGTAAAAAAGTATAGAATAACGCCATAGGGTACGACTAAAAGGAGGATTTTTTTCATGAATGAAAGTGGTTATGCCGTCGAAGTTAAACACCTCGATAAGGTCATTAAGCACCGTCAAATCTTGAGTGACGTTAGTTTCACGTTAAAGCCCGGTAGGATCCTAGGCTTACTAGGGCCAAATGGGGCCGGCAAGACGACTACAATGCGAATCATGGTGCAGTTGATGAAGGCCACGAGCGGTGAAATTTCCATCGTTGGTCATGATGTCCAGAAGGATTTCGTTGGGGCAATGACCGAGGTCGGTACATTGATTGAGAGCCCGGACTTTTATAACTATATGAGTGGTTTCAAAAACCTGCGGCTACTAGCGGATGTAAGTCGGAAGAGTATTTCAAATGACGAGATCACTGCAGTGTTAGAGCGTGTGGGTCTTTTATCTGTGGCACGTGACAAAGTGGGCAGCTATTCGCTTGGAATGCGTCAACGACTTGGTCTGGCGCAGGCAATTCTGCACAAGCCAAGCGTCCTCATCCTAGATGAGCCGATGAATGGCTTAGATCCACAGGGGGCACGGGAAATACGTGATTTATTGCGCGAATTCAAGAATGAGGATTTCAGTGTGATTATCTCAAGTCATTTGTTGAGTGACATTCAACAGCTTGCTGATGACATCGTCTTAATGAAGGGCGGCAAGGTTGCTTACGATGGTACATTACAAGAATTGTTAGCGAAAACTCATCACGATATCGTATTGACAGTTGAAGATGCTACCGCGGCGGCAGGTGTGTTCACCGCCGAAAACATTGCCTACAAACAGAACGGCATGACATTTACGGTGGCCGTACAAGAGAATGCGGAGAATGAGCGTCTTGCTCTGGCACGCCTCCTAAACCGGGCCCAGGTGCTGGTGACGGACATTCACGTCGAGGGCGACAATCTAGAGGAATCATTCCTGACATTTATGGGAACGGAGGATCGTAAATAATGGCTAATTTATATAAAAATGAGCTCCGCAAGTTAGTTGCGAAGAAATCATCTTGGATTATGTTACTTGTCGCTCTGCTTTTCGAGACTCTAATTTTAGTTGCACAGGTCGTGACGGATAAAAGCCTTACTACCGGTAAGCTACTTATGGCCGGTGGACCATCAATCGGTGGTACATTCGTCTTGATTTTTTCAATCGTGATGACGGCAATTATCGTGACGGAGGAATTTCAACGAAACACGGTCAAGCTGCTGCTAACGCGGCCATATACACGCTCACAAGTATTGTTTGCTAAGTTTCTCTCTGCAATGACTTATCTCCTTGTATCATATTTTGCCGTCTACCTCTACGGGATTATCTTCGTGGTTATCGCCGGAGGTGGTTGGAATGACCTTGCGGATACGGTTAGAGCAGTCAATGCTTCACCGATTCAATATGCCTTCCGGGGAATGGCTGCACAATTGTTTGTGGCTATATTCTACCTGCTGGTAACGTTCTTGCTGGCGGCTGGGATGCGTTCACAGGCGCTATCAATTACGTTCTCGATTGGTTTATACTTCCTGCTGCAGAATATTGGTACGATGCTCTCACTCCTCATCGCATACACCAAGATGTTCTGGTTGAAGTGGAACCCGATGACTTTGATTCTGGTCAGTCAAGACAGTATTTTGAACATCGGTTTGACCAAAATAAATGGCTTCAACGGTCTCAACACGCCGCTTTGGGCAGCGATGTTGGCGCTGATTGCTTATATGGTAATCATCTACTTATTAGCAGACTTGATTTTCAGAAAGCGAGACATTTCATTGTCTTAGTACGATAAAATAATTGGTAAGAAAAAGAACTCAAAAAATTGAGTTCTTTTTCTTTAGCTACTTGACCTTGACGTCACGTCAATATGTAGAATGATTTTGTGAGGTGAGAGAGATGTTAACTGTATCTGAGTTGGCCAAATTAGCGGGAGTATCAACCCGAACGTTACGCTTCTACGAGCAGAAGGGTTTAATTAAATCCAGCAGATCATCAGGTAATTATCGCTTGTACGATCAAGCTAATGTGGATCGGCTGCAGCAAATTTTATTTTTCAAATACTTTGATTTCGGGTTGAGTGAGATTAGACAACTGTTAAACTTGCCGGAGGAGGAGCAACTTACGCTTTTGGCTGGGCAGAGAAATAAGATTATTATGCGTCAACAGCAGTTACAAACGATTCTGACCTCATTAGATGAGACGCTAAAGTGGCGTAAAGGAGAGATTGAGATGACAAATGAAGAGAAATTCGAGGCGCTGAAGCAGGAAAAACTGGTGGAGAATGAGGCGCGCTATGGACAGGAGATTCGGGAAAAGTACGGTGAGGAGACCGTGGCTGCCAGCAATCAGAAGTTTCAAAATTTGACTGAGGAGCAAATGAAACGGTTTGATGAGATTCAAGTAGAGATTGGTCAGAAGTTGCAGGAATATATTACGGGTGGTAAGGATAGCGAAGATTTGGCCCGGCAAATTTTCACGTTACACAAAGAGTTCTTACAAATGACGTGGCCGAGTTATTCGGCTGAGGCCCACCGCGGTTTAGGTGAGATGTACGTCGCCGATCCGCGTTTTCGTAAATATTACCAGGACGCTGCAGGAAACCTGGATGCAGCCACAACGCTGAACGAGATTATTCAAAAATATGCTAAATAACTGAGCAAGCGCAGTCTAGACTGCGCTTTTTTCATTGCAGTAATGATAAGAATTGTAGAGTTTCCTGTCAAAGAATTTCGCTTTCACGAGTAAATGTATTAAGATATACCAAGTAATCATGTTGAAGAGAGGGGGCTTTTAGTTGCGGAAACTACTCAAATATATCGCGGTGTTCGTGTTGTTCGCCCTGGTTGGGACAGTTGGGTACCACTACTACACTATTTATCAGCGCAACTTAGCGGTCCAGGCTAAGATTCAAGCGAAGCCTCCCTTGGAGCGGGTCGCTGGCACCAGTGTAAGCCCGGCGTTTCACTCTAATCTTGCTTTTACCAAAAATCTTGAGCAGAAATATCCTTTTGTAGCGAAGGCAGCCTTCAAGACGCCACAGGCGGCCAGCTGGGGTAAACAATACATCGTGCCGGGTCTTAGAACCACGCGCTCGTACGACTTCGAGCAGCAGAAGTTGACGCAGGCAACCGGGATGACGCCCCAAGGGCTCACCGTTGCCGGTGACTACCTCTTAATTAGTGCCTACGATAGCGATTATGTGCACGCATCCGTCATTTACGTGCTACGATTAAAGACCGGTGAGTTTATCAAGACTATTATTTTACCTGGTCGGCCACACGCTGGTGGGTTGGCGTACGATCCAGTAGCAAAGAACGTCTGGATCACTGGTTCAAAGGACGAGGAAGCGATGCTTGCAGCCTTTAATATTGATCGGATAGAAGACTACGATTACGCAAAGACGAAAAAGCCGATCACGTATGATGTCAACATCATGCTACCAACGCTTGCGCGTGCTTCAACTGTGACCTACTTTGACAATCAACTGTTCGTGGCCTTCTTCAACGTCTATGATAAGGGGCGAGTTGAGACCTATAATATTGCGCGTTCTGGTGCCCAGAAAGGCTCGATTACAGACGAAGAGCTCCGGGAAAAAACAGGACTAGACATGTCATTTTCCTCTGGTGCAACGACTATTACCAATCAAATTCAGGGAATTGCGGTCACGAACCAGCATATTTTCCTGACGCAGTCTTATGGTGGTGCAAACTCTAAGCTCTATATTTACCCAATCTCGGCTGCACGTAACCTCAATGAGAAGTACGCTGAGCATGTCATTGAGATGCCGCCTTATCTAGAACAGGTCTACGCCGCTGGTAACCAGCTCTTGTTCCTGTTTGAATCGGGAGCGAGGAAGTATGCACGTGATACAATTACGATCATGGATCGGGTGCTAGCACTTAACTTAAATGGTTTATTAAATACATGGTAGGAGGAAAAGATGTCAGAACAAAGTGAAAAAATTAGAAGGTTCATTCTCACAGCCGGTTTTCTAGGGGTACTGCCAACGGCAGTACAATTCCAACTTTATCGTCAAACCGGGCTGATTTTTTATCTAATACTAAGCCTGATCTCCCTGGTTCTAGCGCTACTCTTCTTGCTGCAATCGCGGGATACGAGCTGGCAGAATCGCAGTAAGGTTGTACGTTATATTGTCCTTGCTATCTTCTTCATGGGTATTGTCCCTGCGATTCCGCTCCTTTTAACGTTGAAGTACACGACGAAGGAGCAATAACTAAACAAAGCGTTGTTCAACCAACCGATTTGTTGGTGAGACAACGCTTTTATTGTTAGGCAAATAATTGTTTAAAGCCATCTAGACCAAGTGAGTCGCTGATTACTTCTCGCTTCAATAGGAGCGGATTGGTATCTGCGGTATTGAACCCGCTATCGCATGTGAATGCCAGTTTGAACCCTTGTTCAGACAGTGTTTGCGGGCTCTGGTCATCGTATAGACCAAAAGGATAGCCAAAGACATCCTTCTGGGTGACTAGCTTGTATTTATTACACTCTTTGATGTCCCGAATAAAATCTTCTTTTGCAGCCCACATAATCCGTGACTCGGATATACCGTGGCGCTGGTGGAAGTGATTCGTGTGATTCGCGAATTCGAATACATCGGTCATTTGTTTAAGTTCTGGAAAGCTCAAAGCGCGGGAGTGTGCCGCGTCATATGCATGAGGTTCTTCAAACACCCAGCCCGTAGGGATGAAGTATGTTGCCTGGATGCCCAATTGCTTTAGTAATGGGTATGCGTATTTCTTGACTGATTGGTAGCAATCATCGAAAGTTACATGAACTGATCGTGCAGGCAGTTCTGTGCCGTTAGCGTAGAAGTCTTTGATTTCATCGAGCGTGAGGAAATGGTAACCGGATTCCTGCAACCACTTCATTTGTTGCTCGAAATTCTGGACGTTGTTGTACAGTGGCATAGGTAAACGGTCGTTGTAGCCGTCATTTACGGCAATGTCTCGTTGACCCGTAGCAATTTCTTCCTCTGGTCTGATTTCGTGAAATACAATTGTTCTAAACATGGCAGCCTCCTGTTGATTTTATGCGAAATAACTAAGCGCAATCTCTTTCAGCGAGTCAATCAAGGCGAAGTAACTTTTAATGTCGGTGTATTCGTCAACTTGATGACTGGTACCGAAAGAATTATTACCAAAAATTGCGACTGGTAGGTTCTCATTCTTCATGACAAAGTCACTGGCATCTGTTCCGCCAAGTTCGACCTGTAACACTGGCTCCTTGCCAAAATACCGCGTACCCACTTCCTGTACAAATCTGAGGAATGGGTCGTTCTTTGGTGTCGCAACAGGAAGAAAGCTGTGAATGACCTCTAATTCCAGTTTAACACCATCTATCTGGTTTAACTCTGTTAATTTCGCTTGAATCAAGTCGATGACAGCATGGTTGCTAAAAGTTGGGGTTGGGCGGATGTTCCCAGCAACCTCCGCGTATTCCGGAATCGAGTTAATCTGGTCGCCGCCACTGATGATGGTTAGACTATGAGCAATTTTGCCTAGTGCGGGGTCGACAGGAACGCTTTCAAAGAGTGTTTGTTCTGCCGTGACATAGCGCGCCAGGTTGTAGATTGCATTAATTCCCTTCTCGGGTGTGGAGCTGTGCACCGTCTGGCCGTAACTTTTGACCCGATAGTTGAGCGCACCGGCGTGGGCGTACGTGATGTTACCCTCCGTTGGCTCGGTAATGATTAATCCTGTCAAATCTGCGGAGAAGCCACGTGCGGTCAAGTCCTTGGCACCATAGGCGTCATATTCTTCACCAACTGTACCCAATAGGCGGACACGACCGGCAGGAAGGGTCCCAGCATCCTGTAGCTCAATCAACGCGATGACTATTGCTGCGAGACCACCCTTCATATCGGCTGCACCACGGCCGTAGATGCGGTCTTCAATCACCGTACCGGCAAAAGGCGGGTACGTCCATTTAGACTCATCTGGTACGGTAACGGTATCGGCGTGACCGGATAAACCGAGGACACGGGGGTCGGTTCCGGCACCAAGTTCTGCGACAATGCTTTTGCGCCCCGGGCGTTCTTCGAACAATTCTGATTTAATTCCGTGCTGTGCCATCAGTTGGGCCAAATATTCTGTCACCTCGCCCTCGTTGCCATTGACGGATTTAATTGCCAGAATGTCTTGGAATATTTGGATACGTTCTGCTTTATTCATCGTGATTCCTCTCGCTTAATTAATTAACGCTTTATGCCTATTCTACTCTTCGAAGTAGTCTTGTGCGATCTCTTTCAATGATTCAATAGTCGCGATGTAGCTGGAAATTGTCGTATATTCATCAACTTGGTGTGAGCGACCGCCGTCGTCAGCTCCGAAAATCACCACAGGAAGATCAGGATTATCCTGGACGAAGACACTTGCGTCGGTGGCACCATGTGAAATCTCTAGTTCCGATTCCTTCTCAAAGTACTTGTTGCTCGTGTCCTGCACTAACTTGACGAATGGGTGGTCTGGTTCGGTTGTAACGGGGAAGAAGTTATGGATTAATTCGAATTCGAGGTGCACGCCGTCCTCCTGATTGAGCTCTGCCAGCGCGTTTTCGATGGTATCGATGACCAGCTGATTATTGAAAACCTTCGTTGGCCGAATATTACCATCCAAGTAGGCGTACTCTGGAATTGAGTTGACTTGATCGCCGGCTCTCATCACCGTCACACTGTGGGCTAAGCCACCCAAAAGTGGATCGAGGGGTGCGTTGTCAAACAGTTCGGGCTCCTTGTTGATGTATTTCACCAGGTTGGTTAGTGCATTTACACCAAGTTCAGGAATTGAGCTGTGCACTGCCTTACCGTAGCTCTTGATGCGGTAGTTGAGTGAGCCACAGTGGGCGTAGTTCACGTTGCCGTTGTGTGGTTCGGCAACGACTAAGGCGTTCAAATCATGTGCGTATCCTTTGTCGGTTAGGTAATATGCCCCGGGTGCGCCATATTCTTCACCAATTGTGGCTAAGAACCGTAATTTACCCTTGGGTAAGCGGCCTTCTTGCACTAGTTCTATTAGAGCAACGACGATGGCTGCTAAGCCGCTTTTCATATCACCGGCACCACGGCCATAGACGCGGTCGCCAACGATTGTCGCAGAGAATGGGTTATAGGTCCATTTGCTCTTGTCACTAATGGCGACGGTATCCTGGTGACCGGTGAAACCAAGAATACGCTCGTCTGTGCCCTGGCCAATCTCAGCGACGAGATTAGTTCGACCAGGAAATTGCTCGAATGTCTCGTACTTAATGCCATAATGATCAAATAGCTTTGCGATGTAGTCTGTCACGTTTTTCTCATGATCATTTACTGTGTTAATGCGGATGATGTCTTCTAGAATCTGTACTCTAGTTGCTTGTTCCATGTTTTTACCCTCCCTGGGCCGCTTTTCTAAATTTTGTGTCTGCTAACATTATTAAAACTTTTTGAAAAATAATGCAAATAAAAATTTAAAAAAGAAAATTGTTGACACGGATTGAAATTTGTTTTAATCTAGTCACATTCACATACGAATTTCTAATTGAGACAACAAGTTGATTGGGAAAGTAGTTTCTACAAGCCTGTACAGAAAACCTGCATTTGATGAGAGCGGGGTAGGATACGAGAAATGAAAATGGCCCATGATTGGCACCGCTGAATCTTTAAGCGGTGATGGGGTGGCATCCATTATCATTGCACACGAATTCGGGAGACGTCCCGAGCTCGTTGAAGAGGTGTTTTAACGTAAGTTAAACACGAAGTAGAATGGTAACACGGCGAAGCCCGTTTCTAGTAATAGGAACGGGCTTTTTTTGTTGGTGAAATCAGGGTTCGTAACTAACGGAGGATAAAGAAAATGAAGAAGAATTTGAAGAAGATTATTGTCGGATTTGTAGCGGTGGCACTATCACTTGTGGTGACCGCATGTGGTAATAGCAAAACTAGCTCGGCCAACAAAGAAACAACGGTTAAGGTCGGAATTATCGGCTCAGATGACCGGGTGTGGAACGACATTGCAAAACGCCTGAAGAAGCAGAACATTAACGTTAAGCTGGTGAAGTTTACTAATTATGATCAACCAAACCAAGCGCTAGATGCTGGTGATGTTGATCTAAATGCCTACCAACACATTTATTTCCTGGATAACTGGAATGACGCGCATAACACCGATTTAACACCGATTGGCAACACGGTGATCGCACCACTCGCTGTTTTCTCACACAAAATTAAGAGCATCAAAGAACTGAACAAGGGCGACGTTGTCACACTGCCAAACGACGCAACTAACCAGGCACGTGCGCTGCAATTACTAGAAACAGCCGGCCTGATTACACTGAAGAAGGGCGTTAAGTTCCCAACGCCAAACGATGTTGCAACAAACAAATCAGGTATAAAACTGAAGCCACTCGATGCATCACAAACTGCCCGTTCACTGGACGATGCAACCGCAGCAATCGTGAATAATGGTGTGGCCCTTGATGCGAACCTAAGTTATGATGATGCAATTTACACAGAAAAAATTACGAAAAAATCTGAAATCTGGGTTAATGTGATTGCAGCGCAGAAGAAAGATAAGAACAACAAAGTGTACAAGAAGATTGTTGCTGCTTACCAGAATAAGGCTACCGCTAAGGTAATCAAGGATACTTACAAGGGATCAACCATTCCTGCTTGGAACTACAAGTTCTAATTGTCATTATTGACTATTTATACATAGGAAGAAAAACGCTAAAATTAGACAGTATGCATGAAGCAGAACCGGTAACACAGAAAGATTGAGGTGCGATTTTGGGAGAACCAATTATTAAACTAGACGATATTGTCGTTGACTTTACGACGAAAGACCACGACTTAGTGGCAGTGAACCACGTAGATTTAACGGTCGACAAGGGCGATATCTATGGCATTGTTGGCTATTCTGGCGCAGGTAAAAGTACGCTTGTGCGTGTCATCAATCTTCTGCAACGGCCAACCAGCGGCTCCGTGCACGTCAATGGGCAAGATATTCTGAGTCTGAAGGATGCGGAGCTACGCCAGGCCAGGAAGAAGATCGGCATGATTTTCCAACACTTCAACCTGCTAAATTCGTTAACCATCGAGCAAAATGTTGCATTTCCCCTCAGAACCAGCAAGCTGACTAAGGCTGAGAAGAAGCAAAAGGTCGACGAACTACTGGAACTAGTGGGACTGGCCGATAAGAAGGATAGCTATCCAAGACAATTATCCGGTGGTCAGAAGCAGCGAGTGGGAATTGCCAGGGCGCTCGCTAACGGTCCAGATATCTTGATTTCGGATGAGGCGACCAGTGCCCTTGATCCCAAAACAACGGAAGCAATTCTGAATCTCCTTAGGGATATTAATGAGAAGCTGGGATTAACTATCGTCTTAATCACGCACCAGATGGAAGCCGTGAAACAGGTCTGCAACCGCATTGCCGTGATGGATACTGGGAAGGTAATTGAACGGGGCGAAATTCTCGATATATTCTCTAAGCCTAAACAACCGTTGACGAAGGCCTTTATCGACACGACGACGCGGCTCGATGCAACGCTTAAGGTAATCTATCAGCAAGAAAATGTGCGAAATTTACCAGCTAGCGACAAGTTGATCAAGCTGTCATATGTTGGGGCATCAACGGATGAACCGTTGATTTCCACTCTGTACGAGAAGTTCAACGTTTCGGCTAACATTCTTTACGGCAATATCGAGATACTACGCGGTACACCATTGGGCAACCTCATCGTGATTTTGACCGGAGCGGCGGCAGATACTGATGCTGCTTTGGCATTCATCAACGAACAAGACGTGCAAGTGACCGAGCTTGATCCAAATACTCAAAGTGAGGTGATTGACTAATGGATTTCATTACTAAATATATGCCCAACGTGGTCGCTAACTGGGAAGGCGAATATGGCTTCGTTGGTGCCATTCAACAGACACTTTATATGACGTTTATTAGCGCAATTGTCTCCAGTATTCTAGGGTTGGCAGTTGGTTTGCTTGTAGTGGTCACTGATCAAGACGGAATCGCACCCAATAAAGTTGTTTATAGCATCACCGATAAGCTAATTAACCTTTTTCGGTCAATCCCGTTCATTATTTTATTGGCGGTAATTGGGCCAATAACGAAATTCATCGTGGGTACGACAATTGGTGAAAACGGGGCGCTTGTGCCGCTCATCGTGGGCTGTTTCCCGTTCTATGCGCGCCAGGTGCAAAATGCTTTGGTGCAGGTTGATCCAGGTGTGATCGAGGCTGCTAAGGCAATGGGTGAAACGAACCTGGGAATCGTCTTCCATGTTTATCTGAAGGAAGGACTCCCCGATCTGATTAGAGCGAGTGTCTTAACCGTTATCAGTTTGATTGGTTTGACAGCAATGGCCGGTGCCGTTGGTGCTGGCGGACTTGGTAGTCTTGCAATCAACGTTGGCTATCAGCGCTTTCAGAACGACGTGACCATTCTGGCAACGATTTTCGTCCTCATCCTGGTTTTCGTGGTCCAAGCGATTGGCGATATAATCACACGCAAAGTAACACATTAAGAGTTAGAAAAAGCATCCGTGAGGATGCTTTTTTAATGCCATAATTTAACTCAATATTGATGTACCTACACAAAATTAATGAAGCGATTTTAATTTTGCCTCAATTGAAGTCAGCGATAGTTCCGCAGTATTATCGAAGTGAATCTGAGCTTGGAATGCCTCAGGACCAATTCCAAGTGAGGTCTCTCCCGCTGCGTGAATGCTAGCTACCCCAGCAGAAGAATCTTCGACACCAATCACTTGTGCTGGTTGAAGCTCTAATATTTGGGCTGCTTCTAAAAATATATCAGGAGCTGGCTTACCTGCAGAGACTTTCGCAGGATCAACGATTCCAGTAAAGAAATCTGCGATTCCAAGTCTAGCGATAATTGCTGGTGCATTTCTTGACGCGGATGCCACACTCATGGGGAACCCATGTTGCTTTAGTTCTACAAGGAGCTGATAAATTCCTGGCAAGACGTCCTTTGGAGTGAGGGTCGTGATATATTCATTGTATATTTGGTTCTTTTCCTGCATTAGTTGGTTAATTTCAGCGGCTGTGAACTCATCGTATCTGTGAACGGAGTTTAGGATAAGCGCGATACTAGCGGCGCGATCAATTCCTTTGATACCGGCTTCTAATCGTTCAGTCCAAGGAATAGCTAACTTGAGTGCGATTTGCTGCCATGCCTGTGAATGAAAACGTGCGGTATCCGCAAGAACACCATCTAAATCAAACGCGAATCCTTTGATATCTGTAATTTGGGGCATTTATTTCTCCTCTCATGATTTTTAACGTTTTTTCCGATCTATTACTGATTCTCTCTCAATTAGTTTAAACGGCACCAGAATCGAGTTGCTCATTGAAGGCTCAACAAGCTGTTTAACAGCCATCTCACCCAGTTCTGCCACGTTCACATCAAAGCTTGATAGGTAGGGGTGAATAACTTGGGCAAAAGGCGAGTTGTTGCAGCTTAGTAGTGATAAGTCCTCTGGAATATTGAGGCCTGTTTCATTAATCGCTTGCATTAGATGTAGGGCGAAAATATCATCTACAGCAATTATTGCGTCCGGCTTCAACTCCTTAAGTGTATTGATAAAGAGTGGTGCCTTCTCATCTGTATCTAGTAAGAAAATGGGGGGAGCGACGACGTGATGTTTAAACATTGCCTCCTGGTAGCCTAGGAAGCGGTCTAAGATAAGGATTGGCTCCGTACTATTAGTTACGAAAAGAATTGTTTGATGTCCACGTTCAAGTAGGTACTCGGTTGATTGGACACCCAGAAGATGGTTATCAGTATCAACGGTTTTAACTGGATCGCTTGGTTGCTTACGTGAGCCAATAACTGTAACCTGTTGGTCGTTGTCTAGTAAATAGTCATAGACAGGATCGTCCTGTTCTGAGTACAACATGATAAAGCGTGTCGCTTGGCCACGATTGATTAATAATTTCACGCTCGTTAAGATTTCCTCATACGAGTCACCTGTGGCTGTGTTTACTGTATAAAGTTTCTTTTGTGAAATCCTATTAATTGAAGCTAGTGCGCCAATATAAAAAGGGTTACTCATCTGGTATTTATCCGCCATTGGTGGAAAGACAACACCGATACTTTGTGCATTGGGATTACTCAATGATCTCGCAGCCAGGTTTGGTGTGTAATCAAGCTTCTTCATGGCATTGTGAACTTTTTTCTTTGTTGCCTCTGAGATATCTGGGTTATCGTTCACAACTCTCGATACGGTTGAAGCAGATACTCCTGCGTAAATAGCGACA
The DNA here is from genome assembly GCF_001936335.1 of Amylolactobacillus amylophilus DSM 20533 = JCM 1125. Taxonomy (GTDB): domain Bacteria; phylum Bacillota; class Bacilli; order Lactobacillales; family Lactobacillaceae; genus Amylolactobacillus; species Amylolactobacillus amylophilus. The sequence continues at coordinate 818,416 of NZ_CP018888.1, forward strand.
TCTTTAATAGTTACCACATGACCACATCCTTTGACGATTTTATTTTAGACTAACTTTAATAGTATCAGTTAAATCAATATTTTTATCATACAATTTTATTGGTAAAGTTTCACCAACAACCAATTTTATTGTGACTATTGAGGAAACAATAACCTGAAGGGTGCGACCGCGGTAGTTAATGTGGAAACTATAACTAGACCAGTTATGCGGTAGGAATGGTGCGAATGAAAGTTCACCATTCCAAGTACGCATACCAGCAAATCCTTGGACGATGGTAAGCCAAGTACCAGTCATTGACGTGATGTGGAGTCCATCATCCGTATCGTGGTTATAATTATCTAAGTCCAGTCGTGCTGTTCGATTATACATCTCAATAGCTTTATCGTATTCACCTATCTCTGATGCGATAATTGAATGAATTGATGGCGACAATGACGATTCGTGAACTGTCAACGGTTCATAAAAATCAAAGTTTCTTTTCTTTTCTTCAAATGAGAATTGATCACCGAAGAAATAAATACCTTGAAGAACGTCGGCTTGCTTAATAAAGGGCGAACGAAGTATTTTGTCCCAAGACCAATGCTGATTTAATGGGAGATCTTTACTAGGTAATGAGGTGACTGGTCGAATGTCTTTATCAAGGAAAGTATCGTGTTGAACAAAAATACCTAACTCTGAATCAGCCGGGAGATACATGTGTTCAATAATATCTTGCCATTTTGCTAATTCCTTTGAAGAGACATCTACCGAACTCTGCGCACCATATGTCTCGTATGCGTGCTTTGTATATGTCAGTACCCAACGTGCCAGATAGTTGGTATACCAGTTATTGTTGACGTTATTTTCGTATTCATTAGGACCTGTTACACCATGAATCATGTATTGCTTCTTGCGTTTTGAATAATGAACCCTGTCTGCCCAGAAACGACTAATTTCGACCAGAACCTCCAGTCCCTCTTTAGCTAAATAGCTATCGTCGCCGGTATAGTTCGTATAGTTATAAATTGCGTAAGCCATTGCACCGTTACGATGGATCTCTTCAAACGTAATTTCCCATTCATTATGACTCTCGATTCCGTTGAAGGTGACCATTGGGTAGAGCGCTCCGGCCAGCCCTTGCTCAGCTGCATTATGCTTTGCCTGAGGTAATTGGAGATAGCGGTATAGTAAGAGATTTCTAGTCACTTTGGGCTCTGACACACCAAGGTAGAATGGTACAGCATAGGCCTCGGTGTCCCAATAAGTAGCACCACCGTATTTCTCTCCGGTGAATCCTTTTGGTCCAATATTTAAGCGGGAATCTTCACCATAATACGTTGAGAAAAGTTCGAACAAATTAAACCTAATACTTTGTTGTGCCGCATCATCACCATTAATTTCAATATCCGCAGTAGCCCACCGTTTGAGCCAAGCTGCTGTCTGTTCTTGTTCAAGGTCAGCAAAATTATTAGCGGTGTCGGCAAGTATCTTTTTTGCTGTTGTTTGGTGCTCAGAATCTGGTATGTTACGACTAGTGACGATTACTGTCCGCTTCAATAGGCTGGCGTTCGTACCTTCTTGTAAAGAGAATTCTCTTGTGTCGCTTAGTAGTAAATCATTGACCTTTTTTAGTTGTGGTGAAGCATTAACGGTTAGTTGCAAGTCTGTCAGAGCAGAGACAGTAAATCTTTCAGTGCCAAATGGGTTTGCCTTGGTTTTCAGAGAAAGAAAGAGTGCGTTCTGCTCGATTGTGCTGGTGATTGGTTCCCAGAAAGTCTCCTCATAATTTGTATCTTGGTTAGTGATGGTCCCATCAAGTTGGCTTTCTACCGTAATCGTACTATTGCCAGCTATTTGCTCAAACTCAATTTGTTGTACAGCTAGCTCTTTGGTTTTAATTGACAAGAAACGCGAGAAGTTAATCCTGGTTTTAGTGTCGGAGAGCACAACAGTATAACTACGAGTCAAAATACCGTTTTTCATATTTAGTTGTTGATAGTAGTCTTCGTAAGGTGTGGTGGCGAGATCGATCGCGTGTCCATCAATTGTAATTTTGACACTGATGAAATCAACTGCATTAATTACTTTACCGAAGTACTTTGGATAGCCGTTTTTCCACCAACCAACACGCGTCTTATCTGGAAACCAAACGCCAGCGATATATGTTCCCTTCAGACTTTTGCCTGAGTATCCTTCCTCGAAATTTCCGCGCATGCCCATGTAACCATTGCCAATCGAAGTGAGTGACTCCGTGACCAGGTTGGTAGTGTCATTAAACTTGTGGGTCGCAAGTGCCCAGGGATGTATTTCAAAATATGATTGTTTCATTGCTTATCCTTTCTGAATCACAAGGCCGGTCCCGGGCCTGATTGTAGTTGTAATTGTGTTTTGATCTGTACTAAGTAAGACGGCTCCACCTTCGTAATTAGTGCTAATTTGCGGTGGTATACTAGCATTCCTATCCGAAAGATTGGCAATTACTAAATAACTATTGTGTGGGCCTGTACGTTCGAAGATAAACTGGCCTGGATAGGCCGTAAAGATATTTATTTGGCCAATACCGAAAGCCGGATCACTTTTCTTTAGCTGGATGAGTTTTTTATAGAAGCTAAGAACGGAATCGGGATTGGCTTTCTCCTGTGCAATATTTAGGTGGGACCAATTAGGATTAATTGGTAACCAGGGATCACCGATTGAGAAACCGGCATTTTTTGTGTTGTCCCACTGCATGGGGGTTCGGGAATTGTCTCTAGATAACCGACCAATTCTGTTCAGGGCCTGTTTTGAGTTAATGCCTGCTTTCAATGCTTCGTGATACTGTAATTTGGCATCGACTGCATCAAATTGTTCAATAGCTGCAAACGGAAAATTAGTCATACCAATTTCTTGACCTTGATAAATAAATGGAGTCCCGCGAAGAAGTAAGTAGGAAAGAGCTAGTGTTTTAATTGCCGACGGACTTGTTGTGTTGAAGATCGTTGCGGCACGTGGATTATCGTGATTCTCAATGTAAAGGGCGTTCCACCCGTGTGTCAGTTGATCCCTCTGCCAACGATAGATGACATCTTGGTATCTAGGTATGTCGATTACTTCATGGCCTTTGCTGCCGGTCTTTAGATTATGTTCTAGTTCAAAAATCATGTTGATATAGCCTTTTTCGCCCGTCCACTCTGGCGCCTTCTTGCTAGAAACGCCACTTGCTTCGCCAACTGTTAGAATATGGTACTCGTCAAATATTTCCTTCAGTTCTGACATATATTGTTCGATACCAGGTACATTCATGAAGTTACGCCATTTATCGTCTTTATCCATGGGAACTGCCCAGTTCTTTTTCTGAATGTGGCTAATTGCATCTAACCTGAATCCGTCTAGTCCTAAGTTAAGCCAAAAGCGAATCATCTCGTAGATTTCGGTGCGCATCTTAGCGTTCTTCCAATTTAGGTCTGGTTGTTGCTTAGCAAAAATGTGAAGGTAAGACTGTTTGAGGTGTGGTACGTATTCCCAAGCAGATGTGCCAAAAAATGACTCCCAATTATTGGGCGGTGCTTCTTCGGTACTGTCTGCAAATAGGTAGTAGTCATGATACGGATTATCTTTGCCTTTTAAAGCTTCTACAAACCACGGATGCTGGTCACTTGTGTGGTTGACCACTAAATCGAAAAGCACCTTAATATGACGCTGATGACAGGCAGTGATTAAATCTTGGACATCTGCCAAGGTTCCATACTCTGGTTGGATAGCTTCGTAATCGCTGATATCGTAACCGTTATCCACATTTGGTGATTGATAAATGGGGTTAATCCAAATGAAATCAATTCCTAATTCAACCAGGTAATCTAAGCGATTAATAATTCCTTTGATGTCGCCAATACCGTCACCATTTGAATCCTGAAAACTTCTTGGATATATTTGATAGCCAACGCTATTCTGCCACCATTTTTCTGAATTCATTATGTACCAGCTTTCTATTAAATCTTGATGATGAATGCTTCATATGGAAGTAGAGTTATATTCGTCAGAGTCGTTAGTGGATGGGCGACATTCTGAATTAATACTTGCTTTATTGCCATATTGGGTAAGTTGAGTTGTTTTTCTGTACCTGTCCAGTTAACAACTACTAACCATTTTGTTGAATCTAGTGTTCTCGTATATGCAAAAATATCGTCTGAAGTCGCTAAAAGTTCAAATTTTCCGTCGACTAGCACAGGATTTTGTTTACGCAGCTCAATCAGTTTCTGATACGTATAAAAGACGCTGTCTGGATCTTCCAGTGCTGCTGCGACATTAATAGTCGGGAATTGTGGATTTAAAGGTAGCCAAGGTTTTCCGGTTGAAAAACCGCCATTTTGTGTATTGCTCCAAGGTATTGGCCGTCGTGCATTATCACGTGATTTATGATTAATGGCAGCAATTAATTCTGCAGGTTTCTTACCTTGTAGAATTCCGGCTGCATACATGTTCCGTGCTTCAATATCGTTTACCTCGCTGATATCGTTAACCGGGGTATTTGTCAGACCAATTTCTTCGCCCTGGAAGATATATGGAGTACCTTGCATGCCATGAAGTGCGATTGCAAGCATCTTGGCGCTGCGTACACGATATTCTTGATCATTACCGAATTGTGATACGGCTCGAGGCAAGTCGTGATTATTCCAAAATAAAGAATTCCAGCCATTTTGATAAAGTTGTGTTTGCCATTTAGCAAGTACCTGCTTTAATTTGGCGTAATCTAGTGGTCTCGTGTGCCACTTTGACTGACCTGGAATCTCGTCAAGTGTGACGTGCTCAAATTGAAAGACCATTGACAGTTCGTTGCCGGAGGGATTCGAATAACTTTTGGCAATCTCGGGTGTTGCCCCCCAAGTTTCACCAACAGATAGGAAGTCCTTGCCACTAAAGGTTGCTTTATTCATCTCTTCAAGATAAGGGTGCAGTTGTGGACCGTTTGATGTAATTATTTGATCTGGTTCTTTACCGATGAGGTCAATCACATCCATGCGAAAGCCACCAATTCCCATATCTATCCAAAAATTCATCATTGCATAGATGGAATTGCGCATTTTTTTATTTTGCCAGTTTAAATCTGGCTGTTCCTTTGCGAAAAGATGGAGGAAATACTGGCCTGTCTGTGCACTGAACTGCCATGCAGAACCGCTAAAAGTAGACTGGAGATCGTTTGGGATATTGCCATTTTGGCCATCACGCCAGATATAGAAATCCCTAAATTTACTGTCCTTTGATTGGATAGCATTAACAAACCAGGCATGTTGGTCACTTGTATGATTAACAACTAAATCCATGATAATTTTGATATTGCGGCGATCAGCCTCAGCAATCAGTCGCTTCATGTCGTCCATTGTGCCGTAATCGGGATTGATACCCTGATAATCGCTAATATCATACCCGTTATCGACCTGCGGACTCGTGTATACCGGTGAGAGCCAGATACCGCCTATTCCTAGTTTTTCCAGATAGTCAAGTTTAGAAATAATACCGTGAATATCACCGATACCGTCGCCATTGCTATCTTGGAAACTTTTAGGATAAACTTGATAAATAACTTTATTATGCCACCACTGTGCCATGGCTAATCCCCCAATATAACGAAGCCGTCAGCAGCAATTTCTAGTTCTGTACCGTTTGTCTTTGTTTGACCTTGTAGTAAAACGTTACCTGCTGGAACTCTTTGTGCGGTACCAGAGGTATTGAAGTAGCCCGTAATATTTACGCCGTTTTGTTCACGCTCGAAAATAAGTAATTGGTCATCACCTGACCAGCTGATGCTGCCACTTGATAGCAGTTGATGATGTGCTTTTCTAAACTCAACTAGCTCTTTGACAAATTGATATTGTTCAGTGTTTTGTTCAGCTTCATTCCAGACCATTGGCTTACGATTATCTGGGTCCATCGCTCCCGTCATAGCGTATTCGTCACCATAGTAGATGCAAGGGACACCGGGCTGAATGAAGGTGAATGCCATTGTTTGTTGCATTAGAGCCAAATTATTATTGGCTTGCGTCAATAAGCGAGGCGTATCGTGTGAATCTAGCACGTTAAATTGAACTTCGTTAATTGGCTCGCGGTAGAGCACAAGTTGAGAATTTATTTGATCTTGTAAGGTACTGAAGTCCGTCTTTTTAAATACGAAATAATCTAAAATGGCATCGGTATATGCGTAATTCATCACGGCGTCGAACTGGTCCCCATTCAACCAGCTTTGTGACGAGTGCCAAATCTCACCTAGAATATAGAAGTCATCCTTCCTTGAACGACATGCCGCAGCAAATTCACGCCAGAAGTGATGATCCACTTCGTTAGCGACGTCTAGACGCCATGCATCTATGTCAAATTGATCTATCCAATACGTTGCGACATGGAGCAGATACTTTTGCACTTCAGGATTTGCAGTGTTTAGTTTTGGCATGTGTGGTGTGAAGGCGAATGTATCATAAGTAATATCGGTTGCTTGCTCGAAATCCGCTGTTTCCTGGTAAGTTGCTGGAAATTTATTCACGTGAAACCAATTTGCGAATCGTGAATTGGTACCATTGTCAAGTACGTCTTGCCATTGGGGAGATAAATCTCCCATGTGATTGAAGACGGCATCAAGCATTACCTTAATTCCGCGTTTATGGGCTTCTTGTACCAGCTTCCTAAATGTTTCTTTATCACCGAAATCAGGATCGATTTCTAAGTAATCAATCGTGTCGTATTTGTGATTTGAGTGTGCTTTGAAGATAGGGCAGAGATATAAACCGTTTACACCTAAATCGACGAGATGATCCAAGTGATCTATGATACCTTGTAGGTCACCACCGTAGAAGTCTTCTCGTGTTGGGTGCACATCGGAATCCCAAGTCAGCACACCAGCTGGATCGTTTTCCTTATCACCGTTAGCAAAGCGCTCTGGGAAAATTTGGTACCACACGGTAGATTTGACCCACTCTGGAGTTCTAACCATATCTATTTCGTGAAAATACGGTAGTCTAAAATAATTATTTGCGTGGGCACGAACTTCATGACTATCATCAAAAATTCCTTGATCGCCAAAAAATAATGAAGCGCCAGAATTATCAGTTACGATAAAAGCATAGCTAGCTCTACGGTTGTTTAGCTCGATTACTACATGCCAGTAATCGAAATCTTTGGTTGAGAGGTAATTTTTCATTTCATATGGGTGATCATACCAACCGGTATCAATTAAGTATGTATCTCCCGCTAACGCTTGCACTGAAGATATGTCGTTCTTAGCGGTTCTGAAACGAAGTACAAGATGGGTAGAATCTTCTAGGTAAGCGTATTCGCTTTCGGGCCTGTGTAGTAATGCAGATCTAATCAATTTAATTTTCTCCTTTTTGTGATTTTATTTTTAGTATGTCATATTATGCAAACATTTGCAAAGGGGTATTTAGATATTTTTTAAAAGCTGTAGATGCTGGTGTATACCAAAATAAAGCGCTGCCATAAATTTCGTTATACTGGCTGATTATCGCTGTAATTAAGAAAGTAAATAATTTAATTCGTAAAAATTAAAATAGATCCATGACGATACAATACTGCCTTTTAATATAAATGTCTTAATTTAAATATGACTACATACCATTATGTGTCGGTGGTTGGAATAAATTTACAAAATAAAATACACAAAAAAATCTTGACTTTAGTTGCAAGCGGTTGCACAATGAATGAGTAAAGAAATTTAATAAATCTACAGGAGGATTTAAAAAATGCAAAAATGGTTCAAGATGGCACTTGGAGGATTAGCTTTGACTGCTGTTGCGGTTTCGTTAACTGCATGTAGTTCAGGTTCAAGTTCATCAAGCGATACTAAGACAAGTAGCAAGCCTAGTGGTAAGGTTACATTATGGGTTGATACAAACTTCACTAAAGTTTACGGTAATATAGTAGATGACTTTGAAAAGGCAAATCCAGATGTCAAAGTTACCGTTAAACAAGGTAATTCAGCTGACGCACAAAAGGATATCAAGAAAGATCCATCAAGTGCTGCAGACGTATTTATGTTCCCACACGATCAAATTGGTCAAATGGCAGACGCGGGAATTATTTATCAAAATACCAAATATGCGAAGGACGTTAAGGCAAATAACATTGAATCTGCAGTGGATGCGGCTACTTATAAAGGAAAACTTTATGGCTACCCATACGGAGTTGAATCACAAATTCTCTACTATAATAAATCTAAATTAAGTGCAGACGATGTCAAGACTTGGTCTTCACTGACTAGCAAAGGCAAAATAGGTACTAACTTTGCTGAAAATGGGGCAAACTATATCTTCAGTACACTATTCATGAGTAATGGTGACCAACTTTATGGTGAACATGGTGAAACTCTAGATGGAACGAACTTCAATAATGAAAAGGGTGTCCAGGTTCTTCAGTGGATTAGCGATCAGAAGAAGAATTCTGGTGTAATTCAAGCTAATGCTTCGGCGTTGTCTAACTTACAGAGTGGCAAGACGGATGCATATCTTTCTGGCCCATGGAGCAGGAACGATGTTAAGAAGGCTTTAGGCGACAATATGGCTGCTGCTCCATATCCAACAGTCGACTTTGGCGATGGTGAAAAACAATTTAAGGCATATCTCGGTGTTAAATTATTCGGTGTTAATGCAGAAACCAAGAATCCAGTTGCTGCGATGGCTTTAGCAAACTACATCACATCTAAGAAAGCACAGCTTGCTGTCTTCAAAGATCAAGGAACGGTTCCTTCAAATGCCAAAGCTCAAGAAAGTTCCGATGTTACTGATGATGAAGTGGCTAACGCGGTCCTACAAATGAGTCAACCAACACACAGTGTTGTAATGCCTAAGATTCCAGAAATGGTTAACTTCTGGCCGCCAATGGATGCAGTGATTAATGATGCATATAAAGGAAAGATTGCTAGTTCAGATTTCCAAAGTAAGCTTGATGCTTTTGTTAAACAAGTTTCTAAATCTAGTAACAAATAGCTTGTAAAGATCAAAAAGTAGAGTGGAATAAGCTCTGCTTTTTTAGAAAGGAAGAAAGAAATGTTTACAAAATTTTGGAAAAAAGACAAAACAAACACAGTAATTCCAAAACAAATTTCTTTCTGTGAACTATTTAAGAAAGGCGACCCATTAACAAAATTACAGTATTTCATAATGGGCAGTAACAATATTGCGAAGAAACAAATACCAAAGGGTTTGTTCTTCTTGATATTTGAAATTCTCTTCTTCTATTGGCTTATTTCAAACGGTATTCATGCAATTGCGATGCTACGCACACTTGGTACAAAGTCGCAGGGATGGAAGCTTGATAAGAACTTAGGTATCCAGATTCAACAGCCTGGTGATAATTCGATGCTACTTTTGCTATTTGGGATTGCTTCTCTACTTGCAATTGCAATCTTTGGCTATGTTTACTGGGTAAGCTTTAAAAGTAATCGTAAGCTTTATGAACTAGCTCAAGAGGGGCGGAAGATTCCGTCAACAATGGACGATATTCGCTCTCTTTTTGATGAGAAATTCCACATCACGTTAATGTCCATTCCAATTGTCGGTGTACTTACCTTTACGGTTCTACCTTTGCTCTATATGATTTCAATTGCTTTTACAAGCTATGATCATAACCACTTGCCTCCAAAGAACCTCTTTCATTGGGTGGGTTTCGCAAACTTTGGTTCAGTGATTAATGGCGATATTGCTGGAACATTCTTTCCTGTACTGACGTGGACAATTGTCTGGGCTGTTGTTGCAACGGCTACTACGTTTTTTGGTGGAATTTTATTAGCACTTTTGCTAAACGCCAAGCAATTAAAGGGTAAGAAGTATTGGCGGATAGTCTTCATGGTTACGATGGCAGTACCTCAATTTGTTTCCTTGTTACTGATGGCTAATCTTTTTAATGACTCTGGTCCTATCAATGCACTGTTACTTAATTGGGGTTGGATTAAGAGTTCGATTCCGTTCCTGACTGACGGTACAATTGCCAAACTGGTAATTATTTTCGTGAATATGTGGATTGGTATTCCGGTTACTATGTTAATCGCGACAGGAATTATTCAAAACTTACCACAGGACCAAATTGAAGCGGCAACTATTGATGGTGCTAATAAATTTCAGATTTTCAGAAAAATTACTTTCCCACAAATTGTCTTCGTCATGGCACCGGCGCTAATTCAGCAGTTCATCGGTAATATCAATAACTTTAATGTAATCTATTTGCTGACGGGTGGTTATCCTTCAAATTCGAAATTTTATAGCGCGGGTGAGACTGATCTGTTGGTAACGTGGCTGTACAAACTAACTGTTGATAGTGCTGACTATAACTTAGCGAGTGTTATCGGTATTATAATCTTTGTTCTTTCTGCCGCATTCTCATTATTTGCGTATAAGAAGACTAATTCGTACCAGAATGGAGGTCTTGCATAATGGCACACAAAAGCACAACACATACAAGATCCGGGCAGAAACGCCGTAACAGTATTTGGATTAATGCATTAACTGTGGTGCTTGGGATTGTCTGGATCCTACCAGTTATTTGGATTATTCTGACTAGTTTACGTGGAGAGGGTGGTGCGTTCGTTCAATATTTCGTTCCGAAATCGTTCACTTTCCAAAACTATATTACTTTGTTCCAAAACCCTGACTATCCATTTCTCCAGTGGTTCCTTAATACACTACTCGTATCCTCTGTGACGTGTGTGATCTCTACATTAATTACAATTTCGATGGCGTACTCATTATCAAGATTACGCTTCCGATTTAGAGGACCATTCCTAAAGATTGCGCTGGTTTTAAATATGTTCCCGGGCTTCATGAGTATGATTGCCATTTATTATATTTTAAAAGCTGTCAACTTAAATCAAAGTCTAATTGCACTAATTCTAGTCTACTCTAGTGGTGCCGCGCTTGGTTTCTATATTGCTAAAGGATTCTTCGATACTATTCCGATGGCATTAGATGAATCGGCAATGATTGATGGTGCGACGAAGTTCCAGATTTTCACTAAAATTACGCTCCCATTGTCGAAGCCAATAATTGTCTATACAGCATTGATGTCGTTCATGGGTCCTTGGATGGACTTCATCTTTGCAAAAGTTATCCTTGGTGATGCAACCCACAAGTATACTACCGCTATTGGTCTATATTCGATGATGACCAAGACAACGGCAAATAGTCTTTTCATGACGTTTACTGCAGGGTGTGTAGTGATTGCGATTCCAATTACGATTTTGTTCATCTTCATGCAACGCTATTATGTTGAGGGAATTACAAGCGGTGCTGTTAAAGGATAATATTAATAACGAGAGGGTGTACTAACCATGGTACAAATTGATTTAGAACATATTTATAAAGAATATCCAAAATCGGACCATTATGCGGTAATGGATTTCGACTTACATATTAAAGATAAGGAATTTATTGTATTCGTTGGACCATCGGGCTGCGGTAAAAGTACAACTTTACGGATGATTGCAGGACTGGAAGATATTTCTAAGGGCGATTTGAAAATTAATGGCGAAGTGGTTAATGATCTTCCGTCTAAGGATCGTGATATTGCCATGGTCTTCCAAAGTTATGCGCTGTATCCACATATTTCGGTTTATGAAAATATGGCTTTTGGCCTTAGATTAAGAAAGTATAGCAAGGCGGAAATTGATAAGCGTGTAGATGAAGCTGCAGAAATACTTGGTTTAACTGAATTTCTCAGCAGAAGACCGGCGGACTTATCCGGTGGACAACGTCAACGTGTTGCCCTTGGGCGAGCGATTGTCCGGGATGCCCCAATCTTTCTAATGGACGAACCGCTCTCTAACTTGGATGCCAAGTTACGTGTTTCCATGCGTGCTGAAATTGCAAAACTACATCAACGGTTAAATACCACGACGATCTACGTAACTCACGATCAAACTGAGGCTATGACAATGGCCGATCGAGTTGTTGTTATGTCCGTAGGTAAGATTCAACAAGTTGGTACACCGGCAGAAATTTATGACAATCCTAAGAACCAATTTGTTGCTAGCTTTATTGGCTCACCATCGATGAACTTCTTTGATGTCACATACGAAAACGGAAGAATTCATAACGATAAAGGAATAGATCTAGCGGTACCAGAAGGTAGAGCCAAGATTCTAGATAGAAATGGGTACGAAGGCAAACATGTGGTTTTTGGCATTCGTCCTGAAGATATTCACACTGAGAATGCATTCTTAACAAGCTGGCCCAAACAGATTGTGAATGCGAGGGTAGTTGTATCTGAGCTTCTTGGAGCTACGAGTCAACTTTATGCGGAGATGGGTGACGAGGAGTTTGTTGCTACAGTTGATGCAAGGGATTTTCATAATCCAGGTGATGAGGTAACGATGGGCTTTGATATCAATAAGGGCCATTTCTTCGATGTCGATACTACGGAAGCAATTAAGTAAGATAAATCAAATTTTTATAGATATATTGTGTAGTTATTAAAAAATCGTCAGCTTCTATGTAATGAGGCTGACGATTTTTGGTGTTTATTTAGGCCCTTTGACAGGTCGTATCGGTAAAATAGTTTGAGATCATTTTCAATCGCTGAAAATGGTCTCTTTTTACTTTATAAATAATTTAACTAATTTTCGAATCTTTACCCTGGATATTGCCAGGCTTGATATTCTACAGCTCAGTTTCCAAGGGATAATTCAAAATTTGTTTGACAAGGAGAAAATCTTCTTTGCGAATTCTATCTTCGAATTGGCTAGATTGGATTCTGCCTAGGCCAAAACTATGAATTTGAGTTTACCATACCGTGGATTGAATAATTATTCAATGGTATATATCCTGAGAAGTTATTACCACCAGAAGTTATTGGGCAAACAATCACGTAATTTGTCTTCATATTATAATGATTTGATGACACAACTAGGGCTGGATGTGTACCGCGCATCTCAGATCCAACTACAGGTGAAAAGTTTAGCCAGATTATATCTCCCTGAGGAGGCTTATACATCTAACTTAAACTCCGATTCCGCTTTTTTTTGCCAACTGCTATCTTCATCGTTCACAAAATTCCTCCTTAGATTTAAAGGGGTTTTCAATCCGTGGTACGAATATCAATCTACTATTTTTACCTCATCATTTCACCTTCCTAAAAATTTATTGACTAACCAGTCGAAATCGCTTGACTTAGTTATTTAAATTCCATATACTTTGTATCTATTTGTGATTTTAAGGAGGTTTGGATGAAACTACTAGGGTTATATTTAAAGAAGTATTGGTCCAATGTTACAGTAGCAACTGGTGCGATGGTTGTCATCGCCTTTGCCACGCTCTGGCAACCGAAACTGTTACAGAACATGATTGATGCTATCTTGCAAAATGACAAGCAGACCGTCTACGAACTGGGTATTCAGTTAATGGGACTCGCAGTCCTAGGAATTATTGCCGGAATAGTCAACACGATTTTCTCGGCCAAGGCTTCGCAATCAATCGCGGCCGACATGCGAGAACTTGCCTACCGCAAGATTCAGACGTTCTCGTATGGTAATATTCAGAAGTTCTCTGCCTCGAACCTGGTGGTTAGGCTGACGAACGATATTAACCAAGTTCAAATGGTTGTGATGAGTCTCTTGCAACAACTCACACGAATTCCCGTTCTTTTCATCGGGTCATTTATCCTCGCAATTGCGGTTATGCCAAGCCTTTGGTGGGTGATTATCGCGATGCTGGTACTAATCGTGACTACTGCCATGGTTAGCTTCACCAAAATGGGTAAGTTCTTCGGCCAGATGCAAGAAATGATGGAGAAGAATAATACACTAGCGCGGGAGAACCTCATGGGGATGCGCGTGGTGAAGTCATTCGTGCAGGAGCAGGAGCAGATCGACAAGTTCTCTGAAGCGTCCGACGAGATGACGGATGTCACAATCAAGATTGGGAATCTCTTCTCTATCTTGATACCGAGCTTCTTCTTGGTGGGGAATATGGCTGTTGCTGTGGTCGTCCTCCTGGTAGGAAATATGGTGACCAAGGATCCCGGCGTGCTAGGAGCATCACAAGCCTTCATCAGCTATCTCATGCAGATTCTCTTTGCTGTGGTGATGGGTGGCTTCATGATGACCGGTGCCTCGCGGGCATTCGTCTCGCTGGCTCGTCTAAAGGAGATTTATGATGAGGAGCCCGAGCTGACTTATCCGGACGTTGCATCCATTGATTTGGCTGCATCTGTCGAATTTGAGCACGTCTCGTTCCAATATCCAAATGATGACAAAAAAGTTTTGGATGACATTTCGTTTACGGTCGAACCCGGAGAGATGATTGGTGTCGTTGGTGCAACAGGCTCCGGGAAATCCACGCTAGCCCAACTAATTCCAAGATTATATGATCCAACAGAGGGAGTCATCAAGGTTGGTGGCCATGATCTGAAGACGGTTAACGAAGAATCACTGCGCAGGACTATTTCGTTTGTTCTCCAACGGTCAACGATGTTCTCGGGGACGATATCTCATAACTTACGCCAGGGTAAACCGGATGCAACTGTGGATGAAATGCGCTGGGCTGCTGGGGTGGCTCAGTCCGCTGAATTCATTGAGAAACTGGAGCACCAATACGATGCTGAGGTTGAGGAACGTTCCGCAAACTTCTCCGGTGGTCAGAAACAACGTCTATCCATCACACGTGGGGTGATTGCTAAACCGAAAATCCTGATTATGGACGATTCAACCAGCGCGCTCGATGCAAAGTCGGAGAAGTTGGTTCAGGAGGCACTCGACCGGGAGCTTGCTGGCACCACCACTTTCGTTATTGCGGAGAAGATTTCTTCTATTGTGAAGGCTGATAAGATTCTCGTCCTTGATCAGGGGAAACTGGTTGGAATCGGAACACACCGTGAACTACGACAGACGAATGCAACTTATCAGGAGATATATGCAACACAGAAGGCATTAGAGGAGGTGTAGTCATGAAGGACTTAAAGAGTGCAGGCAAATTTTATTACCATTATTTAAGTAAGTATTGGAAGGGCATGACAGTTGTCTTGCTCCTTACCATTATTTCGACATATCTTCAGGTGCAGGCGCCCGTATTTATGGGTGAAGCTTTCACTAAGTTGACCGAGTATCTGCAGGCTTGGGCGAATCCCGCGACCCACGCCGCTGCCTCAAAGGCCGGATTCTATGATGCATTGATTAAGCTAGTAGCGTTTTACGTTGCAAACGCAATTGCGATGTTGATTAGCTCCATTGTGATTGCCCGAATTGCTGGTAAATCAACTGGAACGATGCGTGTGGGTCTTTTCCGCAAAATGCAACGGTTACGGATTAGCTACTTCGATACCCATTCTGACGGGGACATTCTCGCACGCTACACTAGCGACCTCGACAATATTTTCAATGCGATGAACCAGGCTTTATATGAAGTGATGTTCAGTTTCACTCTGTTCGTCGGTATGGTCTGGATGATGTTCAGGCAGAACGTGACGCTAGCATGGATTACCATTGCAACAACGCCGATAGCGGTTATTGTGGCTTTCGTGGTAATCAAAAACGCGCAAAAGTTCGTTAACCGGCAACAAGATGATATTGGTAAGATGAATGGTTACATCAACGAGCAAATCACGGGGCAGAAGATCATCATCACGAACGGCCTACAGGAAGATTCAATTGCGGGCTTCGTGCAGCACAATAATCAGGTCAAACAGACAACCTACAAGGGTCAGATTTGGTCCGGTATCTTGTATCCACTGATGCAAGGGATGGCGCTTTTGAACACCGCGGTCGTGATCTTCTGGGGTTCGTGGTATGTGATGAATGGCAAAATGAGCTTGGCCGTTGGCCTTGGACTAATTGTTATCTTCGTTCAATATGCACAACAATATTACCAACCAATCATCAGTTTGACGTCGTTATACACCATGATCCAGCTTTCGATTACGGGGGCACGGCGGATTAATGAGGTGAGAGAAGAACCTGATGAGGTTAAGCCAACTGCTGGTGTGCCATTTAGTGAGATTAAGGAGAAGATTAACCTGACTGACATCCACTTTAGCTACAATCCTGGTAAGGAAATCTTGCATGGGGTGAACATCGAAGTTGATAAGGGCCAGATGGTCGCACTTGTCGGACCAACGGGCTCTGGGAAGACGACGGTCATGAACTTGCTTAATCGCTTCTATGATGTGGATTCTGGCTCCATCACATTTGATGGGCAGAATATCCAAGACATGGATCTTGATTCTCTAAGAGGTAATGTGGGAATTGTACTGCAAGATCCACAGCTCTTCACAGGTACAATCGGTGAGAACATTAAGTTTGGTAAGCCTGATGCTAGCCAGGAAGAGATTGAGGCTGCTGCGAAGCAGGCAAACATTCATGACTTTATTGTGAGCTTACCTGATGGCTACGAGACCCGAATTGATGATGAGAATTCGTTATTCTCAGCTGGCCAGAAGCAGTTGATGTCAATTGCCAGAACTATCATTACAAATCCGAAGCTGTTGATTCTGGATGAGGCCACCAGTAACGTGGATACGGTGACTGAAGCGCAGATTCAGGCGGCGATGGACAACGTAATTGCGGGCCGAACAAGTTTCGTGATTGCCCACAGATTAAAAACCATTCTGAATGCCGATAAGATAGTGGTGTTGAGGAATGGCGAAGTCATTGAGGAAGGTAGTCATAAGCAGCTACTGGATGAACAGGGCTTCTATTACGAGTTGTATCACAATCAGATGGTCTTTGAATAAAGACGACAAAGCAGGTAAATACACCTGCTTTTTTTGTGGGATCAAGTATGGGTCAAAAAGTTATAAAATTTTTAAAGTAGAACGATAAAAACATTTGTAATTCTAATTTAAGGTAATGTTTATCGAGGGATTTACATGCTTTTGTGTCTAAGATTCATAAGTATCGGATGAGGTGTGTATAATGCAAGCCATGTATGGGATTTGAGTACTTTTTCAATGAGATAATTGCTGGTTATTTGATATAACTGAGCCTATTTAATTATAAATATATATGTTTATGTATTTTTATTTTGGTGAGCATGCTACTCTTCAAGAGTAGTCATTTCACAATAAAAATAAAGGAGGATGGGAATTTGGTTAAAAAGAAAAGGGTATTATTACTATTGGGTGGTACATTAGCGTTGTTCCTTAGTCTTGCAGGAACAGTTTATGCCTCTAACGATTCGATCAGTTTTAAATTTACGGTTAGTCCATGGCAACAAAATGGAAAAGCTGCTGGAGGTAGATACCGACAAACTACCCACCCAGAAAACCCGTGGAAAGTTAAGCTCAACTCAAGTTCGGAGGGTTCAGGTACCATAACTAGATTCTGGCTAGAGGATGCTAGCGCGAATAATGTGTCAACTTCGGTTGATGCGACGCAAGGACTTGGTCCTTATTATACCAATGCATTAACTACTGCAAGCCAAAAAACAGTATGGTTAACCGGAGAGAATAATAATTATAATGGCGTTACTTATTCTGTGGCTGGTGTTTGGGATGAGGAAACATGGAATTGAGAAGATACTTGGGTAAAGACGATAATCATTGAAAATTGATAGAGATTATAAAGTTATGTGAATATGACCTACGACGCCTTTTGTATTAGTAGCTCCAGAAATTTGGTGGCTACCTTTTTATTATTGATTATTTACTTACCTACATTTTATTTTTCTATTTTTAGAAATACGCAGATTTAACTTAACCAAAAACAACGAGGGGGTGCTTTGAGTGAAATACGAACTAGAGCGAGTTCTTAAGACAACCAAAAGCAAAGTTAGCATTGTTATTCTGACACTAATACCATTTTTCGATCTTTATATTAGTATTAAAGTAGCGTTTTATGATTTTTGGCTTCATCCTGATTCATATCCTCAAGGTATTGCCCGGAATCTACTGCCGCATCCAGCTCATGCGAGTCTTTTGTCCGGCTCATCATTGGGTCATTTTGCTCAGATGTTATTTATCTGGATTTTGCCGATTTATTTGATGTTTATTTACTCGGATTATTATATCCAAGAGAAGAAGCTAGGATATAGTGACATTTTGTATACTAAAAAATCGCGGAGTCAATTTCTGAAAGATCGTTTCTCTGTTTCATTTCTGTTAGGCTTTGCCGTGCCGTTTCTTAGTCTGACAATTAACTATTTGGCTGCTATACTCATCTTTCGCGGTGGCAAGTCATTTTCCGGGTTGGAACAATTTCCAGAAGCTCTACATGGATTGGCTTTGATTAGTTTGCAACATCCATACATAACCTATGCTGTCTATATCTTGGTTTTCTCGCTCTTTTCGGGCTTGTTTGCGATGTTATGTACCAGCATCTCAATGTTGTTTCCGCAATACAAATTAGCCTATCCGATCGCACTACTGATCTGGTACGGGCAGATTATACTACCCAATAGTCTAACGTATGTTTTCCAACCGTTTATCGAATATGGATTCAAACAGATTATTCCGGCGTCAATATTATTCGTCACAATTTGCTTAGCCGTCTCAATATTTGCATTCAGGCATCAGGTAATTGCTGATGAAACATAGGATTGCTAAGATTAGTGCTTTAAGTATATTTTTTGCCCTCTGGTGGTCGTATGTCTTTCGGAATGTATCGTTTGAATTTAGTCACAAATTAATCGTTGAGCTGAATTCTGCTTACGGGGGATATAATCACCTAATAACTCATGCAGGGATGAATATCATTTTACTGTTATTGTTGTTCAATCCATTCAATCTAACCCAGTTAGCCGTTCGAGCCCCCAGAAGACGAATCGTCAATAGGATGTTTGGTCAAATGATTGAAGCAGCCTTCTATTTCTCAGCTGTCTTTGTTGGAATCAATGTCTTGTTTAACATGTTCCACATTAATCTGAACCACTTAGTTGAAATTAATTTCTTTGGCGTTGCCATCTTATACTTCATCAGCGCCTTTATCTTTTATCTGCTGATGGGCACCGTTTTCCTGATTTGTTTGTCCTTGGTGTCTAATTATCCAATTGCAGTTGCAGTTACCTTTGGCCTCAGTATTGGCCAGCTGTATTTTCAACTGGTCCAGGGCTGGCCGACTGCCTTATCGATACTAACCGTTTATACAGATTATTATGAGGACGGATTCAACATCCTTCATTATATAAGTGTGAATGTTTTAGCCCTTATCTTTATTGGAGGATTATATCTAATTCTTAGCTATATCTTCCAGAGAAAGGATATCTTAGATGGTGAATAAACGAAGACTGTTAGTCATTGCTGCTGGAATCGGAGTATTTGCTTATTTATGGCAGTTAGCAATTCGTGCCAGTACAATGAATGATTTATACGCAGGTATTATTTTTAATGCCAATTTAAATTTTGACTTTATCCAATATTTTCTTTTTGCTGTTGCCACTTTGGGATTCATGGGTGTAGGTGAAACCTTTGGCAGGAACTTTGGAATTTATGTACTTGTCCGTAATCGGTCAACCTTTAAAATGTTTCTACAATTTCTCTGGAAAGCAATTAAGTACACTACTTTCTTTGAATTCACTAAAGTGCTAGTTTTCGGAGTGGTACTGGTCATCACTTCGGGGAAATTTGACTTTGCAGATGTTGGTAGCTTCTTCTATCTACTAGTTATGAATTATCTGTTCTTGTTGAACATTGTTGCGTTCGAGATGTTTATGGAAATTTTAGTTGATAGCAAGATTGCAATCTATGCTACCCAAGTATTCTTGCTCGGTTCAATCTTTGTTGCAGATACAATCAATCGCCTTAGTAATTACCAAAGTTTCGGTGTATTGATTCTGCTAAATTCTACGATGAATAATCGCATGGAACTACTGAAAGATAGTGCAGCAAGTGTATATGTACTCGCACCAATAGTTCAAATATTTTTCTTTTCAATAATGTGTCTTTTCTGCGTCTTTAAGTTTCGCCGAAAAGACTGGATATAAAGCGGAGGGGCTCAATGCCACAGATAAATTTCACAAATTATACCAAAGTAATCAAGAAGAAAACCATCCTAGACGATATCACCTTCCAGTTTGACTCGGGTAAAATATACGGTCTCCACGGGCGTAATGGATCGGGGAAGACGATGATTCTGCGGGCAATCTCCGGCTTAATTTTCCCCACTAGCGGCAGTGTACAGGTGGGCGACCAAGTGATCCACAAGGATGTAGATTTCCCGGCAGAAACGGGGGTAATCATCGAACATACTGACCTGCTGCCACAGTACACGGCTTTTGATAATTTGAAAATGTTGAGCAGGATTAATAATGTCGCAAGCGATGACGATATCAATTCGGCATTATTGGCTGTTGGCCTCGAGGGTCACGAAAAAGAGAAAGTTAAGAGTTTCTCACTTGGGATGCGGCAGAAGCTCAGCATCGCACAGGCGATTTTCGAACACCCAAAGCTATTGTTGTTGGACGAGCCAACTAATGCATTGGATCAAGAGACCATCCGTGATGTACGGCAAATTTTACTGGGATTAAAGCAAGACGGCGCAACAATTATCATCGCTAGCCACAATAAGGAAGACCTTGATGTGTTAGCTGATGAAATACTGTTAATTCACGATGAACGAATTAACATAGCTTAGTTAGAATATGTAAAAACCGCAGAGACAAGCTGTCTCTGCGGTTTTTCAGTTGGTTTTGAGTTGGTAAATAATAGAAGTGATTAAAGAAGTTGTTTAGTCAATCTGTCGACTATTCAATGTTATGCGTTAGAAAATATTCAACAAGAACTTGTCAGATAAGAATGGGAGATAGCGTCTGATTATTTGTTTGCGCGTCTCGTCATCTACCTGTGTCGGAAGTACGTTCTTGAGGTAATCAACAATTACTTCCTCTTCCAGAAATGGTGCGAGGGAACTGAGTTCCTTAGCATTATCCGGATTTTGACTGAGCTTGTGGAAAATCTGGTTTAAGCTATCATCATCGAGGAAAGGTGCTAATTCACGTATCTTTTTAAACTCGGTATTGGGGCTTTGCGCGATATCACGCAACTTGTCATCACTCAGAAATGGGTAGAAGTGTTTCAATGAATGCTCATTTGGGCCAAACAGTTTCACTACCTGATCAAAGATTGCATCGACATCATCATCGTCTAGGGCAAAAACCAGTTTAGAGATCAGCTGTAAGCTATCCTTCGTGCCGGCCTGTAGTTGACTATCGATGTAGCGTTTGATGTACGCAGAACTCAGGAATGGTGCGAGCTTATGTAATTGTTGGTTAAAGTCCGGCTCTCCTAAGTGTTCATCCACCTGTTGTTCGAGCGTTTCGTCAGAGATGAAAGGAGCAATCTCTACAATTTGTTCAAATGATAGGTGCTTGTCCGTGACTTTCTGCTCTACCTGCGCTGGTTTCATCAATGGGGCAGCTTGAACGAGGTCTTCAACGGGCATGGGCTCATCGTTTTGGACTATTTGAATAGTTCGGGCCCCCTCATGTGAACCCAGTAAATCTTCTAATGATAAGTCCAATACTTGGGAAATTTGATTATATTTATCGATGTCGGGCAGTGACTTGCTGCGCTCCCAATTACTAACGGCCTGGTAGCTCACGCCTAATTCATCGGCTAGCTCCATTTGGGTCATATTACATTCTTTACGCGCATCGGCGATTTTCTTGCCGATTCTTTGTGCATCAAAAATTTGTATCATTTCTGTTCCTCCATTTTTCTTTTGACGGTCGACCTTGATTTCATCATAGAGACATGATGGGTAATTGTCACTCAATTATTGCTTGAGTAGGAATATTGATGACTAAATTGCTGCTTGAATCGGCATAAAGTGTTGCTGCTTAAGGGGTAATTAACGATTCAGTTAATACCTTGTTAAGAATTCGCCTTCATAGATAACTTTCCCGTAGTTCATGTAATACCTCGCCGTTTTTACCAGGTAACATGCGGTCTAAGAGGATTAAATCGACTTATTTGCCCTTTTATATACTAGTAATCCCTCGGTGCCGGAATATGCACTAATAGTGTGATATTGAGCCTGCAAAACCTTTTGTAGTAGGTGTTGCATATCATCGTTATCTTCGATAATTAAAATATTGTCCATAATACCTCCGGTGTTCGTGTAATTCTCCTTAGCCTGATTGACAGAAACATAGTCAATACAAGTGAGCCATTTAAAAACGGGAAAGCGCTTATGAGAGAATTAAAGGAGTTGTGGCGTTATCGTATTGGTGACTACAGGATACTATGTCGAATTAATAAAGAAGATATCATTATCGAAATAGTCAAGATTGCTCACCAGAAGAGTGTCTATATATTTAGAAAGTGAGTTTAGTGAATTATCTTTGTCTCATTTAGTACAGAATCTAGTTTCTTATTAAGTGTTTCCACAACAATATTGACGTTGCTATATGCTACATTTGTCGTCATGATTCTAGTAAACTCCGAAATAGTCATTCCTTTAGATCTAAGCTTTGCGTTGGCAGATTTCTTAATTTTATGGTCAATTTGTATCAGAGTCCGATCCTGTATAGTCAAATTAATCTTTCTTTCTGGATAAATAATTTGTACTCAAACTGTGCAAATAGTGTAAGTCCGTTTACTCTATGCTACCCAGCTCACTGTAAATTGATTAAAATATGTGATTTAGTTCTCCAATTTCAGCCAAATATGCCTATACTATATAAAGAGACATACCATAGTGATGGAAATAGGAGATTGAACATGGATGAGAAATTTCTAGAAGTGATGCAACACGAAGGTCCTGCAACAATTGTGACGATAAACGGAAATCCGGCGAGCGTGGTGAACACGTGGATGTCATATATTGAGGTTGATCCGGAGAGAAAGACGCTCTTAATTCCGGCCGCCGGAATGCACAGTATTGAGGGCGACTTCGCTAAAGATAATACGGTGACAATTACCGTGGGTACCAAGGAGGTTGAAGGAACTGAGGGACCTGGTGCGGGTTTTCACGTCTACGGCAAGGGGCACTTTATCGACGCCGGTGAGGACTTTGAGGGCATGAAATCGAAGTTTGAGTGGATTCGTAAGGTTCTGGTGATCGATGTGACAGATATGGCCCAGAAAATCTAAAGTTAAATTATTTGTAGATATAGTAGTCACCCTCAATTTTGGGTGACTACTTTCAGTTATAGCATGATTTAAACCACTTACGCACCTAAATTTGACCGCTTACTCCGATATGCTTTTTCCCCGTTCTAAATATGCTTTAATGAATTTAAGCAAAAGTAGAAGTTAAAAGAATGAAATTCGTGGGAGCTTGGAATGAAAAAATTTAATTTAGGGCCACAGATTTGGAAGTATCTGATTAGTCGCTTCGCTGGGGTATTTGGCAGCTCGATGTTGAGTTTCGCACTTGGTCTGTACGTTTTGCGGCAGACGGGATCGGCTCTTGGAATGGGGATTACGCTGATCACCGGTCCCCTAGTCTCCTTGGTTCTGACGCCATTCGTTGGTTATGTGGTGGATACGATGAGCCACCGGAAAATTGTGATTGTTGGGCAGTTGGCAAGCATGCTCGCGCTTTTGTCATTCGGAATTGTGATTAGTGTCTGGCCGGAGCAGTACTATATCCAGATTATTAGCTTGATGGTTATTCTTCAGGTAACCGATAATTTCTTTGGTACAGCACTACAATCGAGTATGATTTCCTTGTTTGAGGGTGCTGAGTTGCAACGTGTGAACGGCTTAGCCCAATCGCTCAATGCTACCGCATCTTTTCTGGCGCCAATTATCGGTGCTGTCGTCTACACCTTAGTTTCCATCGGCAGTTTCGCCTTCATCGAACTCGGATTTGAGCTCATCGCTCTAGCGGGTGTCATGATGTTGAACTTTGATGCTCAAAGTGTGACGAACGCTGAACCGGAGACTGATGTTTCGGCTGAGCAGGAGGAACATGAGAGTATCTGGCAGAACTTCAAGGTGGGCTTTGGCTACATCAGAACCCAGAAATTATTATTATTTGTTATTTCGGTGTCAACGTTAATTAACTTCTTCTTCGCAGCCATCAATGTGGGGCAGCCCTTTATCTTGGTGGATTCTCTTCGTTTGAGTAATGGGCAATATGGGATGACGGAATCCGCCTTCGCAATTGGGATGGTCCTCGGTGGAGTGCTATTCAGTGCAATGAATTTGAAGCAACACTTCGTCCTCGTTAGTTTCAAAAACATTATAATTGTCTCGATCTTATTGGGGATTATCGGTGTGCCACTGTTGTTTAACTGGTCAAGTAATGTGAATACTATCTTCTATGTCGCATTTAATATGCTAATCGGAACAATCCTGGTCTTTGTGAATAGCCCCGTTGGTATCTATATGCAGGCCAACATCGATCCGAAGTTCCAAGGACGTGTGTTCTCGATTATGAGCACACTGTCAATGTTGCTCATGCCAATTGGTACACTATTCTATGGTGTGTTATTCGACCATTTGAACGGTGCGTTAATCTTTGCTGTTACTGGCCTGATTCTACTTTTGATCGTCAGCACAGCCCTTGTGGCCGTAGCGAAATTGAAGCTAATTGAGCAGGATGAAGCACAGCATGCGGAGATTGACAAGGCTGAAGCGGTTCCAAGTGAGACTGCTGTCAATTAGTTAATTGATTGTGGTACTACAAGTTAGTGGTGCTTGAATGAAAAATTTCAACCACCACTTTTTTGCGGTATCCTATGGGTAGGAGGTGCAATATGGCGGAATATCAGCGAGTAATTCAATTGGCAGGAGCGCTTAACTTTCGTGATTTGGGTGGCTATGTTAATCAACACGGGCAGACCGTTTCTTGGGGTAAAATCTATCGGGCTGCGGACTTGTCGCTGTTGACGCAATCCGATCGGGATAAATTGTCGTGGCTGCAGATTAAGCATGATGTTGACCTTCGCTCGACGTCTGAGCAGGAGAGAAATCCGGATAGGTTATGGTCTGGTGCTAAGTTGACTAAGAATCCTATCTACCCAGAACAGGGGAATACCCCCGCACTTTTCGGTACGCCAAGTATCTGGTGGCGCAAGGTACATCATATTCCGGAGGCGGCAAACGGCTTTGCCCAGATTTACCAGAATGTGATTCTAAATAAGCATGCAAAACAGGCGTTTGCAACAACGTTCAAGATACTTTTACAAAATGAGCCAACGGTGTTTCATTGCTCGGCGGGGAAGGACCGAACTGGAATGACTGCCGCCTTAGTCCTTCTGGCGTTAGAAGTGCCAGAAGAGACGATTATTGCCGATTATCTACTGACCAACGAATTATTCGGTTTTGGCACGGGTAATGTACCAGAAGATGAGGCCGAGATTGAGCGGCTCGTTAGTCGGATGAACCTGCAGACCGGTGAGGCAGAGGTGATGCAGACGGTAATCGAGACCATTAATGTTGGTTATGGTGGGATTGCTAATTACTGGCAGGATGCCTTGGGTCTCAAACTAGACCAATTTCAGAAATTACGTAAGCTTTATTTGGTAGATGATAATTAAATTACCTAATTATATAACTTAGTTACGTTTTTTAGATGAGCCAATGTTTTGTTTGTGATGTAGACCATTCGCTATAATTGAATTGAGGCGGTGAGTGGCCGCCAAATAGCGAGAAGGAGGACACTAGATGCATCATAATAAGGAACACGAAGCAGACAAAGACCGGATGAACGATGTTTTGGTTGAAGAGATGGAGAATCAAAATGTCGTGCGGACCGAGGATAACATGGGTGAGCGGATGGATGTCGGGATGAACCCTGAAGAGACTATGCGTGAGGACATGGACATGAATCCCGAAGAAGGGATGCCCGAGATGCCGGATGAGGCGGGAGAAAACCTGCATGATTCGCAACGTTACGGTGATACTGATACCATTGATGTGAGTGATGAAATCAGTGCTTTGGGCGCCGAGGAGAATCTGGCTAACGACGGTGATGAATATTCCCCGGAGTCGTTAGAGGGTATGGGCCAAGACGAGAGACATGAGATGCAACAAGAAGCCAACAACATTGCGCAGAACAATGACGATGAGCTGGCGAAATTGCATGGTGACCGTCGTGGGTTACGCCAAGACAGCTAAGTTAGTAATCTGACGAATCAATTAATTAGACGAATGAGCCCCCAACCTTGATTAGGTTGGGGGTGTTTTATTAGAAGCGCCCAAGTATCTTAGTAAAATATTTGCAAAAAATAATTTAATTTCCTATTTACTTAATTTTATTCTCATGATATTGTTGTTCGTAACATATAATCTTAAAGGGGGATTAATCATGAAGAAGAAACGAATATTCTTAATGGGATTTATAACTGTTGCAACTGCTTTGACCTTGGCCGCATGTAGCAACAACAGCAGTAGTTCATCCCAGGGTGATGATAAGCAAGTCTGGCGCCGGATGGAGAAAGATATTATTTCATCCATGGATGGTTCAATTATTACTGACGCAATCTCCGGCCAAGCCTTACAAGATACGATGGAGGGCTTGTATCGGTATCAGGGCCAGAAACTTACGCCAGCCGTGGCTAAGAAAGTCGTGGAGCCAACAAACGATGGCCTGAAATATGCTTTTAAGCTGCGTAAGTCCAAGTGGAGTAACGGTGATCCTGTGACAGCGAAGGATTTCGTTTATTCATGGAAGCGCGCGGTTGATCCCGCTACTAAATCTGAATATGCGTACTTATTTAGCGGAATTAAGAATGCTGATGATATCATTGCAGGCGAAAAAGATCCGTCAACCCTTGGCGTCAAGGCAACAGATGACTATACTTTTGAGGTTGATCTAGAAAGATCAGTTCCATATTTTGGCACAATGCTGACCAACCCCGTCTTCTTCCCACTGAACCAGAAGGTGGTCGAGAAGTACGGTAAGAAATATGGTACACAAAGTAAGTACGTTGTTTATAACGGCCCGTTCAAGATGACGAAGTGGAACGGTACGAACAACAAGTGGGTTGAAGTGAAGAATAATTCTTACTGGAACAAGAGCAAGGTGAAGCTTGACGAGATTCAAGTCCAGGTTCTGAAGGATTCTGACACAGCATTGAGTTTATTCCAAGCAGGCAAGATCGATGATGTCGTGGTTTCAGGTGACACTGCCGCCCAAATGAAGGATGACAAGAGTTACCGTCCACAGAAACAATCGAGGTTGACGTATCTCACACTGAATGTGGCTAAGGTTCCAGCATTCAAAAATACGAAGATTCGTCAGGCATTCTCATACGCAATCGACCGGAATGAACTTGTAGATAGTGTGTTATCTGACGGTTCGATCCCAGCACAAGTTTTGGTCCCAGAGGGATTGGCAGCTAACGAGAAGACTGGGAAAGACTTCACCAAGGAAGTAGGTACTGGGAAGAAGTACACTAAGTATGACCCAGAGAAGGCTACTAAGCTGTTCAAGGAAGGATTACAAGAGGTTGGTGCTTCAAGTGTCGAACTTGAGCTGTTAGGTGATGATACGGAAGACCAGAAGAAGGTTCAGGAGTACCTGCAAAGTACATTGGAGAAGAACTTACCTGGGTTGAAGTTGAATATCGCAAGTATTCCGTTCAAAACCAGAGTTTCGCGTTCTCTGGCCGGTGATTTTGACGTGGTGGTTTCTGGTTGGTCAGCAGACTTCCCAGATCCAATCACATTCCTTGATTTGTTCGAGACGACGAACTCATATAACTTTGGTAAATGGTCGAATGCATCATTTGATAAGTATGTGAAGAATAGTAAGAACAAGGATGCAGTCGATCCCGATGCTCGCTGGCAAGATCTGTTAGACGCTAGTGATGTGTCCGTTGAGGATATGGGTGCGGTTCCGCTATACCAGAATGTGCAGGCGCACCTGGTGAACATGAAGGTGAAGAACTTGTATTACAGTCCAGCTAATAACTATAATTTTGTTGGAACATATTTGAAATAAGCTTTGAAATTTAAAAAACCGCCAACCTCTTCGAGAGAGATTGGTGGTTTTTGTGTGGAGTAAAATCTGGATTTTATAAAAATTCTCGGGCTATTTTCGTACAACTCAAGGTGTTCAGTTTGTCTCAAAATTGAATGGGAACTGGGACTTTGTGCCTGGAATACCTATTAAATAGGAAATTGATACTGAAACTTTTTAATGTGCTTCATCCGTTTTCTGCATAATAGCATCTGTCAGTGCTTTAGAGTAGTGGAGGTGCAATCTTTTACCAGACTCGTCCGCCCATTTTGGAATAGCTAAGGTTAGTTCAATTGGGTCATTATAATCGAGAAAATCATCTAAATCCACTGTAACCATTGAAATAAATGATTTATCAACCTGAAATTTAAAATCAAAATCATCATCTTTGAAAGGATTGTTTCCTACAAGTGAGAGGTCATTAATATTAGATGGCCTTGGAACATGTTTGCCATCTTCGACATAATATGTTAGAAGATTTCCGAGGAGATCCACGGCCATTCTAATTGCGTCACTAATGTTATTTCCTTGCGTTGCAGAATTTTCTAAGTCTGGAAAGTGAACGAAATAAGGAACTTCTTCAGTTTCGGTGTCATCAAAGTAAAAAAGTGCTGGATAAGTGTATAGCATAAGTTAAATCTCCTTTCGATTAACAGACAATTTATACGATAAAATTAAGTCTATGGGTTATTTATAACAGGAGGGGTATATCGATGAATATTTATTGCCAGGTTTCTGCTATGGTAGATAAGAATGACGTTGCACGTGCAAACGAATTTCTGAGTACGCACTATCTAGATTTGGGAGATATGTCAGAAATACTGATGAATAGCGTTTCATATGATAAGAATCTCCCCTTTGATGTGCCATTTGGTAGCCAAATTGTTTCTGATTTTGATCCAGAGCGTGCTACTAAGATTATCGATGATTATTATGGGGCATATCCTAGTAATAAGGTCGATATTAATAATCCTGACCAAGTGGATGACTTTGTTAATGGGTTCGTCAAACTAGTATTTCCTAATCTGCCAACTCAACAAGTTAATGACCCAAACCTTGTAGAAGTTAAGTCTGACAAAATCATTGGTATCTTCAAGATTAGATCCGCTGAACATTTAGCTAAGCTAGGTTACGATATTGCGACGGCAATTCAGCTGATGGTTAAATATATTGCAGATAATCAAGAGATTCCATTTGATGGCGTTGGTGACGGAGCTACACCCGAGCAAAAGAAATATTATGAAGAGAATAAGGAACAAATAGTTAAAGATCTCGATGAGTTAGTTAATAGGGTTAGTGGTGAACCTAAAATGGTTGATGCTGATCACCCGGAAAATATTGCTGAATTTTTTGATGAAGAATTTCCTGAAATGGATGAGCTCTTTCGTGGTTGTGAATTTCAGTAAGAATCATGGATGAGTTAACTAAAGACATTTAGAATAGGAAATAATTGAGCTGATAATCATCAAAAGAAGGCTGATAGAGTGAACGCAGTATTTGGTGAGTAACCCAAGAAGTGAAATTATCTATGACGAATTGCTGGAATTTCAGGTATATCCAGGCACCATTCTGGTTAACGTTAGTTTTAGAACGAGGATTAATTTCACACAAGTGCTCAAGATGCGGTGGATATTGCAGTTGAGTCTGCTGATGGTGGTGAATTTATGGTCGGCGACTATATTTGGGCGAACAACATGGGTTGTGAAGGGCGTCGTGGTATCACTAGCAAAATTATCCTTTTTGACGTTACTAGGACATTTCCCGTGCCGAAGTGTCGACCAAACTCAACTGGCTGTCCGTAAACGAATTGAAGTTCTTACAACTTCAGGATAAACGAATTTTGCAAAAATAAAGTTGCAGCACAATACTCAGGCAGCACAACCGCTGTGCTGGATAGGTATGGCAAGGTACCACTGCAAGTGAACCTCGAACTCTTGTTACAGAATGGTGCTCTGCTTGTGTTAGTCTTACACCACTTGC
The DNA here is from genome assembly GCF_001936335.1 of Amylolactobacillus amylophilus DSM 20533 = JCM 1125. GTDB lineage: Bacteria > Bacillota > Bacilli > Lactobacillales > Lactobacillaceae > Amylolactobacillus > Amylolactobacillus amylophilus. The sequence goes on from NZ_CP018888.1 coordinate 848,189, forward strand.
AAGTTAGTTGCGGGGCCCTTGATTATCGACGCAACGCTAGATCTACATTAACTAACAAGGAGGACATACCAACGACGGCGGTTGTTGAACCGCCTGAATATATGACATGCTTCAAACAACGCATGTCAATCAGAAAATTATTTTTCAGCGCTGGCTGTGCAACTTATAAATATTTTTTGTAAAAATCACAAGCATTAATAACCCCCGTTTCTTATTTGAATGCTAAACTCGATATGAAAGAGTTAGTTGCTTAAGAGAAAGGGGTTATTTTATATGCTTGACGTAATTAAATCAATCGACAATCTAGCTTGGACAATTGAGCATCACTTCCAACACATCAAGAATAAAAACGATTTCATTCGTGCAGTTGCAGTTCAATTTGAGCTCTCCTACACAGATTTTCGCGTTATTCAATTGGCGCTTCAGCTGGACCCAACGGAAATGGATTTGCTAAAACGATTTAGTGCAGCGTACGAAAATGAGGTTTATCCATTTGAAAGTGAGTTTGCTTTCTACGGGTTAGATGCGTTTAACGAGAAGTACGGTGAACAAATTGACCGGTATGAGCAGGGAGTGCAGAAACTGCTAGTTATTCTTGATGAAATTAAGAATGTTAATTCAGTAGCTGAATAAGACATATGGCGTCGTCAACGGGTTCAAATGAACTCGTTTTTTGCTGGGGCATTGTGCTAGCTAATAAAACCATTGTGAATCTTTAAATATTTCTACTATAATAGATATAATTGAAACAAAATAGTTAACTCATATTCACTAGAGGGAGTAGCTGGGCGATTGGACTCAGTTGAGATAAAGTATGAAGGATAGAACTTACAAACGTTCGTTAATCATCATCAGCGTGGTTCTCTTTGCGGGATTTATCGCACTTTTTGCAGGAATAATGCACAACAAACGTGTGGATGCCGCATATAATACCCGGATTGAGCGGGTTATTTCTGAAATCAAAACAGAAGAACAAAAGTCCGAAAGGTTAGATTCAGCGAAGCGAATTTCGGCAATCAGAACGTTGCGTACTAAACTAGAGCGTTATAAGAAGGGCTCTGAGAAGGATACTAATATCATCGTTGCCTATAACGATGCCATCAAAAATTTGGGTAAGGATATTCGAAAGAAGAACAACGATGAATATTCTAAGCTGAAAACGAAGGATATCAATAAGGAAATTAAGTCTACGCTAAATGAGAAGATTGATGGCCTGAATAAGCTCAGTAAGACGCTTACTAAACAAGAGGGGGATATCTATTCTGAGGAGGAGGTAGAAACCTTCGTCGCAAAAATTCAAAGGCTAATTAAGAGGTATAAAAAGCAAATCAAGGCTATTAATGCGGATCTTAAGAGAGCAAATGCTGATACTAACACGGTTTCGAATATAACTAATGCTGACGCTGATGACGTGGAAGATACGAGTGCGGATACATCTTCCGAATATGATGGCGGTTATTCTGGTTCTGGTACAGGATCGGGTTGGACCGGTTCTGGCAGTGCTGGCTCCAGTAGTTCTACTTCTGGGGGCTCAGAGTCGAGTTCGGGTAACGCTGGAACAGACAGTACTGAATCGAGCACTAGTAGTTCAGCCGATGAAACCGAGACTACAGTTCATGATGAAGGTGCATCCGAGAATACAGTTCATGATGAAGGTGCGCCCGAGCCTCCAGTTCCTGATGAAGATGCGCCCAAGAATACTGTTGAGTAGTGTAAGTGCTAGGTGTTAGGTCGCCGTTATATGTTACTAAAAAGCCCATCAAATTCAGTTTGATGGGCTTTTTGCGTGGAAATCTTCGTGTTGAATGTACAGATTTAGAGATTGATATTTGTACCACCGGTGACACCGTAGATTTGGCCGGTCACATAGCTGGATTCTGGGGATGCCAGGAAGACATAGACTGGTGCAAGCTCAACCGGCTGACCGGCACGGCCAATTAGCGAATCCTGACCAAATTCAGGAATCTTATCAGGGAACTGCCCACCATCAAGCTGCAGCGGTGTCCAGATTGGTCCGGGAGCGACTCCGTTCACCCGAATACCCTTTGCTGCAAGTTGTTGTGCAAGATTGACTGTGAAGTTTGAGATGGCCGCTTTGGTCGCCGCATAATCAAGTAATTGGGGACTTGGATTGGTTGCTTGAACGGAGGATGTTGTAATGATTGTACTCCCCGGTTGTAAGTGGTTAACCGCTGCCTGAGCGGCTTCGAACATCGAGATGATGTTAACTGTAAATGTTGTTTTGACTTGCTCAATTGGTAATTCCGAGATGCTTTGCTGAGCAATCTGCTGCCCTGCGTTTAAAACGAGAATGTCAAGGCCGCCCAATTCATCGACGACGGCCTCAATCAGTGCTGTAGCCGCACCGTCCTCCCTGAGGTCACAAGGAAATAGCATGAACTTACCGCTTGAATCCTTCACAGCTTCGACTACGTCTAATGCATCTTCTTCCTCTGGTGGAAAGAATTGAATAGCGACGTCTGCACCCTCTCTGGCATAGGCAATTGCTGCTGCCCGTCCGATGCCGGAGTCACCACCTGTGATTAAAGCTTTTCGTCCCGCTAGTTTACCAGAGCCTTGGTATGAATCCTCGCCACAATCTGGTTCAGGCTCCATTTGACGCTGGAGCGCTGGGGTGTCTTGTTGCTGGCTCTTGAATTTTTCGTGGAAATATAGTGTTCTGGGGTCTCTTTGTTCAGTCATTGTTTGATCCTTTCTTTTTTCATCTATATTAAGTATATAAATAAAGGTTGGTCTGGCTCAATTAGAACGCACGTTATTGGGAGTTTAACAACATCGTTATTCAGTTGAAAAAAGTAGCAGTTGTTTTTCGTTAGAGATTATTATTTCTGTAACAATTGCAACCTCCTTAAATTCATGGCACAATGGAAAACGTTATTTTTTAAACGGAGGGAAGAATATCAAAACTAAACAAGTCAGACTTATGATATTCGGGCTCTGTGCGAGTGCGGTCTTTGGCACCCTGCTTGGCCTGTTCTACGCACTACAAACGTTTCTAATTGATGAATTATGGATTAGTCCACGTGTTAGCCCGCTACAAAACGCCGCGATGCTGGTGCTGGTTGGGGCAATGATTCTCATCACGACGCACTTTTTCGGTCAGCTCCCACAGAATTATGGTAAAATCCGGTTGCAGTTGAGAGAATCTGGCACTGCGAACTATCGCTTTGTGCTACTCCAAATGATCTTTCCCGCATTTATCCTGATTAGCGGAACTAGCCTTGGCCCAGAAGCCACGCTTGTGAGTTCGACATTGTTATATGGTACTTGGTTGCGCGATAAGTTGCGTTATTACGATCTTCATTTTGATTTGTTGCAGCGGTTCTCTGGCTGGCAAAAGTGGCGGCGATTACTGGCGATTAATAAATATGTTCTAAGAACACCGGTAGACAGTCCTGCGATGCTCCCGTTGTCAGCTCGTCTCAAAAAGGTTTTGACGCTAGCATTTTTTGCAAACGGAATTCTCTGGTTTGTCATCGTCTTCACGCTGAGCGGTGAACCTGGATTGGTTATTCGCATTGGCAGCAGCCATTGGCAAGGAAAAGCCTGGGTCATCCTATTACCACTACTTTTCTTCAGCTATTTCAGCGGTCAGGTATTCTACAAGTTGATGGTTCGAATTAAGCAGTTTGTCGCGCTCAATATTCAGCGCCCGTTTTTCGAAGTACTCCTTGGTGGCCTGGTAATTTTTGCTGCAGGGTTAATCGCGCCAGAAATGCTTTTCTCGGGTCAGCATAACTTCCATCTCTTTACCACGGGTTGGCAATCGAAATCGATCGTATACTTAATGATGGTTGCGCTCGGGAAGCTGGTGCTCCTGACCATTTGTAAACAGACGGGCTGGCTTGGCGGCGATATTTTTCCTGTGCTCTTCTCCGTGACTACGATAGGATTTGTTATCGCTCATTTTCTGCCCAGTGTAGACCAGATTTTTGCTGTTGTAATAGTAGCGATTGGAATGGGAACGGCCATCTTGGGCTCGCCAATTCTTGTCGGTAGCCTCATTGGAATCATGTTTGCACCGCTGAATTTGTTGCCATTAGTGATTGTGGCAACGATTGTGCTGAAGATTTGGCAGGATTATCTGGCTGATCGCGTTAATGTAGCTTACTTTAAGGATATTTACGATAAAACCAAGTGGTCCAGTCGCGTAGATAACTGGAGTTAAAGGTGTTGACTCTTAATCTTTGTGATTAAGAGTTTTTTATCTCCTTGATCAACCAGGCTATCTCTTGTCGAGCCTAGTAAATGCTTGTTTGGAACATTTTTTAAAAAAATAAGTATTTATCCTTGCATTAATAGTTGGTTTCCTGTAACATAGTTCAAGTCGTCAAGAGGACAAGCGAAAGCAAGTCAAGGCGAGCTGAGCTAGAAGTTAAAAAAACTTCTTGCAAAGCAAACGACGTTCTGGTAAAGTATTATCTTGTTGTCGGGAGAAAACAAGAGCTTAAGAAAAGCATCAAATGCGATTTAAAAAGCGCTTGCAAATCCTAGAGCGACGTGGTAACATTTATAAGTCGTCAACGGCGACACAGTAGACCTTTGAAAACTGAACAAAGTTTCGATTTAAGTGTGCGGGGGGTCAAACCCCTAAAGATTTAAGCGAAGTCAATTCGTGAATAAACAATAAAACTAAGAGCTATTTGAAGAATATCTCAAGTAAAATTGAGAGTTTGATCCTGGCTCAGGATGAACGCTGGCGGCGTGCCTAATACATGCAAGTCGAACGAGTTCTGGTTAAGAGTAGCGGTGCTTGCACCAAAGCAATTAACAATGGAACGAGTGGCGGACGGGTGAGTAACACGTGGGTAACCTACCCTATAGCGGGGGATAACATTTGGAAACAGATGCTAATACCGCATAACAACAACTATCACATGATAGATGTTTGAAAGATGGCGAAAGCTATCACTAAAGGATGGACCTGCGGCGTATTAGTTAGTTGGTAAGGTAACGGCTTACCAAGACGATGATACGTAGCCGACTTGAGAGAGTGATCGGCCACATTGGGACTGAGACACGGCCCAAACTCCTACGGGAGGCAGCAGTAGGGAATCTTCCACAATGGACGAAAGTCTGATGGAGCAACGCCGCGTGAGTGAAGAAGGGTTTCGGCTCGTAAAACTCTGTTATTGGAGAAGAAGGATAAGGTAAGTAACTGTACTTTATTTGACGGTAACCAACCAGAAAGTCACGGCTAACTACGTGCCAGCAGCCGCGGTAATACGTAGGTGGCAAGCGTTATCCGGAATTATTGGGCGTAAAGCGAGTGCAGGCGGTTGTATAAGTCTGATGTGAAAGCCCTCGGCTCAACCGAGGAATTGCATCAGAAACTGTATAACTTGAGTGCAGAAGAGGAGAGTGGAACTCCATGTGTAGCGGTGGAATGCGTAGATATATGGAAGAACACCAGTGGCGAAGGCGGCTCTCTGGTCTGTAACTGACGCTGAGGCTCGAAAGCATGGGTAGCGAACAGGATTAGATACCCTGGTAGTCCATGCCGTAAACGATGAGTGCTAAGTGTTGGGAGGTTTCCGCCTCTCAGTGCTGGAGCTAACGCATTAAGCACTCCGCCTGGGGAGTACGACCGCAAGGTTGAAACTCAAAGGAATTGACGGGGGCCCGCACAAGCGGTGGAGCATGTGGTTTAATTCGAAGCAACGCGAAGAACCTTACCAGGTCTTGACATCTAGCGCCAATCCCAGAGATGGGACGTTTCCTTCGGGAACGCTAAGACAGGTGGTGCATGGTTGTCGTCAGCTCGTGTCGTGAGATGTTGGGTTAAGTCCCGCAACGAGCGCAACCCTTATTACTAGTTGCCAGCATTAAGATGGGCACTCTAGTGAGACTGCCGGTGACAAACCGGAGGAAGGTGGGGATGACGTCAAATCATCATGCCCCTTATGACCTGGGCTACACACGTGCTACAATGGGCGGTACAACGAGTTGCTAACTTGTGAAAGTAAGCGAATCTCTAAAAACCGTTCTCAGTTCGGATTGTAGGCTGCAACTCGCCTACATGAAGCTGGAATCGCTAGTAATCGTGGATCAGCATGCCACGGTGAATACGTTCCCGGGCCTTGTACACACCGCCCGTCACACCATGAGAGTTTGTAACACCCAAAGCCGGTGAGGTAACCATTAATGGAGCCAGCCGTCTAAGGTGGGATAGATGATTAGGGTGAAGTCGTAACAAGGTAGCCGTAGGAGAACCTGCGGCTGGATCACCTCCTTTCTAAGGAAGCGAGTGGGAAGAAGCGTAGGAATACGTGGAAGCCACGCGACAAAAGCACACGAGAAACTTTGTTTAGTTTTGAGAGGTTTACTCTCAAACATTAGCACATTGAAAACTGAATACGATTCAAAGAAAGAAAACCGAGAATATAAAAAAGAGTGCAGCTGACACCGTTAAATCAAAGAGCGATTAAGGCAGACTTCAAAGGTCACGTAGTGACTAAAGAAGGCGACTTAAGGCGAATTGATTGGTGGCAGTGGCACGACTAGGAATATTCAATGCGAACGAAAAAGCCGAGAACGAAGTGAGGAATCACTAAAAATATTTGTAGGTTAAGTTAAGAAGGGCGCACGGTGAATGCCTAGGCACTAGGAGCCGATGAAGGACGTGACAAACAACGAAATGCTTCGGGGAGTCGTAAGTAGATTATGATCCGGAGATGTCCGAATGGGGGAACCCAGTAACGAGAGTTACTATCGTATATTGAATACATAGGTATACGAAGGAAGACGCGGTGAACTGAAACATCTCAGTAGCTGCAGGAAGAGAAAGAAAGATCGATTTCCCAAGTAGCGGCGAGCGAACAGGAAAGAGCCCAAACCAATAAGCTTGCTTATTGGGGTTGTAGGACTGCAAGAGAGTACAAGCAGGTATAGTCGAATAAGTTGGGAAACTTAGACAGAGAAGGTGAGATCCCTGTAGACGAAATATCAACTTGACGAAGCAGGATCCTGAGTACGGCGGGACACGTGAAACCCCGTCGGAATCTGGGAGGACCATCTCCCAAGGCTAAATACTCCCTAGTGACCGATAGTGAACCAGTACCGTGAGGGAAAGGTGAAAAGCACCCCGGGAGGGGAGTGAAAGAGAACCTGAAACCGTGTGCCTACAAGTAGTCAAAGCCCGTTAAAGGGTGATGGCGTGCCTTTTGTAGAATGAACCGGCGAGTTACGTTATGATGCGAGGTTAAGACGGAAAGGTCGGAGCCGGAGCGAAAGCGAGTCTGAAGAGGGCGAGATAGTATCATGATGTAGACCCGAAACCAAGTGACCTACCCATGTCCAGGTTGAAGGTGTGGTAAAACGCACTGGAGGACCGAACCCACGTATGTTAAAAAATGCGGGGATGAGGTGTGGGTAGCGGTGAAATTCCAAACGAACTTGGAGATAGCTGGTTCTCTCCGAAATAGCTTTAGGGCTAGCCTCGGGGGAATGATAATGGAGGTAGAGCACTGTTTGGACTAGGGGCCCGTCAAGGGTTACTGAATTCAGATAAACTCCGAATGCCATGTATCAATTACCCGGGAGTCAGACTGCGAGTGATAAGATCCGTAGTCGAAAGGGAAACAGCCCAGATCACCAGTTAAGGTCCCAAAATCTATGCTAAGTGGAAAAGGAAGTGGAGTCGCGCAGACAACTAGGATGTTGGCTCAGAAGCAGCCACCATTTAAAGAGTGCGTAATAGCTCACTAGTCGAGTGGCGCTGCGCCGAAAATGTACCGGGGCTAAGCATAGTACCGAAACTGTGGATGCATGATGAAAGTCATGTGTGGTAGGAGAGCGTTCTAAGGGCGGAGAAGGTAGATCGAGAGGACTACTGGAGCGCTTAGAAGTGAGAATGCCGGTATGAGTAGCGAGAGATAAGTGAGAATCTTATCCACCGAATGACTAAGGTTTCCTGGGGAAGGCTCGTCCTCCCAGGGTTAGTCGGGACCTAAGGCGAGGCCGAAAGGCGTAGTCGATGGATAACAGGTAGAGATTCCTGTACTAAGAGTTAACGTTTGAGTAATGGAGGGACGCAGGAGGATAAGGAAAGCGTGCGGCTGGATATGCACGTCCAAGTGTCAAGTCTGAGGGTGAGTTAAATGCTTATCTTTGTCAGGACAAGATATGATGGGGAGCGAAATTAAGTAGCGAAGTTCCTGATTTCACACTGCCAAGAAAAGCTTCTAGCGAGTTAACAATTACCCGTACCGCAAACCGACACAGGTAGTCGAGGAGAGAATCCTAAGGTGAGCGAGAGAACTATCGTTAAGGAACTCGGCAAAATGACCCCGTAACTTCGGGAGAAGGGGTGCTGATAGAGATATCAGCCGCAGTGAATAGGCCCAAACAACTGTTTATCAAAAACACAGGTCTCTGCAAAATCGAAAGATGACGTATAGGGGCTGACGCCTGCCCGGTGCTGGAAGGTTAAGAGGAGATCTTAGATTCGTCGAAGGATTGAATTGAAGCCCCAGTAAACGGCGGCCGTAACTATAACGGTCCTAAGGTAGCGAAATTCCTTGTCGGGTAAGTTCCGACCCGCACGAAAGGCGTAATGATTTGGGCACTGTCTCAACGATAGACTCGGTGAAATTATAATACCCGTGAAGATGCGGGTTACCCGCGACAGGACGGAAAGACCCCATGGAGCTTTACTGTAGCTTGATATTGAGTATTTGTGAAACATGTACAGGATAGGTAGGAGCCGAAGAAGAGAGTACGCTAGTATTCTTGGAGGCGCTGGTGGGATACTACCCTTGTTTTATGAATCCTCTAACCTGCACCACTAAGCGTGGTGAGGGACAGTGTCTGGTGGGCAGTTTGACTGGGGCGGTCGCCTCCTAAAGTGTAACGGAGGCGCTCAAAGGTTCTCTCAGAATGGTTGGAAATCATTCGCAGAGTGTAAAGGTATAAGAGAGCTTGACTGCGAGAGCGACAACTCGAGCAGGTAGGAAACTAGGACTTAGTGATCTGGTGGTACCGCATGGAAGGGCCATCACTCAACGGATAAAAGCTACCCTGGGGATAACAGGCTTATCTCCCCCAAGAGTCCACATCGACGGGGAGGTTTGGCACCTCGATGTCGGCTCGTCGCATCCTGGGGCTGTAGTCGGTCCCAAGGGTTGGGCTGTTCGCCCATTAAAGCGGCACGCGAGCTGGGTTCAGAACGTCGTGAGACAGTTCGGTCCCTATCCGTCGCGGGCGTAGGAAATTTGAGAGGAGCTGTCCTTAGTACGAGAGGACCGGGATGGACATACCGCTGGTGTACCAGTTGTTCTGCCAAGGGCATCGCTGGGTAGCTATGTATGGAAGGGATAAGCGCTGAAAGCATCTAAGTGCGAAGCCCCCCTCGAGATGAGATTTCCCATTCGTAAGAAGTAAGACACCTTAAAGAATATGAGGTAGATAGGCTGGGAGTGGAAGTACAGTGATGTATGGAGCGGACCAGTACTAATCAGTCGAGGACTTAACCAAGAAGTAGCTTAAGCACAATAGGCAAACGCAAAAGGTTTTCTAGAAAAGAATCGTATTTAGTTTTGAGTGTGAGAATACTCAGAAGAAGAGTGTGGTGGCGATAGCAAGAAGGATACACCTGTTCCCATGCCGAACACAGAAGTTAAGCTTCTTAACGCCGATAGTAGTTGGTGGGAGACTGCCTGCGAGGATAGGAAGTTGCCACGCTTTTTTTTTATTCCGGATTAGCTCAGTTGGTAGAGCGCTTGACTGTTAATCAAGATGTCGTCAGTTCGAGTCTGACATCCGGAGCTTAGGGGAGGATTAGTCGTTGACTAATCCTTTTTTGTGGCTGAGAAACAAAAAGATGTCCACAAATAGTAGTGTGGACATCACTAAAGAATTAGTTGGCTATACCTAATTACTTACCAGATGGTTCAGGTGAGATATGTGGTGCAGCTTTCGTTGGCTCCGGTGTTGTGAAATTCAATCCTGACACAGCTACTTATATCGGTGCTGGTACCGGAGACATCATCAATACCATGATTACTGCATCAATCGCTGTCGGCATGATCTTGTTGATCGGCGAAAAATTTGGGTCCGTGGCAATTGTTGCAACACCAATCGTTGTTGGTATCGGCGCTGGTCTAATCGGCTATTATTTATATCCTTACATAACCAAGATTACTGCCGCTATCGGTGACTTAATTAATACCTTTACTACTTTGCAACCAATTTTGATGTCAATCTTGATTGCATGTTCCTTTGCTTTCTTGATTATCTCGCCGATCTCTACAGTTGCCATTGGTATGGCAATTCAATTGAACGGTGTTTCTGCTGGTGCAGCCGCTATGGGTGTTGCCGCAACAACGGTTGTCTTGGTAGTTAACTCTTGGAAAGTCAACAAACCAGGGGTTACTTTGGCCATCGCATTGGGTGCTATGAAAATGATGATGCCAAACTTGTTTAGGAAACCAATTATCTTGGTGCCATGTCTATTCACCGCTATCATCTCAGCAATTCCAGTAGCGTTATTCTCAGTCTCAGGGACTCCTGCTTCTGCTGGTTTCGGTTTGGTAGGGTTGGTAGGTCCGTTGGCTTCATTGGACGCCGGTTTGAGTATGATTCTACTATTAATCAGCTGGTTTGTTGTACCAATCGTAGCTGCTTTCGTAGGTCAAATCTTATTTGAAAAAATCTTGAAATTGTATGATCGTAAAGATGTTTTCGAATTTTTAGGATAGTCAACTAGAAAAAGTGTGAGCCTTGTGCTCACGCTTTTTTGTGCAATTGAAGTTGGTGAATCTCAGCGAAAAGAGAAAGGTACCTTAAATAGTGTGTTTCTGGTCAATAGCACAATGAAATATCTAAATACATTATGAACTGATTTTCGTTTTATGAAGAGCAGTTTGTGCTATTTGAGAAATTGCTCAATTTAATCATTAAGTAGTTTCATCAATGGTGACTATGCTACTGCAATTCTTGTTGTACCAACCGGGAGCGTCAAGCAGGCAGTTCAACAAGTGAAAGATATCGTTGAAATTGGCGAGGTATTACCCACTGTGGCAATTGCGCACTATAAGTCAGAAGCCAATTTGATCGGTGCCGGCGTGCACTATCAGCAAATGTTCGAGACTAAATAATAAAATAAGGTCATTTCCTCGTAATCGTATGGAAAATGACCTTATTTTTCTGTGTTAATATTCATTTCAACTTGGATATTGATCGTCAAATGCTGTGGAAGTCTGATTTTTACGGCTTAAACAAACTATTCATAACAATGTAATAATATGATTAACGAACTTTTTCTTCCCGTTTTGAATTAAATAGTCGTAAAACTGGTGCGTTAATATGCTAGAATAAAATTGTTAATCTGTACAAAAAAAGTGAAAAGAGAAGACGGGGAGTTAAGAGTATGATTGAGGTTACTAACCTAAATAAAGTCTATGATAACGGATTTGAAGCTCTGAAATCTGTTAGTTTTAATATCGATAAGGGAGATTTGGTCTGTCTCCTTGGTCCATCTGGTTGTGGTAAATCAACGATTTTAAACATGATTGCTGGTTTACTGCAGCCCACAAATGGCGATATTGCCTTCGACGGTAAGTCAATCGTGCACACGGAGCCAAAGGACCGCAACATCGGTTTCGTGTTTCAGAACTACTCCCTGTATCCGCACATGACCGTATTGCAAAATGTGATGTTTCCGTTGAGTGTTGGTAACCACAAAGTTGATAAGAAGGTGGCGCTGGCGACAGCCGAGAAGTACATGAAGCTCACAAAGATTAGTGATATTCGGGATAAGCGTCCAGGCCAGTTATCCGGTGGGCAACAACAACGAGTAGCAATTACTAGAGCCCTAGTGCAAAATCCCCAAGTATTGCTGCTAGACGAACCGTTGTCGAACCTCGATGCACGTTTGCGTTTAAGCATCAGGGAAGAAATTCGGCGGCTGGTCAAGGAAGTGGGCATCACCACCATTTTCGTTACGCACGATCAAGAGGAGGCCCTTTCGATTAGTGACAAGATCATCCTGTTGAACGATGGTGTTGTCCAACAAGATGACGATCCGCAAAAGCTTTACCTAGAACCAAATAACCTTTTCGTGGCCCAATTTATTGGGAACCCGGTGATTAATTTATTGCCTGTCCGGATTAGCGAAGGCAAGATACAAAGTGACTTCTTCGCTGTTCCGTTGACGGAATTTAAGCAGGAGCGCTTTAAGGCGCCGTTGGAAGACGGAACGTATGTACTCGGAATTCGGCCTGAAGATATGATGCCAAACGCTGCCAATCCGCTTTTTGAAAGTGTGTTAATTGATGGTGAGGCTATTGGGCGCGAACGTGTCCTGAAGTTCGACCTGGGCGAACACCACTTCAAGGCCATCATGAAAATCGAGGAGCACGTGACTAAAGGCTTACCGATGAACTTTAACTTCAAGAAAGAGAAAGCCTTTATCTTTGAGGAATCCGGCGAGAGGGTGTATTAATGTTTAAGAGAAGATATAATTCGGAAAATCAGATGAGCGCTTGGGTATTTCTGCTACCAGCATTAATTATTATTTTGATGTTCAACATCTACCCTCTCTTTCGTTCGCTTTACCTTTCGTTTCAAAAGGGGAACATGCTTGTTTCCTCGTTCGGTGGGGTGTATAACTACAAATATGTGCTCTCCGACCCTGTTTTCTATAAGGCATTATCGAATACCGCACTCTTCGCGTTTGTGGTTGTGCCCGTCGCATTGGTGATTGCCCTCGTCATTTCCTGGGTGATTTTCGAGAAAATTAAGCATAAGGGCTTCTTCGAAACAATCTTCTTCATGCCTTACGTGACGAGTACGATTGCCATTGGGATCGTGTTTCGCTTCTTCTTCAACCATGACTATGGTTTGATCAACTACTTCCTGGGCTTCCTTGGTATCGGCAAGATTAACTGGCTCGATAACATTCATATGAGCATGACGACCCTGATTATCTTTGGTATCTGGTCTGCCTTGGCCTTCAACATCATCATTCTGCTGGCCGGCTTCCGCAGTATCGACAAGGAGTATTATACGATTGCCCGGATGTATGGTGCATCCAACTGGGAGATTTTCAGGAAAATAACTTTTCCGCAGTTGATTCCGACGGTGACGTTCTTGCTGTTGGTCAATATTATCAGTGCGTTTAAAGTTTATACTCAGGTTTATGCCCTCTTTAACGGGCAGCCGGGGATTGCCAAGTCGGCGACGACCGCCGTCTACTATATTTATGATAAGTTCTACGTTGTTGGTCGGCCAGGCATTGCGATGGCTGCTACTGTGATCTTGTTTATCGTGATCCTCATTATCACGTTTATTCAGAATAAAATCATGAAGAAAGTGGGCCAATACTAATGAAAAAAGTTATAACTACCTTAAGCTATATTTTTATTATCTTCATGGCAATCATTACCATCTTTCCTTTCATCTACATGGTGCTGGCCGGACTCATGACGTATTCCGAAGTTACCAGCTTGCCACCGAAGATTATTCCAGAAGTCTTTCAGTGGCATAACTATGTGGCGGTGTTTGAGAAGGCGCCGTTCCTGCGTTATTTCACGAATACACTGTTTGTCTCCTTGGTCACGACCGCCGCAACACTGATTACCGCGACTCTAGCTGCTTTTGCCATCACAAGCATGGAGTTTAAGTTCAAAAACGCGGTGCTGGTCATCTTTGTCTCCCTGCTGATGGTGCCACATGAAGCTATTATCTTCACCAACTACAACACTATCTCGCAGATGGGCCTTCTGAATACTTATGGCGCACTGATTATCCCGTTTCTTACGAGTATTTTCTATATCTACTACCTGAACACGTATTTTAAGGGCATTGGTACGACCTATTACAAGGCTGCAAAAATCGATGGGGCATCGAACCTGCAGTATATTTGGCGGATTCTGGTCCCAATGGCCAAGCCGGCATTGACAACGGTCGGTATTTTGACTTTCATTGCAAGCTGGAATTCCTTCCTCTGGCCATTATTGGTCACGAACGACAAGAATATGCGGCTCTTAAATAACGGGTTATCCGCCTTTGCGACGGAATCGGGCTCCGATGTGCAGCTCCAGCTGGCCGCAGCCACCTTAACGGTGGTCCCAATCCTGATTATTTACCTGATTTTTAGAAAAGAAATTATTAGAGGTGTAGCAAAGAATGGCGTTAAAGGATAAAACAGCGGTGACATATCATGCGGGGGTCGACACCATCGGCGGGACCGTCGTCGAGATTAGTTATCAGGCGAGTCATATCTTCTTTGACTTTGGGACTGAGTATAATCCAGATGTCGTGAAACCAGACGAGAAACTGCAGACCCTGATTGATTTCCGCGAGGTACCCGAGTTAAACAACGTCTATGATTCACGGCTTGATTATGAGTATCGGGGACCGGAGACTGCGACCTATGAGCAGACTGCGGTCTTTTTGTCGCATGTGCACTTGGATCACACGAAGATGATCAACTTCCTAGATCCGGAGATTCCGTTGTACGCCACGAAGGCGACGAATAAGATTCTGCGTTTACTGAACGCAAACGGAGACTTTCTCATTAAGACACCCGTAGAGCGGCAGAATTTCACGCGGGCAATCAAGGAGGTCAACCCAAATGAAACGGTGAACGTGGGTCAGATCAAAGTTACTTTTATTCCGGTTGATCATGACGCTTATGGCGCATGTGGACTGCTGATTGAGACGCCGACGGCCAGGATTGCCTACACTGGTGACCTGCGGCTACACGGCACTGATCCTGAGCTGACGATGAACTTCTGCTTGGCAGCACAACAGCCGGATCTGTTAATCATGGAGGGGGTCTCTGTGAGTTTCGATACACCACAAGATGAGAGTTCCGACTTCGTAGCTTCAGAAATGGCAGTTGTCGAACGGATTAATTCGGTTTTGGCGGCGAATCCTGACCGACCGGCGGTCTTCAATTGCTATCCCGGCAACATTCAACGATTGATTAATATCTGCGCTAATGTTCATAAAAAGGTGGTTGTACGCGCTGACGTTGCGGAACTTATTCGTCAAGTTACTGGAAAAGACGAACATTATTACTATCTACCTAACCAAAAATCCATAAAAAGTCTTGACCCTCATCTGGAAGTTTCCTATAATCGTTTATGGGAAGAACGGCTTTCCTACTTTTGGCAAGTTGAGCAAGATATGCCGGAATTTCCGGAGAATGCTGTGTATTTCCATAGTGATGCTGAACCGTTTGACTTCGCGCCTAATTTCAAAACGTTCATGGAGAGGCTAGAGAGGCAACACGTTCAATTTGTACCTGTAATGTGTTCTGGCCATGCTGTGCCGGCCGATTTAGATAAGATTGTGGCTGCAATCAAACCGCGGCTCCTCACACCTATCCATTCGTGGCATCCGGAGAGACTGCACAATCCCTTTGGGAAACGACAGCTTGTTCAACGGGGAGAAACTGTTTATTTGTAAAGGAGAAGGATCTTGAAACTAAAGAAATTCGCTAGCATGGTTCTAGCAACAGCTTCAATTTTAGTTTTAACAGCTTGTGGTAATCAGGGGTCTACAGGAAATAGCACAGGGAGTAAGGATACAGTTGTTACGAGTGTCAAAAAAGGCACTACAGTAAAATTTTGGCACGCAATGAATGGTGTCCAAGAAGAAGCTCTGACGAAGATTGCCAGTGATTTTGAGAAGGAAAATCCAAACATTAAGATTAAGCTGCAGAATCAGTCTTCGTACCCTGACTTACAACAGAAAATTCAGGCAACATTTACTGATAAGAATAATCTGCCAACCATTTCTCAAGCCTATCCAGGTTGGTTATATGATGCAGCGGAAAGCGGTCTGCTAGTAGATTTGAAACCGTACATGACGAACAAGAAGATCGGCTGGGGCAAGCAAGAGAAGGTTATGCCTGCTCTGCTTGAAGGCGCCGAGATTAAAGGCAAGCAGTACGGTATTCCATTTAACAAATCAACAGAAGTTTTAGTCTACAACAAAGATTTATTTGATAAATATGGTGTGAAGAAAGTCCCAACAACCATGGCAGAATATGCTGCTACGGCGAAGAAGATTTGGGAAGAATCAAACCATACAGTTGTCGGTGGCGGATTCGACTCACTCAACAACTTCTACGTAATCGGCATGAAGAATAAGGGTGTTGATTTCAATAAGAACATTGACATCACAACTAAGAAGTCGAAACAATTAGTGAAGTACTATGCTGATGGTATTAAGGATGGTTATTTCAGAATTGCCGGGTCAGACAAATATCTTTCAACACCATTTGCCAGCGAGAAGGTAGCGATGTTTATTGGTTCGATGGCTGGTGAAGGTTTTGTCACTAAAGATGCGCAGGCTGGCGGTTACGAATACGGTGTTGCACCAAGACCTGAGAAGACAAATATCCAACAAGGTACGGATATTTACATGTTTAACAAAGGAAATAGTACTAAGAATAAGAATGAACAAACTGGCGCATACTTGTTCATGAAATATCTTGCTTCAAAGGATGTCCAACTGTACTGGGCAGAGAAGACCGGATACATGCCTGTATTGAAGTCTGTAATTAACTCAGATGAATACAAGAACCTGTCAGCAATTAAGACGCCTGCAATTCTGGCTGAAGCAACTAAGGACTTGTTCCCAATTCCAGCAACGAAGAATCAAGATCCCGCATACAGTGAAGTTAGAACTATCTTGGAGAAGATTCTCACGAATCCTAAGCAGGATATCGGCAAGGCGTTAAAAGAAGGCCAAACTTCATTAGAGGACGTCTGGAATCAATAATTAATAATAATACCCCCGACTAAATCAATGAAATAGGGTCACTATCTTGTGTAAGGATAGTGACCCTATTTGTGTGTTGACAGGCGCCTTTTTGCACAACTCATAACTGTGTTCCAAAAGGCAACTTCCTGCGTCTTACTTGCCACTTACAGCGTTGCACGCTTTAGTGCCATCGTAAGTACTCAGAAGCTAACCGCCTTTTTGCACAACTCATAACTGTGCTCCGGTAAACAACTCTCTGCGTCTAGCTAACCATCCTTGCCTCACGGTGTGAGACTTCAGCAGGTTTCGCTAGTACTCAAGAGTTACCCGTTTACCGTCACAACTTAGCTATTCCATTATTATCTTCGCCTCAATTTGATTACCCGTCAGAATCCGGGCAGCCGTATAGTTTACGAGTCCCGGGCGAAATGTCAGGTAGATTGGCTTATCCGTGGGAATTTCTGTAATGCGGTCCCTTAGCTCGCTTAGTGGAATATTTAACGTCGGCTTAATACTTCCTGACGGCGCCTTGCCTGCCTCCCGTACATCGAGGAAGAATGCCGCCTCCTCTGGAATTTCGGCGATTTTAACCGTAGCAACGGTACTTTTCAATTGATTGATGGCCACGTAGCCGGCAGTATTGAGGGGATCACGCGTCGTTGAGTATGGAGGGGAGTATGGTAACTCCAGCGCCGGCAAATCATAGACCGTCAAGTGTCCATAAATGGCCGTTGAGAGCTCGCCCATTCGTTTATCAATGCCTTTCTCGCCATATGCTTGTCCGCCGAGTATCTTGCCCGTATCGGCATCGAAAATCAGTTTGAGGTTGACACGAGTTGCCCCGGGGTAGAAGTTGGCATAATCAAATGGCGTGATAAAGATGGTTTTGTAATTCTTAATCCCTACTTCTTGGAGCATCGTCTCTGTGTAGCCGACGAAACTAACAGTCTGGTCGAAGATTTTCCCTACACTCGTACCGACGATTCCGTCGTACTGGTAAGGTTGTCCGGCGAAGATGTCGGCGAGTAGGTGACCCTGGCGGTTGGCGGGACCTGAGAGGACGCTGTTCTGCGGCAAACCGGTGATATAGCTCTTCGTTTCCACAATATCTCCGATGGCGTAGATGTCTGGGATGTTTGTGGCCAAGTGTTGATCAACCGGAATAAAGCCGCGCTCATTGATCGTCAGCCCAGATTCCTTCAAGAAGTCTGTATTTGGTGTCACACCGGCCGCAACAATAATCATATCTTGTGTGAGTTCCTTGCCTTGGTTCGTGACGATGGTGTGCCCGTTGTTTATTACTTCTTGGACCACATGATTGAGATAGACGTGGGTGCCGTTTCGCTCCAGCTCCTCAAGTAAGAGTTTGGTGATTTCTTCATCATAGGGGTAGCCGACGTGGTCCAATTTCTCGACGATGTTGACCGTGATTCCTTGTAAGTACAGATTCTCCGTAATCTCAAGGCTGGCGATTCCAGCACCAATTAAGGTGACTGTTTTGACGTCATGGCTCGTGATGTAGGCCTTGATTTGGTCTGCTTCTTCAACCTCACGTAACTTGAAGACGTTTGACGCCTTCTTCAGGCCAGCTATTTGTGGCAGCGTCGGGCTTGCTCCGGTAGCGAGAATCAACTTGTCGTATTGCTCAGGATATTCCTGTCCCGTTGCTTGGTCCATAATTATGACGGTTTGCTCCGTTGGTTGAACACCAACTGCAGTCTGGTTAACCCGCACATCGATGTTGTTCTTCTCTTTCAACACCTCCGGGGTGCGCTCGATGATTGCCGCCCGGTTCTGCACCACATCGCCGATGTAGTATGGTAGAGCACAGCTGGCATAGGAGATGTTTGCTCCCCGATTAATGACCAGAATTTCCGCGTGTTCGTCAATCCGACGCATCCTAGTAGCGAAGGATGCACCACCTGCGTTGCCACCGATTACCAAATACTTCATTGGCTACCTCCTCAGAAAGTCCGTTGCTTATTACCACAATCATATGCTATCGCTTACATTTTTTCGAGAATATTGTCTTATCTTATTCGGTCGTTTTTCATATATTTTCTTCACAGTTTTGTTACAAATAGTTTGGATATTTGCATAAAATTAATTCATTTTTTTATACTTAAATAGTGAGTATAAGAAATTAGCAAATATATGCATAACAAGGGAAAATGGATGGGAGTATGAATTAATGAAGCAGAAACGAATCAAGTGGCTGGTAATTGCCGTAGCCATCGTTCTAGTTGTAGTTGGAGCGGTAATCACGGCCAAAGTTTGGCGCTCGAAGGCGGATGCGCCAACGAAAGTGACGCAGACTAGTTCGAAAAAAACGCAGCAGTTCTTCCTTCCTGCCACCAGTAATGGCGATGTTCAGACATTGGTCTACGATCATACCAAGATCAAGAAGGTGAACGATATTTACAAGCAGTCGACGCAGGAATCGATTAGTGAGCAGCTGGCGACCAAGAAGCAGGCAAAAGACTACAGCTTAACCAGTCCGTTACTGTTGTCCAACCCGTTTTTGACCAACACCACGAGTGTTTATACCTACTTCAAGTCTGATGCTGCCGTGACTAAGTTGGCATATACAGTGAAGGCGGCAGGCGTAGCTGACTTCACCGCAACTGCGAAGAACAATATTACGGTTACCGGGGAGTACGAATACCTCCTGGTCGGCTTGATTGCAGGGAAGAAAAATACGGTGACGATGACGGCAACACTTGCCGACGGTACGCAGCAGGAACACACTTTTACATTTACCCCAACGAAGCTTACGAGCGGTATGGCGAACCAAGTAGACGTGAAGGACGGCACCAGCAAGGAAGAATTATCTGATGGCTTATATGCGTTAATCGGCAATCGTAGTACCGGGACTGTCCAGATTACGATGGTGGACAACGATGGAAATGTCAGAAATGAGATTCCAACCGTGAGCTATAACCAGATGCGGCTAGTCTTTGATGATGCAGGATACATGTACTTCTCAATCAGCGCTGCCCGGATTGTGAAGATGAACAGACTTGGTGAGGTCGTGGCAACATACAATACATATGATGCTGACTACGAGCTCCACCACGATTTTCTACTCGATAGTAATGGCAATATTATCGCTTTAGCAACCAGTTTGACTGCTAAGAAAGAGGATAAGTACGTTGAGGACAGGATCATCAAGATTTCTACGGCTACTGGTCAGGTGAGCGAGCTGGTTAACTTTAAGGACCTGTTACCGGATTTATACCAGAAGGCAACGGGGCTCGATCAGTCGACCAACAATAAGGGCTACCACGATGTAATTCACGCCAATGCCCTCCAATTGATTGACGACAACACAGTTCTCATTAGTTCACGCGAGACCTCGTCGATTCTGAAAATCAGTGCGTTAAACGATAAGCCAAAAATAGAATATGCGATTTCGGATGAATCCGTCTGGGATGATGTTGAGCTGGGTGCCGACGTATTGACCAAGGATGGCGATTTCACGGCGCAAGCTGGACAGCACTCCATCACGTATGTGCCAACGGACGAGGAAGGTGTGTATGAGGTTTACATGTTCAATAACAACTCTGGTTTGATGGACTCACGGAGCGACTTCGAGTTTAAGAACTACGACGGCATTGGCGGCTTAAGCGCCACATCGATGGACAATTCCTATTATTATCGCTATCGCGTGGACGAGAACAAGGGCACATTCACTTTGATCGACCAAATTGCGGTGCCATATTCAACATTTATCAGTAGTGTACAGACTATCGGTGAACATGTGCTAATTGATTCTGGTCAGAAGTCCCTCTTCACCGAGTACGATGCTGCTGGCAAGGCAATCAGGACGTTCACGGTCAAAGGAAAAACTAAGTTCATCTACCGTGTCTATAAGTACTATTTCAACGATTTCTACTTCGTCAATTAAGCGTCCTAGATATTCGATATTTTCCTAAGTTAACAAAAGAACCGGCACATGGCCGGTTCTTTTTTCTGGAATAGATTCTATTAAGCGATGCTAATTAATTTGTTCTTTTTACTCGCCAAATTTCTCCGGCCAAGTTGTGGGATTCTCGTGCCAGTACTTCAGTGTCAGATTAAAATCTTCATCTACTAACCTGAAGAGGACGGCCTCCTCGATTAGGTGAGTATAGTCGGTTAATGTAAATAATTTAAGTTGAAGGCGTTCGAGTTGACGCACCACATCAGGTAATTGGTAGCTGAAGATTGCGGCAATGCCTAGCACTGTCGCACCAGTCTCGCGCACCGCGGCAGCTGCATTAGTTGAACCAGCGCCACTCGCAATCAAATCGTCAATCAGGACAACCTTATCTTCGGCAGTCAATTTACCCTCTAGTTCGCGAATTAACCCATGATGATTTAGATCCGCATGGACGTATATAAACGGCAGCTCCAGCCGGTCACTGACTAGTGCAGCGTAGGCAATGCCTGCCGTTGGCACGCCACAAATCACCGTCGCCTCTGGAAATTGTTCTCTGACAAGTTGGGCCAGATTCTTCGTGATGCGCTCTCTAATTCTCGGGTAGGCCATAGTTAAGCGATTATCCGTATAAATTGGCGCTGTGATCTCCTCATTCCAAACAAATGGTGGGTTAGTGCTCAGCTGAACCGCACGAATATTCAACAAATCTTTGACTGTATCTGAAGCAACTTTATCATTCATTTCAACTTACTCCCTTTTTGCGATATTTACTTAAGCTTAATCGAAGCGCTTACATGTGTCAATTGTATCCTGTTTTTCTGGTAAAAGGAGCGAAATAAATGTAGAATCGAGTTAATTGAAAGCGGTTATATTTTAAAGGGGGAACAATATGAGTAAAAATTCTTTGGACTTGAGCATTCATCCACATGGGGATCGATCTGCCGAGGAGATCGCGCAACTGGTTGACAAACACATGGAGGCACGGCAACAAAGATTTGAGCATTTCAAAGATGCAAACGAGATGTTTCACCGGCACCTCTTAGAGACGACAGATAAATTGAATGAATACGGTCATTCATTGGCACAAGAATGTCGTACTACTGTAGACCAATTACAGGGTAATTGCATGGAGTTTACCGATAAGGTGCAGGACATCCTAAACGATAATAAGGACCTGGCCATCCCGTTGGCTAAGGTTGCGGTTGCACCGGTGGTGGCAGGAATTCTCGGGCTGACTGCGATCGTGATCACGCGGCAATCTGGCTACAAGGAGAAAGTTAATCGGGTCACTGGGAAGACGAAGATTAGAATTAGATAGGGTAGCTATACAACAAACGTCAGTACTTTGACCAACCGATTACGGTTAGTTATTTGCTGGCGTTTTACTGTGCTGTTTATTTAGTTACCTTTACTATCGCCGCGAAAGATCGATTAAACTCATAATCAGCTGTTGAGTACAACAAAAAATTCCCCAAATCTAATTGGAGAATTTTTTTACGGTGATTAACCATCGTATTTTAATACCTGTTTTCTTTAACTGAAGCGGTCACGCTTTGCTCTTACCAACCGACGTTCTCATCCACCAGCGCATCCGGGATTTTGTTATCCCGTAAATCCGTAAATACTTCATGAAGCGTATCGATTGCGCGATCTAACTCCGCACGGGTCATTGTGAGAGCTGGTTGGAATCTCAGCACACTTTTGGCAATTGTGATAATCGCGAGCCCCTTGGCAAAGGCCTGATAGATAATCTTGAGGCCAGCGGCCTGATCTTTCTCGTGGGTCACCTTGTCCTTCACAATCTCAATTCCGAGATTCAAGCCAATTCCGCGAACATCACCGATGAAATCAAACTCTGACTGCATTGCTTGGAACCGCTGCTTCGCATATTCGCCATCAACACGCGACTTCTCGACAAGCTGTTCCTCCTCAATCACCTCAATGGTAGCTAGAGCTGCCGCGCAGCACACGGGATTGCCGGCGGTAGTGAACAGGTGTGCCGGTGCCTCCAGGCTATCCATGATTTTACTGCGACCGACAACCGCACTAATCGGCATGCCGGAGCCTAAGGACTTCGCCGTAGAGAGTAAATCTGGCTCGATGTCGAAGTGTTGGATGGCCCACCATTTACCGGTACGCCCCATCCCTTGTTGGACTTCATCCACCGCAAACAAAATTCCGTTCTCCTTACAAAGGGCGTAAAGTTCCTCGACATAGTCCTTTGGTGGCACGACAATCCCCGCATCACCAGCCACGGGCTCCATGATGACGCAAGCAACTTCCTCGGCTGGCACGTAGGTGGCGAACAGGTCTTTAACGGCTTGGATACATTCTTCAACGACCTCCGCCGTACTTTTATTTGCCCGATATACATCCGGGTAAGGGATATGGAAAATACCGGGGACTAACGGCGACATCTTACGGCGCATATTGAGACTTAGTGCCGAAAGTGACATCGAACCATAAGTTGCACCGTGGTAAGAGTTCACAAAGGAGATGATGTACGGCCGTTTAGTGTATGCACGTGCCAACTTGATGATTGCATCATTGGCGTCCGAACCCGATAAGCCAAACGCTACTTTTTTGTCGAAATCACCCGGGGTAATCTCCGTCAGCTTCTTTGCCAGCTGCACAACCGGCTCGGTGTGGTAGTAGGCGGGGGTGTAGTGCAATAACTTGTCTTCTTGAGCGCGCATCGCGGCAACTACCTTGGGGTGTCGGTGACCAACATTGATGGCACTCGCACTCGTGATGAGGTCGAGGTATTCCTTGCCGTCGATATCGACTAGCGTACTGCCTAGCGCATGGTCGATGACTAAATCGTAATAAGGAATCCGGGCAAAAGGTGCGAAATAGCGCTTCTCGTCCTGAACGAACTGCTTGGCCTTACTTGTCTTTTGTTGCGTCATTTGCTAAACCTACTTTCATGTTCTCGGCTAATTCTGCGCTGTTTTCAGTGGACCGATTGTGCTTCACGAAATCATAAATTTCACGACCAATAATCAGGAAGATTAAGATCACCCCAATATAACCGGTAATCGGGTAGATTACCGCCACTAATTGGCCGAACGGTACTTGGCTAATGACGAAGGTGATAATGGTCAGTGCAAGAATGATTAAGCGGTACTTATTCTTAGACGCGTTACGGCCAACCAGCGAGTAGGCTACCGTCCAAGTCATTGGTGCTGCGGTACTGAATATTTCCTCCAGGAGGATCAGTGAGAAGAAGAAGCTGATGATTGTTGAGATGTTGCCAGCGAGGAGGAGTACAGGCACCTGAACCTTTAAAACCTGGCCAATCTCGCTCAACATCGCGAGATTTAAGAGGAGAGCAGAAGCCATCAGGGCGATTCCGGCGAATACACCGCCGAGAACCGCCTCTTTTTTGTTCTTAGCGGACTTACCGAGGACTGTGATGAATGGTACGCCAACCACAATATTATTGGCGACGAATAAGAAAGCTGAGAGTACCCAAGAAAAACTCTGATTGCCGGCACCGTAGATAATCCCCTTGCTGCTTCTTAAAACATCGTCTGCAGTAGCGAGGCCACCAGGGTTTTTCAACAGTGAGATCCCAGCGATCACAATCGTGAAGAGGATGGTCAGCGGTCCCAGGTAGCTGATGATATCGATGAGACGATTGAACCCGAAGAGGGTGGTAATAAACACAATCACGGTCATCCCGACGGTACCAACAAGATTGGGCCAGCCGAAATACTCATTAACTGTGGCGCCGGCACCGGAAACCATGATGACTCCAATGAGGAAACAGAAAAATGGCGTGTACCATTCCATGAATGTACCAAAGATTTTGCCACAATAATGTCTAATACCGTTACTAGCGAGCTCATTACGGTGGTTAAAGCCGTAGCGCATGAGCACGGCGCCTAAGACTACGAATAATGTCATCGCCACGAATACACCTAGAATTCCCTTTAAACCGTAATTGGTGAAGAATTGGAGCACCTCTTGCCCGCTGGCGAAGCCGGAGCCAATGAGGAAGGCGATAATAGCACCCGCAAATTTAAAGACGTTCATTACACTGAGTTTGGTCGTTGTCTGTTCCATATTTGACTCCATTCCCTTATAAATTCTAGTTCAGTCGCAGATTTAAATAATAAAAAATAATGAATAAGGTGAGGTAATCTTAGGATATAATTAAGAACTAGTCAAGAATTATTTTATCTTTTAATTTGTTGGCGAAAAAAACGCTAAAGAAAAAAGCCGTCGGCTGACGGCTTGTAGCGGTAGTATTTCGGATCAATTTTGCTTTGTAATGGCAGTCGTTTTTCTTTTGCTAACTACGTCGAAGATTAAAACGGAAAGTAGCACCAGGCCAGCGGCGACGATAAATAATGACTGATAGGAGATAGCTTCAATCACCAGGGCGCCGATTAGGGGACCAAAGGCGCGTCCGGCGGATGCTGTCGCCATGACGAACCCCTGGTATTTCCCCTTCTCAAGTAGACTCGCACGATCGTTGACGAAGGTTGAAACTGCGGGGAAAGCCAGGATTTCACCGATTGTGAGCACCGCCATTGCAATCATGAACGCAGCGTAATGTGTCGCGGTAATCAAAAAGAGAAAGGCAACGGCAAACAGGATAAATCCTGTATACAGACGGCCGCGTAGGTGCTGGGTTAAGAAATCGTCAAAGTGGGTGAGAAGCGGTTGAAAGAAGACAATGAGAATGCCGTTTAGGGTCCAGAGTAGGCTGTAACTCCGGACACTCATCCCGAGGCTAATCATGTAAGTCGAGATGTTACTCTGCCATTGCTCGTAGGCAATCCAGGAGACAAAGAGGCAGACCAGGACCAAGATAATCCCTGTTCTGTCAAAAGTGGTGCCGGCTCCTGTGAGCTCGGTCTCACGGCCAGATTTGACGGCTTCTTTTGCATCATTCAATCCCTTGAACTCAAGGACAATGACCACGCTGAAACCGGCGAAGAGGATGAAGGCGAGTAGGAAAATATACGTGATGCCAAGCGGCAAGATTAAGCCAACGATAAGCGAGCCAAAGACCAGACCGAGGTTGCTGGTGAAGTATAGTACGTTGAAAATATAGCTAGTTTGCTTGCTTTTGATGAGGGTTGCGGTTGAATTGACGCCCGTATTGACCATACCGTTACCTAAGCCGATGGTAATGAGCAGGATGGCGTAGGTCGGCCAGCCGTGGAAGAAGATGAGTAGCCCGGCGGAAATTCCCGAAATGGAGATACCGAGAATCATCGTTTGGTAGGGATGCCACTTATCAAAGAGAAAGCCACCGAGGAAGTTTCCGAGCACGGTGAAACCTGAGTTGACGAGTAGTACCATCGCCGCTACGGTGAGCGGTTCGTGTAAATACTCGTGCATGTAGATGGTGGTCAACGGCCAGATGAAGCTAATACCCGTGTTGACGATGAGTGAGCCGAGAAACAGCCAGATTAGCTTTACAGGATCCTTGCGTGTCAAAATTGAAAACTCCCCCCAAGTGAAATTTAATAACCATTCTATTTTGGCTTATTTAGCATGGTTTGACAAGAGTTCAACCAAGATAAAACGCGATAAGCACTTCGAACCAATATTAGCTGCCAAACGTGCTAGAATCAGGGTGAAGATGACAATTGTTTTTTAATGGAGAGGGTGTAGATATGAAAGAATTTGGGCGCTTCCACGCATTTAGTGATGGGGTCTTTGCAATTCTCATCACAATTCTGGTGTTGGAGTTTCGTATGCTGTCCTTTACCCATGGTCACCTGGCGTCTGCATTGCTGGCTCAATGGCCCATTTTTCTCTCATATGTGATGGCCTATTTGTACGTCGGCACTCTTTGGCTCTTTCATCATGATTATTTCAGTCACTTGACGAGGGTCAGTCGACAGCTAAATATGCTGAATTTACTCTTATTATTTAGCATCACGTTCGTCGATTATCCGTTATATATTCTGAGTGCGGCGCTGCAGTCAGGCAGAGTTGCTGATCTTCAGGTAGCCATGATTCTGTATGGCTTGGTAGCCATGTTTGTCTCGTTCACATTTCTCATCATGTACCAATACGTTGGGCGGCACAATGAGCTTCACGATAACCAAATTAAGTTGGGCGTATTCGATGAGATTAAGCATGATCCAGCCAAAAGTGTTTCAATCTATGGTCTGGCAATCATCACGACCTTTTGGTCAGTCTATGTGAGTGCTGCGCTAATTGTTGCCGGCATTGTTTTCCATTTCATTGCGTACCTCCGGATGAGTTCGCGGTTAGAGAAAGCCGAGAACGCTGCACGCAAGCTCAAAGAGAAGGGTGGAGGTAGTGCAAAAATACGCGAGAATTAAGGAAATGTTCATGGTATACTGGAGTTAATAAGTGACAGTAGCGTCACATAACTGGAGGTATAACCATGGCCCTAGGCAAAGTGATTAAACAACTACGTGAGGAGCGACGGCTCACCCAACCAGAGCTTTACGATGGACTGATTAGCAAAAGACAGGCCATTCGCTTCGAACAGGATGATGCTGATATCAAAGGAATGGTTCTCTTGGCAATACTGCAGCGCTTAAGGATCACTGCGGAGGAGCTAAATAGGCGCTTGAACATGCCAGTTACAGATTCTACTCCAAAAGATCAAGAGTTGATGGAAGTCGAGCACCAACTCTTGAACCAGCAATTTCCGCTAGCAAATAGCAGGACATTCTATAGTAAGAATCGTTTCTCAAGTGATAAGCACAGAGTGCGGCTAGCCATTTTAGCCATCCTCAATCTCCCTGAGGACCTGGCGGAACGAGACGTCGACTTCCTGATGGATGAACTAGACGCGACGAGCAAATTATCGCAGGCACAGGTTGAGCTATTCGTTCAGAATTTGGATAAGTTTCCAAAGTACGAGCAAGGGCTGATTCTGAAGCGCCTGACGAAGGAAGTAGAGCAACCAGTGATGTTGCAGAATCCGTGTTTGCAATCTATCTACTTTAATCAGGCATTAAACTTTCATCTGTTGGTGCAGGGGAATACTACGGCAGCCCAAAGGGTATTAGAGAACTATCAAGAGCAGCTGCAGTCACTCCCTGATGATAGCCAGATTAAGTATCGTAGTTGGCAGTTATTGCTAGATGTCGCCACCGGTCAGCCGGAGGCAGCAGTAGAAATTGGCAAGCGAGCTCAACTTCTGCTCCTACTCGGGCAAGCAACTGCTGCGGATAGATTAGTCGACCGCAGGAGACGGGTTCAGCTCCAATTTAAACTGAGCCATGCTTGGACGTCAGGAGAAATTGGCATGGTTGCGCGGAGGTTGAATAAGCGACCAAAGGGGTCTCTAGAATCAGCTAAGGACTTCTTGGGTCACTATGAGGGCTTGGCCGAAGCGGTCAAGCAAGGAAATAAGCCGCTCAGCTATTATCTCAATAATTACGATTACTAATAATTTCTAATCATAAAAGCCACCCCAAAGGGGTGGCTTTTATTTGTTTAAACTGCTTGATCTGTATCTAACTGATCGTTGTGCCGGGCGAAATCTAAGACTCGGACATGTTGGTCTGTTAGTAATACTGTTGTGACACTGCCGTTTTCGGGTAAGTTGGTAGCGGCAAGTTGGGCCTTAGTGGCGTACTTCTCGCCGAGCATGCGGATGAATCCCCCGTGTGTAACAACCAGAATGGTGCTGCCGGTGGCGTTTTGCTCAAGTAAATCCTGAAAGCCGGCGGCCATGCGGTGATAGACGTCCGTAGAAGACTCGGCAAAGCCGCTAGAGTCAGCAATTTTGGTTGCATCTCTGACCTGGTTGATGCCTGCTTGTTTAATGAAATCGTTGAAGTTATCGAAACCGAATGGGTGGCCAACTTTTCGGCCAACAATCTGGTCGTCAATACCTTCGAAGATACCAAAGCCCACCTCACGAAAGTTAGCATCAGTCTGTAATTGAAGGTCGGGATCACTAGCGGTATTTGCCTGCATGATAATCTCTGCCGTGTCCATCGCACGCTTTAGGTCAGAGCTATAGAATGCATCGAAGTGGATTTGCTTGAGCCCTTGCGCAGTTTTTCGTAAATCGGCAATTCCACGGTCGGTCAGTGGTGCGTCTGACCAGCCCTGCATCTTATGCATTAAGTTATAGAAGGTTTGGCCGTGCCGCACGAATTTCACTTGTAATTCTTTCATGGATCATCCCACCTTTAGTCTGTTTAATGTCAGTATACCAGATAAGGAAATAAATGAAGCCAACCTTCTAAGACAACGGGATATTTACTACCTTCTCTTAGACAAGAATGATAGAATTCAGACAAAGACATTATTTTGGTGAGTGAAAAAGTGCAACTTGGACACTCAGGACGACCGCTTAGACGAGAAGTATTTCCTTAGGCGGTAAAACATGGTCTACTATAGTTACGGGAGGAGGTGATAGGGATGCACGTGCGAGTCGAAATTGATTCTAATATTGTGGAGCCGGAAGTAGTGATTAAGGCGAAGGAATACAACAATCAGGTGCGACACCTGCAGCAGGTGATTGAAGAGAATGCGGCAGAGCAGAAGAAGCTGCTGTTCTTCAAGGACACAACGCAATATTACCTCCATCTGGATGAAATTCTCTTCTTTGAAACGGAGGAGCGGGCAGTAGTTGCCCACGTTGCCGATGATGCGTATGAGGTGCACGAGCGTCTCTATCAACTGGAATCGGAACTCCCGCAACAATTTATTCGCATATCGAAGTCAACGATTGTGAACGTCACTAAGATTCTCTCACTTAATCGTTCACTCTCCAATTGCTTGATTCAATTCTATGATTCGTATAAGCAAGTATATGCGTCGCGACGGTACTATAAAATGCTACAAGATCGTTTAGGAAAGTGGAGGTAAGGAAAATGCGGAATCATCAAAGATGGTTTTGGGGAATTTTGTTTTTAATAGGGGCCGCACTTCTTGTTGCAAGTAAGATGGGACTAATTACATATGAGCTCGGTTTCTGGACGATTGTGGCGATTGGCTTTGCCGTAGTGATTTTTGTGAAAAGTCTGGTTTATGGCTCGTTTCCTGGAATGATTTTCCCAGTCGCGGTCGTAGCCATTATCTTTGCTAAGCCGCTCGGAATTGAGGCGCTGTCCCCGTGGACAATCCTTGGCGCTGCAACGCTGCTCTCAATCGGTCTCTCGTTAATTTTCCACAAAAACTCCTCGAATTGGGGGACTCACGTGAATGTGACCCACGTTCACGATGACGATGAGAACGAGCGCGTGGTCTACTCTCGGCCGGACAAGAAACTTAAGAAGTCAGTCTCTGATTTCGTGGAAGATGTCGTTGATGGCGTTGTTGATGGTGAGTACACAGAAGTCCATCATGAGCCGGCACAAGATAACGTAAAAGACACCGAGGATGAGCAAGAACCCACAGTCGGTGAATCTGAGGCGGAGGCACGCTATAAGAATACGGGCAAACGAAAGATTGTGATTAACAGTCAGCTGAATAGTACGGTCCGTTATCTGAAGTCGGATCGCTTGGAACAGGTGAATATTAATAACACGCTAGGTGAGACGACCGTTTACTTTGATCAAGTTCAAATTCCAACAGAGCTGAACATTATTGTGACGAACAAGTTCGGCGACGTTGATCTCTATATGCCCAGAGAATGGGATGTGCGGATCACTGCCAATTCGACGTTTGGCTCACTTGATGAAAGGGGGGCGAAGCAGACCAAGCAGGGGCCAGTCGTGAATATTTCTGGTTCTAGTGCCTTTGGTGAATTAACCATTAAGTATATTTAACTTTACTAAAACCAACTAAATTTAAGAAAACCAACTGTAAACCAACTGTAAAATCCGCCGCTGTTGAATTAATCAACTAACGACGGATTTTTTGCTGCTAATGCTCATTAATCGGCGTAAGCTCAGAAAGTGATTCTATGTGGTAATAATCCATGACGACCGGTAGTGCAGCAATAATCTTTGGACAAGCAAGGGGATCATGGTAATTTGCCGCGCCTACCTGAACTGCATTAGCGCCGGCCAACAACATCTCAAGAACGTCTGCTGCACTTTCTACTCCTCCAACACCAATAATGGGCAGGCTAGTTACCTGTCGCACACGGTGAATCATGGCAAGAGCAATCGGCTTGAGGGCGGCTCCTGATAATCCACCAGTGATATTTGACAGAGCTGGTTTACGTTTCTTTAGGTCAATCGCCATGCCACTGAGCGTATTAATCATAGTAAGACCGGCTGCACCACCGCGTTCTGCTGCCACTGCAATTGCCGTGATGTCCGTAATATTAGGGGTTAGTTTGACGTAGAGCGGTACTTTAGATACTTCTACACATGCGCGGGTGAGGGCCTCAACTACCACAGGTTCGGTCCCCATCGCGAGCCCACCATGATCGACGTTTGGGCATGATAGGTTTAGCTCGATGGCAGCGACCGTGGGTGACTGCGTCAATTGTTCGACGACCGAGACGTATTCCGCCTGACTGAAACCGGCAGCACTGGCAATGATTGGTAATTCCGGAAAGTTGTGTCCCAACCAGGGGAGCTTCTCGGAGACTGTTTCTGCAACACCGACATTTTTCAGGCCGATGGCATTGAGCCAGCCGCCGGAGGTCTCGGCCACATTTGGCAGGGGATTACCAGCACGCGGTTCTAGCGTGGTGGACTTAATGACGAGCGCGCCAAGTTGGTTAAGATCGTATCTCTGAGCAAATTCCTGGCCGTACCAACACGTTCCACTTGATGGCATGACGGGATTCTTCAGGTTTAAACCGGGTAATTGAACGGCAAGACGATTATGTGGCATGAATAATTTCTCCTTCTCATCAAAAAAAACGGCACCGCTTAATCGTTTCCGATTGAGTCAATGCCGTACTTCAAGAGAAGTCACCTGAAGAAGGGGGACTTTAAAATTAGGACGAACCATTTTGCTCTCTCTGGAAACAATTAAAAGGTTTGTACATTAAATTTTGTATTGTTGTCATTCTAGACGAAGAATCACGCAGTGTCAATGGAGAATGAGTGGACTTAACTAGCCGCGCCGGCCTTGTCTAACCTTTTGCTACGTGTCTGGTGGCGTTCTAGAATCATCTCCACAAATGCGTTTGCAATGTTCCGATTCTTCAGAATTGGGCCGTGAGCATATGAACCAACAGTGTTCTTGTAGCGCATTCCTTCCTGCCCGTCCACTGGATTATTGCCGTAGCCTTCAATCATGGTGCCTAGGGGATGCAACTTATCGGGGTCATCGAAGAAGGTCTGACCCGAGTGATTCTCAAATGCCTGAACTTCACCCCATTCGGTCATGAATTTCGTGTCGCCAATCATTCTTTTGTCGGATTTGAAAACGGTGTGAAGCGGCAGAATACCCAATCCCTGAATCGTCGTGCCATCGACCATCTTGTAATGCGTACCAAGGAGTTGATAGCCACCACAGATAGCAAGCATTGGCTGACCATTCTCAATGTAGTCCGCTAGTTCCTCTTTCATGCGAGGTAAATTCTGCGCCACGACGGTCTGCTCATAGTCTTGGCCACCGCCAAAGAAGACGAAGTCGAACTGGTCAGTGTCAAACTCGTCGTCTAAGGAGATATTTTCCACCTCAACTTCATAACCTTTTTTGTTCAATAAATATCGTAGAATCTTCACGTCACCCGAATCGCCATAGGTGTTCATTAGGTCTTCGTATAGATATGCAATTCTAATAGTCTCGCTCAAGGCTGTGCCTCCTGCAAATAATATCCTAGAATTATAGCATAAAAGTTACTGTTCGAAGTAATTCATGCCTGCCCAATGGTTGATTGGGCCAAATTGGTGGCCGACGTTAATCTCGTTTGCGATTGCTTCATGAACGAATTTCTTTGCGATGGAGATGGCGTTAGCGACGTCGTTGCCTTTGGCTAGCTCGGCAGCGATGACGGCGGAGAGTGTGTCTCCGGTACCGTTGACGCGGTCGGTTTCCACGTAAGGCTCAGTGAACCACATGCCCGATCCGTCCGCTAAAAGCAGGTAGTCACTGACTTTCTCTTGGCTCCTCGAATCATGGCGCCCCTTAATCAGCACGTTTTTAGCCCCCAGAGATTGGAGCAACGTGGCACCAGCTTCGATTTCCTGTGGATTAGCCAACTCCATCTCCGTCAACTTCTGTGCCTCGTAAAAGTTCGGTGTGATGACCGTTGCTAAGGGGATTAGGCGTTTCTTAAAGGTCTCATATGCCGCCTCTTCGAGGAGCATTGCACCGTGCTTCGTGATAATTACGGGATCAATCACAATCGCCCCGAAGTCGTATTTGTTGAGATTATCCGCGACCACCTCAATTGTTCTACTGTCAGACAGCATGCCAGTCTTTGCCGCCTTAATGTGAAAGTCGGCAGCAAGCATTTCGAATTGTTTGGCGATGAAATCCGGTGGCATTACCTCTGCGGCAGCGATGCTGTGGGAATTACCAGCAACAGCGGCGGTGAGAATTCCCATACCATAGACATGTCGAGCGAAGAAAGCGTGGAGGTCTGCAGGCATCCCAGCACTGCCGTCGGAGTCGTTTCCGGCAATTGTTACGGCTTGAACTTGTTCATTTGTCATAATTAAGCCCTCGATTATTTTAGTTAACCTCTATTCTAGTCTATTTTCGCGCAAAATAAAAAGAATAATTGCGGATGTGAAAATGTTCTGCAAAAGTTCTTACTGTTGGCGGGCAATTGATGCTTCGACCTCTTCTTTGGTCGGCATGGCAGGAAATGCACTTAACTGTTGGACAGCCAATGCGCTGGCGTGGCTTGCATACAGCAGTGCTTCCGCTAGATTGCTATAGTCTCTTTTGACGTGGGTGACGAGAGCACCGATGTAGGCATCGCCAGCTCCGGTGGGATCGATCTCGTGTGCTTTCACTGGGGGTACGGCGATTTCCTGACCATCGTTAGAGGAGAAGGAGCCGCGTTCACCGAGTGTAATGATGACAACTTTGACACCTTGATTGTGGAAGAAGCGGGCCATTTCGGTTAAGGAAGCGGGATCGGTCTCTTTAATACCGGTGATTCGCTTAACCTCTGGTTCGTTCATGATTACTAGATCAGTCAATTTGAGGAGTGCCGCAGAAAGTGGGCTTGCTGGTGAGGGGTTCAAGAGGGTACTTGCCCCGTGTTCCTTGGCCAGCTCAAACGCCTTAATCGTGGTTTTCTCCGGTGTCTCTAATTGTGCGAGGACGAAGTCGGCGTTTGTAATAAAATGCTCGTTTGCGGTAATCATTTTAGGTGAGAGTTGGGCATTGGCGCCACTATTCACAATGATAGAGTTCTCGCCGGCCTCTTGAACGAGGACGAATGCTTGCCCCGTTGTCTCGTAGTCCATCTTGGTGATTCCAGCCGTGTTGATACCGTTTCGTCGCAGTTCTTGGAGCATGAACTTGCTCTCGGCATCTGTACCGACGGCCCCGATGAAGTTGGTGTTGCAGCCCATTCGGACGCTTGCCACAGCCTGGTTTGCCCCTTTACCGCCGGCTGCTAGCGAGATTTGGTTCGCTTTGATGGTTTCTCCTGGTTCCGGGTTATGTTCAATCTGCAAAATATGGTCGACATTGATGCTTCCAATTACTGTAATTGTTCTTGCCATACAAATACCTCACGTAATAATGTCTGTCACCTATAATTCTAGCATACTTTTGCACTGAATAATTAGCGCCAGCAGAAGGGATTATTCGAATGAAAAATTGCCTGGTTAAACAACCAGGTTCTGTTGCGAAGTTTGAAAATCAAACGCGCCCTCTCTGAACTCCAAATATCTTAGGCTGTTATTCCCATTAATACCTTGATTTCGGTAGACACCGAAAAGCCGAAGAGCGTTCCATTTCTTCGGTTCTTTTTATATATTCCTCGAATGGTCTCCATGCCCTTAATCGTGGAAGAGGCTGTACGGAGACTTTGATAAAATTTATTCCGTCGTTTAATAGGTCGATGGTCTTGTTCTATTAAATTGTTAAGATACTTCACAGTTCGGTGCTCTATCTTAGTATATAAACCCACACTCTGTAACTTTCTAAAGGCGGGGCTCTTTGTCAAATCCTGTTGATAGATAGCTTTTACAGAGTTGAAAGTCATGCGACTTTCAACTCTGCTTTTTTATCTGGTTTAGTCTTCATTTGGCGCAGTTTAATGCGTGAAATCATATGATGATAGTTACGGAATCCGAACGCAGTTCGTTGAATTTGCTTAATCATTCTGTTCATGCCTTCTACCGGACCATTTGAATAGCCTGTTTCACTCGCATTCAAAATTACTTCCAGATTTTTTTTGAAGGTACGAAAAATTTCTTTCATCTGTCGACTTGAGTTTTGAGTGTTGTACAAATAATTAACGATGCCATCTTTATCGTGATCTTTGAGACTTTTCATGATGTTTTGCATTGATTCGTATGATGCCTTTAACTCAGGGCTAACCGCCAGCCCTTCTTCCACTCGTTCTAATTGTGTGAGTTGTTTTCGAAGATGGCGATCATAAAATAATTGTTTTTCGTCTAAATTTTTAGCGTATTTCAAATAAAGCCGCCATGAGAATTTTAACGTTCGATATTCGGCAGATTGTTTATTGTATTTTTTCATAGTTTGAACACGACTTTGATTGAATGCACGGGTCATCTTAGCGATAATATGAAAGCGATCAATAACTATTTTGGCATTGGGAAACATTAATTTGGCAATGTCTTGATAATAACTATTCAGATCCACTGTAACTGTCTTCACCCGTGCTCGTACGCTTTCTGGAAATTGCTTGAAATACTCAATGATACTATTCTTGTATCGATCTGGAAGGATTTGTTGAATCTCATGCACGCCATTACCGTTAATACAAATGAAATGAAGTTTGCCGCCAACACCTCTAAATTCATCCATCGCAAGATGAACGGGTAGATAATTGAGATTACGATGAAACAAATCATCATAGTTATCTAAATAGCGACAGATAGTGCTGGATGAAACTCCAGCGTCAATTGCGATACTAGTCTGAGTTCGATCATCCTTTAAATTCATCAATATCTTCTGTCGGGTCGCCTTAGAGATACAACAGTTTTTATCGACGATATCGGAATTCGCCATAAATGACCGGCCACAATTTTTACAGATCAGCCGTTCTTTATGGAGTTCCAAGTAAACTGGTTCACTGGCATTAGCCGTTAAATAAGTTACTCGGGACACGTAGTGTCCGTTGTGACTAAAACTGGAGAAGCCACAGTAATCGCAGCTTTCCTGATGAATTTTAACGATTGTCGAGAACACTTTTGCATGTCTTGATTTAATTATTTGGTATTGGTATTTATAAAAAAATACATTTTTATCTTTAATACTGAGCGCAAATTTTATATTATTATCTATAGGGTTCAAAAGTTTTCACGTCCTTTAAAAATGATGCTGTAGTGGGTGGATTTTTTAGGCAGAAAGCTTTTGGGCCTTTTTTTAGTTTTTAAGAACGTAACCGAAGCCACGGACGGTTTGAAGCCAGATTGGATTTTGAGGATCTGGCTCAATTTTATCGCGTAAATGACTGATGTGAATATCGACCATTCGTGAGTTACCTAAGATATAGTAATCCCAGACGCCCTGTAATAGTTGTTCCCGACTAAGAACTTGATTAGGATGTTGGATTAGGTAGTGGAGTAGTTTGAATTCTTTCGGGGTGAGTCCTAGATCCTGATCATCTCGCAATACCCGATAGTGCTGAAGATCAATGGTGAGGTTATTGAAGGTGAGTTGCTTGGGGGCTGACGGTTCAACCGTTTGGTGAGCAGTGTCAGTTGACTCAGTATTAGCATCAGTGATCTGATCATATAACCAAAATCGTTGTTTGAGAATTGCAATGATCTCTGGGTAATCAAAGGGTTCAACTAGGTAGTCATCGACATGGTGGTGAAATAGTTGTTGTATCTGTTCTGGGTTGCGCTCTTTAGCGAGCATAATAATGGGGATCATTACTTTTTCACGCATATGTGATATCGCCGTGAGTGTCTCATTAAAGTCAACCGATGTCGTATCCCATAGCACAGCCGCCACAGTTTGCGTTTTTAGAATCGTTAACGCTTCGTCAGAACTGGTTGTGTTGTGAACGAACCAATTTTGTTCGTTGCAATAGGCATTGATTGGAATGAATAGTGGTAACTGTTTCGTCATTAATAATAAATGCTTAATCAAAGTGACTCCTCCAATAATGAGCCGAATTTCTAATCACATAAACAAAACATTAAAACTAGTCTACCCATTATTAATGGCATAAAATTAAATTTATGTCCAGATATTTACATAATCTTTACATTAGTATGGGTATAATAGCAGTAACGTTTAACTGGATCATACTGTAATAATGGAGGGTGTCTCAATGGACGGATTATTTTCGGATGAATTAAAAAAGCTAAAGTGGCACTTTATTGAAATGGGAATTAACGTCAGTGAACAGATCTATCAAGCAACAAAGGCGTTTATTGACCACGATAAGGAGCTCGCACAACATGTAATAGAACAAGATCAAACTACTAATGAAGAAGAAACTGGGTTGGAAGTTCAGGCGTTGAATTTAATGGCGTTACAGCAGCCTGTGGCGGATGATTTTCGTTCAATTATTAGTATTTTAAAGGCCAGTTCAGATTTGGAACGAATCGGCGATCATGCCGTTAATATTGCACGCGAAACGATTCGCGCTAGTGGTAGTCAACGGGTTGTGGGAATTGAAAATGCCATTGCCGAGATGACGGCTTCAGTTCGGAGCATGCTAGAAAAAGTATTGGATGCGTATGCCCAAGCAGATGAAAAAGTCGCGCGTGAAGGGGCTGCCGCTGATTTGGAAGTCGATAAACAGTATATTTTAGTACGCGACAGCATCACCGCCGCAATGCGGCAGGATGCTAAAACGATTACGGCCAGTTCTAGTTACCTCATGGTATCACGGTTATTAGAGCGGGTTGGTGATCACATTGTTAACTTGTCAGAATGGATCGTTTATAGTCGAACTGGGGAATTAGTTGAGCTTAACCCAGGTAAATCAGATCTAGAAATGTTGCATACATTATTGAATAACTCGGAACAAGAGCTGAATCAATAGGTTACAAAGAACTACTCAGATGATCTCAAGTGGTGTGGTATCAATAGATGAAAGTTTAGGGACCGAACAGAAATTTACTTTTTGTTCAGTCCCTTTTTGTGTGGATGCACGGTCAAAATCGTGGGCTTGGTGGTAGAAAAATGATTTACATCTTTTTTACATAAATATGACTAGATATTTACGTTCGTTGTTTATATTAAGAATGTACCAAGTTCAGACAACCAGTAATCATTTGAAAGGGAGATCAGAATGATGAATAAGAAGAGATTTTTTGCAACAGTTGCAGCGTTGGGAGTCGTAACGATTGGTTTATCGGCATGTGGTAATGGTGGTGGGAGTGATAGTAGTAGTTCCTCATCGTCAGCCAAGATCACGGCGGTTGGCTCAACCGCACTACAACCATTAGTTGAAAAGGCTGCATCTAATTATCAATCTCAGAACAAAGGCGTTAACATTTCCGTTCAAGGAGGCGGATCGGGGACGGGATTAAGTCAAGTCCAAGAGGGATCCGTTCAAATTGGTAATTCTGATATTTTTGCTTCACAACAAAGTGGTATTAAAGCAAGCAAGTTAGTTGACCACAAAGTTGCCGTTGTTGGAATGACCCCGGTCGTTAACAAGGACGTTGGTGTTAAGAATGTGTCGATGGACCAGCTAAAACAAATTTTTACAGGCAAGATTACCAACTGGAAACAATTAGGTGGTAAAAACGAAAAAATTACGGTCGTTAACCGGGCTAAAGGTAGTGGAACCCGTGCCACGTTTGAAGCAGCCGTTTTGAACGGTGAAACGGCCGTCAAATCTCAAGAACAAGATTCTAGCGGAACGGTTCAAAAAATTGTCTCAACAACCCCAGGCGTAATTAGTTACTTAGCTTTCTCATACGTTAACGATTCGCTTCAAGCACTTTCAATTGACAATGTGAAACCAACCGATGCGAATGTAGAAACAAATGACTGGAAAATTTGGTCATATGAACATATGTATACTAAGGGTCAACCAAATAAAGCAACCAAAGAATTTCTAGACTATATTGTCGCGAAGAAACAGCAAAAGGGGTTAGTGAAAAAAATGGGTTATATTAGCATTCACGATATGAAGGTATCTAAGGATGCGAACAACAATGTTACCGATAATAAGAATTAAGAAATAGCTGCAATACCCCAAAACGGCAAGCTCTAGGAGGGTTACGATGGATAAAGATAATATTCAAGTGCATTTGATGAAATCATCTAAAGCGACACGCGAAGATTATTTCGGAAAAACAATTTGTTACTTATGTATTGGCCTTATCACAGTATTGGTCGGCTGCATTTTGTACTTTATTACTTCACGTGGAATTGCCACTTTTACACAGAACCATGTTAAGCTGGGGCAATTTTTATCGGGTACAAATTGGAATCCGGGGGTGCTTGATAGTCACGGAAATCCAGAAGTCGGCGCGTTACCAATGATTGTCACATCATTTGGTGTCACAATTTTAGCAGCGCTTGTAGCCACACCGTTCGCGATCGGCATGGCCGTCTTCATGACCGAAATCTCACCTAAACGAGGGACCAAGTTACTTCAATCTGTAACAGAGTTGCTAGTTGGTATTCCATCTGTCGTCTATGGGTTTGTCGGATTATCAGTGATTGTACCAACAGTACGCCATATTTTCGGCGGCACTGGGTTTGGGATTTTATCTGGCACATTGGTATTGTTTGTCATTATTTTACCAACGGTGACCTCGTTATCTGTTGATAGCTTACGAGCAGTGCCCGTTCATTACCGGCAGGCCTCATTAGCATTAGGGGCGACCCGTTGGCAAACAATTCGAAAAGTGGTTCTGAAAACGGCGACTCCTGGAATTTTAACGGCAATCATCTTTGGCATGGCGCGGGCATTCGGCGAAGCGCTAGCTGTACAAATGGTGATTGGTAATGCGGTGTTAATGCCAACGAGCTTAGTCTCACCGTCGTCAACGCTGACAAGTCAGTTAACAACTCAAATTGGCAATACAGTCATGGGGACGATGCAAAATAATGCGCTCTGGTCATTAGCGTTGATCTTGTTACTCATGTCGTTAGTCTTTAACCTTGTTGTTAGAGTTATTGGTAATTGGGGGAAGCATAAGTATGAATCCTAAACGATCAAATCAGATTGCAACTGGTACAATATTTGGACTCGTTGCGATTGTGGTATTAATTTTAATCGGCCTGATTGGGTACATTCTATTTAATGGCGTACCGAATATTTCTTGGCACTTTATCACAGCGGAAGCACAAGCATTTAGTGCGGGTGGTGGTATTCGGGATCAATTATTTAATTCGCTGTACCTGTTAATTTTGACATTGTTGATTTCTTTCCCAATCGCATTGGGTGCGGGAATTTATTTATCCGAGTATGCGAGTGATAACTGGATTACTAATGTTATCAGAACAATGATTGAAGTGTTAAGCTCACTGCCATCAGTGGTCGTTGGTCTGTTTGGCTACCTCCTGTTCGTCATTAAATTCGGGTTTGGGTTCTCTATCTTGGCTGGTGCGATTGCACTAACTTTTTTCAACTTACCGCTGCTAACTCGTCAAATTGAAGAGTCCTTGCGGACGGTACCAAATCTACAGCGTGAAGCTGGAATGTCATTAGGACTATCGAGTTGGAAAACCGTGACAGGAATTATACTACCAGCGGCAGTACCAGGAATCATCACGGGAATTATTTTGTGTGCTGGCCGGGTCTTCGGCGAGGCGGCTGCTTTGATCTATACCTCTGGGCAAAGTGCCCCGGTAGTGGACTATTTGAACTTTAATCCGCTCAGCCCGACGAGCTTTTTGAACCCTATGAGACCGGCAGAAACGTTAGCGGTGCATATTTGGAAATTGAATACTGAAGGGGTGACACCAGATGCCCACCAAATTTCAAGTGGAGCCTCAGCGGTTCTAATTATTGTCATTTTGATCTTTAATTTAGGTGCTCGGGCACTCGGAAGTTATACGTATCGTAAAATGACGGCCACAAAATAAAGGTGAGAGAATGAAAAATTATAATTTAGATGAAACCTATATTATTAATCCACAGAAAGAATCCACACTTTCGGCGAAACAGGTAACAGTCTCGTATGGAACGAATCATGTGATTCATGCTGCTGATTTAAATTTCCCCCGGTATAAAATCACCTCACTGATTGGCGCATCCGGTTCCGGAAAATCGACGTATCTGAGGTGCTTTAATCGGATGAACGATAAAATTGCCACGGTCGGCGGTCAAATTATGTACCGCGATACGGATATTAATAACCCCAAAATCAACGTTTATGAGCTTCGCCGACATATTGGAATGGTATTTCAAAGACCAAATCCGTTTGCCAAGTCCATTCGAGAGAACTTGACGTTTGCCCTGAAAAAAAACGGCATGACGGATAAAAATGAACTGGAAATGCGACTAGAAACGAGTCTTAAAGGTGTTGCCTTGTGGGACGAAGTCAAGGATAAGCTAGATCAAAGTGCACTGGCATTATCAGGTGGGCAGGCTCAGCGGCTTTGTGTTGCACGCTCAATTGCAATGAAGCCAGATATTTTACTGCTGGATGAACCGGCAAGCGCGCTGGATCCAATTTCAACGGCTAAGTTAGAAGAGACACTAAAAACACTGAGCAATCAGTTCAGCATTATTATTGTGACGCATAATATGCAACAAGCGTCCCGAATTAGTGACTATACCGCGTTTTTGCATATGGGCCATGTTATTGAGTATGATGAAACGGAAAATGTGTTTACGAATCCCCATGTGCGGGCCACTGAAGATTATATTTCTGGGAATTTTGGTTAGGAGGACTGGCAATGAGCAGGGTGATTACTACTGAAGATGTCCATTTGTATTACGGCGAAACTGAGGCACTCCATGGGATTAATTTGAATTTTGAAAAAAACGAAATTACTGCCCTGATTGGACCATCGGGGTGTGGTAAGTCAACGTACCTCAGGTGTTTAAATCGAATGAACGATCTGATTCCTAATACAACAGTGACTGGGAGTCTGAAGTTGAACGGGCAAGATATCTATTCGCCTAACACGGATGTCGTTAATCTACGTAAACGAGTCGGCATGCTGTTTCAGCAACCCAACCCATTTCCGTTATCGGTTTATGAAAATGTCGTTTATGGCCTGCGTTTAGAGGGTGTGAAAGATAAGCGGCGTCTTGATGAACGGGTGGAAACAACCCTCAAACAAGCTGCAATTTGGGATGAGGTTAAAGATTCGTTGCATAAAAGTGCGCTGGCCTTTTCAGGTGGTCAGCAACAGCGAATTTGTGTGGCACGTGTGCTAGCGGTCGAACCAGATATTATTTTAATGGATGAGCCAACTAGCGCATTGGATCCGATCTCAAGCGCTAAAATTGAGGATACACTAGCCGCAATTCGGAGTGACTATACCATCATCATTGTGACCCATAATATGCAACAGGCTTCTCGCATTTCTGATAAAACGGCTTTTCTTCTAAACGGTAATTTAATTGAATTTGATAATACAGAAAAAATATTCATACGACCAGACCGGCAAGAAACTAGTGATTATTTAAATGGGAAATTTGGGTAGGGGGAAATGAGATGAGAGAATTATTTTCAGATGAGCTCAAAAAATTGCACGGGCGATTTATGGAGATGGGGATTAACATTAGCGAACAAATTTA
The DNA here is from genome assembly GCF_001936335.1 of Amylolactobacillus amylophilus DSM 20533 = JCM 1125. Lineage (GTDB taxonomy): Bacteria > Bacillota > Bacilli > Lactobacillales > Lactobacillaceae > Amylolactobacillus > Amylolactobacillus amylophilus. The sequence goes on from NZ_CP018888.1 coordinate 890,542, forward strand.
TCAGGCGACCTCAGCCTTTACTCAGTATGATAAAAAATTGGCCCAGCAGGTCATCGATGACGACCAGCGGACAAACAGTGAGGAAATTTTTCTTGAAAAAGAAGCCCTTAAATTAATCGCCCTTCAACAACCGGTGGCGTCTGATTTTCGAGAAATTATTAGTATTCTAAAGGCCAGTTCAGATTTAGAGCGCATTGGGGATCATGCTGTCAACATTGCCCGCGAAACGCTGAACACGAGCGATCAAAAAAACGATGTCAAGATTGAAAAACAAATTGGTAAAATGGCCGGTGACATTCGAAAGATGTTAGAGCAAGTCATGGATGCCTATGTTAATCGTGATGAACGGCAGGCTCGTAAAGGTGCTGAAAAAGATTTAAACATCGATCAACAGTATATCGATATTCGGAAGGCTGTGACCAGTGCGATTGAATCCCAAGAGACAACCGCTGAACGGGGGTCCAGTTATTTGATGATTGATCGTTTATTAGAACGGATCGGGGACCATATCGTCAACCTATGCGAGTGGGTTGTTTATAATCAATCGGGAAAAATTGTTGAATTAAATGCTGGGAAAATTTCACCGGAGTTATTGCAGAATTAATTTTTTGAAAGTGATTAAAAATAGTTCGTGATAGTTAAAATGGTTCTGTTGCGAAGTTTGAAAATCAAACGCGCCCTCTCTGAACTCCAAATATCTTAGGCTGTTATTCCCATTAATACCTTGATTTCAGTAGACACCGAAAAGCCGAAGAGCGTTCCATTTCTTCGGTTCTTTTTATATATTCCTCGAATGGTCTCCATGCCCTTAATCGTGGAAGAGGCTGTACGGAGACTTTGATAAAATTTATTTCGTCGTTTAATAGGTCGATGGTCTTGTTCTATTAAATTGTTGAGATACTTCATAGTTCGGTGCTCTGTCTTAGTATATAAACCCACACTCTGTAACTTTCTAAAGGCGGAGCCAAGAGAAGGTGCTTTATCGGTCACAATTGCTTTCGGCTCACCAAACTGTTTATGGAGTCGTTTTAAGAAAGCATAGGCTGCTTGCGTATCCCGTTTCTTTCGTAACCAGATATCTAAGGTTAAGCCGTCCGCATCAATTGCACGATAAAGATAATGCCAACGTCCCTTAATTTTGATATAGGTTTCGTCCATTTTCCATGAATAGAAGGATTGTCTATTGTTCTTCTTCCAAAGATAATAGAGGACTTTGCTGTACTCTTGCACCCAACGATAAATCGTAGTATGACAAACATTTATTCCACGATCATATAACAATTACTGAACTTCACGATAGCTTAGATTGTAACGCAGGTAGTAACCAACAGCGACAATAATGACGTCTTTTTTGAATTGTTTGCCTTTAAAATGATTCGTTACTCTGTCCTCTCTGTCTTTTTTCTCAATCTTTACACTAAAATAGATTTTTTGGAAAACTTTGCAACAGAACCTTGAGACCTTTGGAGGCTTTGATTTAGAGAGTTGCTTAGCTCTTTCTACTGGCGATAAACGCCAAGCCTTACGTGATATGTTGGCTTTTATTTCTGAAAATGAAATTATGCATTTAAAAGACTTTGCAGATTATTGCATGTCTGAGGAAGCACCAGCTGGCTGGTTCGAACTTCTAACTGAAAGGAATACGCTTTTTATTAAAGAATATATCAAGTCAAATTGGCAGAAACAACAAAATCTTAGAGGTTCGGAGAAATGATTATGAAAACGTTAGATAAGGTTATTGTTGATATGAGTGACCCTGCTTTCCCTTATATTCTTCAGCCTATTGCTGAAGATCGATTGAAAAAAATGCATTCTAATAGTTGAATTCATTTTTTTGTGGTTAAGCTAACACTAGCTTGCCCCTCTCGGGTAGAGTTCTGCATGAGATGCGCTCGCTATGCAATAGCCCGTCGGAGGTTTTTCTAGCCGGATAATAGGCGCAGAAAAATAGCAGTTCTCCCAGTAGGAAGGGAGAACGCTACTACCTCGTAGAGCCCACACTTTATCTTGTAAAGTATAGTGGGTTATACTTTACTTGGAAGTAATCACCGAATTCCAGTTAGAAACTATTTTGTAACTATGTTTTGAGGAGGGGTAAAATGCTTTCTTACGTCCGGCATTACCCACTAGCGATAGCTAAATTAATGTGTCTGTGCTCCCCTAAAATCTGCTGATTTATTACTGACTAATACAGGAGGTTTTTTTATGGGACAGACAATCATATCTGCTATTGGTGTTTATATTTCCACCAGTATAGATTATTTAATTGTTTTGATTATTTTATTTGCACAGCTATCACAGAATAAACAGAAATGGCATATTTATGCTGGGCAATATCTAGGCACGGGCTTACTTGTAGGGGTGAGTTTAGTTGCTGCTTATGTCGTCAATTTCGTGCCTGAAGCATGGATGGTTGGATTGCTTGGTTTAATCCCTATCTATTTAGGGATTCGCTTTGCAATTGTTGGAGAAGGTGAGGAAGAAGAAGAGGAAGAAATTATTGAAAGATTAGAACAAAGTAAGGCAAATCAACTGTTTTGGACAGTTACATTGCTGACAATTGCGTCTGGCGGAGATAATTTAGGTATCTATATACCTTATTTTGCTTCGTTAGATTGGGCACAGACCCTCGTGGCGTTGCTTATGTTTGCAATCGGCATAATTATCTTTTGCGAGCTTAGTCGGGTGCTATCCTCTATTCCGTTAATATCCGAAACAATTGAAAAATACAAGCGAATCATTGTGCCCTTAGTATTCATTCCACTTGGACTATACATCATGTATGAAAGTGGCACGATAGAGACTTTTCTAAACTTTATTTTATAGATAAAAAAGCCCCTTAAATGGGGCTTTGGATATACTCCTAGTTAGTTGGACACGGAAATAATTAAAATTCCGGTCTCACGAACTAGGAGTATTTATTTTGGCTAAACATTATAGTTTTGAGGAAAAGATTGAGATATTGTCCTTCTTAGATAAAGGCTGGGGTATAACTGAGGTTGCCCAATACCATTCTTTATCTACAAGTACCGTCAAACGTTGGAGACATCAGTATCAGCTTAAAGGTATTGGTGGGCTTAAACAAAGGAAATACACCCACTTTTCTCAAGAATTTAAACAGAAAGTCGTCCTTGAATATCTCAGTACGGATACTTCTCTACCGTTTCTACGTGACAAGTACAATATATCAAATGAATCTGTCATCTATCAGTGGGTAAAACTGTATACTAGTGGTAATAAATTAGAGGCCACTGGGAGATCTGAGATGAATAAAGGAAGATCAACCACTCTCAAAGAGCGGATAGAAATCACAAATTGGGTTATTGCACATGATTACGATTATAGTGGTGCCATGCGTAAGTTCACCGTTTCATATGGTCAGGTATACAGTTGGACTAAGAAGTTGAAGAAATACGGTCCCGATGGACTCATTGATCGCCGCGGTAAGGGAAAATCTGAAAATGATTTACTCACTACGGCCGAAAAGCAGGCACTGGAAGTTAAGCGACTAAAGGAGCAGGTAACTTACTTGTCCACAGAAAATAATCTTTTAAAAAAATTACAGGAGATAGAAAGAAGGGATTCCAAGAGAACAAATATCGTGCAATTAAAGAATTATCACAGAAAGTAGATGAAAGAAGTGGAAAAGGCTTCAGTGTAGCTCTTAGTTGCCAAATTATGCAAGTTGCACGTTCATCTTACTATGCCTGGTTAAACCATGTTCCATCAAAAAGGAATATCGATGATCAAGGCATCCTAGATTACGTAATTCAATTAGAAGAAACACACAACTATATCTTTGGGGTAAAGCGCCTAGTGATGCATGTAAATGACGATACACAATATCATGTATCCAATAGTAAAATGCGACGAATCATGAGAGAAAATAATATAGTAGCTTCAATTAAGACCAAACGTAAACCAAGAAAAAAACGTAAAGAAGAAATTATCAGTAAAAATTTACTACTGAACGAAGACTATACGCACAACTTTAAGCCCGGGTACGCTAATAAATATTGGGTTACAGACTGTACCGAGTTACTCTATGGCATAAATAATCAGTGTAAACTTCGGCTCAGTGCGATAAAGGATCTGTATGACCATTCGATAATTGCGTAGATGGTAGATGATACAGAAACCGCAAAATTGGTAACAGAGACATTTAAGTTAGCGATTGAGAATGAATATGGTGCAGTACCAGAAATACTGCACAGCGATCGTGGTAGCGGCTATGTGTCAGGGCTGTTTAACACTACCTTATCAGCTGAAGGAGTCTTGCATAGTATGTCGCGACCGGGAGAACCAGGTGATAATAGTTCAATTGAGAGCTTCTGGAGCCACATGAAAGAAGAGTACTTTAGGTTCTACACTTCAAATACAAAGCAAGAATTGATAGACAACATAGCGGAATTTATGAGCTGGTATAACAATGAACGCCGACAAAGCACACTAAAAGGCATGACTCCGAAAGAATTTCGAAATCATGCCTCAAAAAATATTGCCTGATTTTAATTATTTATCTGTCCACTTGACACGGAGTAGCTCCAACATAGCTATTTTCTTCGAGGTAGCAAAAGAAACAAAATAGAAATATTGCTCTACTTGAGGATGTTGTAAGTAAATTAATGCAGAAGATTACGTTACCCAAACAAAATAAAGATCATCCGCTGGGTGGTGATTATACCTGTTTCTAGCGAGAATTGGATCGCATTGTGAATTGTTTTGAAAAAAACTATGTCCTCGTAAAGCGGGACATGGTTTTAATTTGTATTATTTTAGCTGCGCAATATTTTCTTTAATTGAGCCAGCGAAGACGTATGAACCGGCGACTAGGACGTTTGCACCAGATTTTTTGCACTGACTACCCGTCTTATCGTTGATACCACCATCAACCTCGATATCGTAGCCATAATAGTTCTGGGCCTTTAATTCGGTGACTTCCTGGACCTTCTCGAGCATATCGGGAATGAATTTTTGTCCGCCAAAGCCAGGGGTGACGGTCATAATTAAAACCTGATCGGCGAGCGGGAGCAGGTCACGGTAAGCGGCGATCGCTACGCTTGGGTCAAACGCGATTCCGGCTTTCTTGCCTTGCTCATGGATATGCTCAATTAAGCGATAAGCATGCCGGGTCGTCTCGGGATGGAAGGTGATAATATCGGCGCCTGCCTCCATCAATGAGTCGATAATCGCCTCTGGTTGCTCCGCCATCACGTGGCAGTCCAGGGTGAGGTCTGTATGCGGGCGTAAATCTTTGACGTACTTTGGTCCGAAGTTGATATTGCTAACGTAATGGCCGTCCATAACGTCAACGTGGAGATAGTTCGCACCAGCAGATTTAATTTCTTGCAGCTGTTTTTCGAGTTGAAAGGTATCAGAACTTAGTAGGGAAGGTGCAATGATTGTCATAATTATTCCTCCTGATGAAAAAAGAGAGCGATTGGCCTGTAGACAAGCTTGCTCTCTTTTATTGTAGCTATTTATGGTATAAATGTAATTAACTTTACTAATTTTTTTCTCCTAAGTCGCTAGTACTCAGAAGCTAACCGTGGTGCGTCACACTCTAATCTAATTGTTTCCACTGCCAGCCCTCAACCTCAGGCAGATCAGTACCTTCCTCGTGGATGAAGTCCTTGTGGTGTGCCAACTTGGCATCCATTGCAGAGCTGAATTCACCAGCCGCTGCTCCATAAACCATGTCGGCCGCATCTTGTGCTAAGTGGAAACGGTCGAGTTCATTCATGACCCGGATATCGAACGGCGTAGTGATATCGCCGTCTTCACGGTAGCCGTGGACGTGTACATTTCTGTTGTGGCGGCTGAAGAAAATATCGCGGATTAAGCCTTCGTAACCGTGGAATGCAAAGATGACTGGCTTGTCCTTTGTAAAGTATTCGTCAAATTCCTCGTCACTCAGACCACGTGGATTGAGTGATGGGTGTTGCAACTTCAACAAGTCGACCACGTTTATGAAGCGAATCTTCAAGTCGGGGAATTGTTCGTGCAGAATACTTATGGCTGCCAAACTCTCAAGGTTAGGCTCGGTCCCGGCTGCTGCGATGACGAGGTCTGGTTCCGAATTGCCGTCGGTACTTGCCCAGTCAATAATCTTCAGACCCTTGTCGACCAAGACTTCAGCCTCTTCAACTGAGTAGAATTGTGGCCGTGGGTGTTTTGAAGTGACAATCAAGTTGACCTTTTGTTCGCTTGCAAATGCCTTATTAGCCACTGCCAAAAGGGTGTTGGTGTCTGCCGGTAGGTATTCCCTAATGTATTCTGGCTTCTTGTCCGCTAAGTGACCAAGTACGCCCGGATCCTGGTGGGTGTAGCCGTTATGGTCTTGTTGGAATGAAGTTGATGTATCCACAATATTGAGTGACGGATACTTCTTGCGCCAGCTTTGTTCGTCTGCTTTCCTAATCCACTTGAAGTGTTGGGTAAGCATTGAGTCAACCACACGCAGGAAGGCTTCATAACTTGAGAAGAAGCCATGACGCCCAGTGAGGACGTAGCCCTCGAGCCAACCCTCGGCCTGATGCTCTGACAGTTGCGAATCGATTACCCGACCTGCAGGTGCCATAAACTCATCATTGGGTGTTTTAATTTCCTCGAGCCATTGCCGATTTGTTGCATCAAACAAATGATTTAGTCTGTTGGACATCGTCTCATCTGGTCCGAACACCCGGAAGTTATCTGGGTTCAGCTTGATGACATCACGGGCCCATTTACCGAACTCAATCATATCTTGGCCTTCGACTTTACCAGGCGTGCTGTTGCCGAAAGTATAATCTTTCCAGTCTGGCAACTTTAATGCACGTGGGTTAACGCCACCGTTGACGATGGGGTTCATTGCCATTCTCTTGGTACCGGTTGGTGCAATAGCCTTAATTTCTGGCTTGACTGTGCCGTTCTCATCGAAGAGTTCTTCTGGGCCGTAAGACTTCAGCCAATCTAGCAGTGCATCAACGTGTGTCATGTCTGTTTGGTCGACTGGAATTGGTACCTGATGAGCTCTAAATGATTTCTCAATTGGCTTGTTGGCCCATTCGGTTGGTCCAGTCCAGCCTTTTGGTGCACGGAAAACGATCATTGGCCAAATTGGGCGTGTTGGATCATTCTCTGTTCGTGCATGTTCTTGAATGGCTTTAATCTTCTCAACCGCTTCATCCATTGCCTGAGCCATGACGGGATGCAATGCTTGAGGGTCATCTCCAGTAACAAAGATAGGCTCCCAGCCCATTCCTTCGAAGTACTTGCGTAATTCCTCATCCGTTTTTCTAGACAAAATAGTTGGGTTCGAGATCTTAAATCCGTTAAGATCAAGTATAGGGAGTACGGCACCGTCATTGATTGGGTTGATGAAAGTGGTTGACTGCCATGACGTTGCCAGTGGACCTGTTTCGGCCTCACCGTCACCAACGACAACCGCAGCAATTTCGTCTGGGTTATCGAAGATGGCACCAACACCATGTGAAAGAGAGTAGCCGAGTTCGCCGCCCTCGTGCATTGAACCTGGCGTCTCTGCAGCAGCATGGGATGCTACACCACCTGGGAATGAGAATTGTTTGAAGAGTTTCTGCATCCCTGGTGCATCTTCCGTAATATCGGGGTAGATTTCAGTGTACGAACCATCAAGGTAGGAGTTTGAGACCATGACTTGGCCACCGTGACCCGGACCTTCGATATAGAACATGTTCAAATCGTATTTGTTAATTACGCGGTTTAGGTGGGCATAAATAAAGTTCTGCCCAGCAATAGTACCCCAGTGGCCAAGTGGGTGAATTTTCAAATCGCTGGCCTCAACTGGCCGCCGTAATAATGGGTTATCTTTCAGGTAAAGTTGCCCAACAGAAAGGTAGTTGGCTGCGCGGAAATATTTGTTCAACCGCTCAAAGTATTCCGGTGATGAATAATCAGTTGTTGCTGTCATTAATTGACCTCCACAAAGTTAAATCACTTTTTATTATGTTTACTATTTCAGTATATTAGGCTTTAAAATAAAATGCAACCATTTTGAAAATTGGTTCGTCCCAATTTAATTTTGGGTGCAAAAAAATAATATGATAAAGGATAAACTTTAGTTAGCTATCTTGAAAATATACTTAGAATAAGTAAGCAAATTGGCTTATAAATGTAGATGAATGATTATGACAAAAAGAATTGAAAAAATTGCAAAGATTTACAGATGGGTGAATCCAATTTGGGTATTCTTGATGATTATTTTAAGAAATAAAATTTTTACTATTTCTTCCCTGGTAATACAATTCTTGCTTTTAGTAGTTCTATTTTTCTTCTATAGAAGATACAAGTCAACTAATCAAGAAGATAATCACTACACCAGGAAACCAGTTGATGGTTTGGTTTCCGGAATAGTTGTCTTCATAGTACTATTTACTATTGGTGCTATTAGCTTGCTAAGATGGGTCTAACAAGATAGTTTTGTATATCAAATAAGACCCTTTAAATATATCTAACTATTAAGATCTCTTGGGCTACCATAAGAGGTCTTTTTTGATTGCAGGTTATTATTCCTCGGTAGCCACAAACGTATTGTATTTCATGTATTTGTAATGGAGCCGCATCTTAGAGTATTCAAACGGTGTACCGTCATCCAGGAAGAAGATACCGGCCATCGTGCCCACTGGTTCGGTAGGTGCAAGCGCCAATAGCTCCCGATCCTCTGTCGTCGATGGCTCGGCCGCGATGGTGAGGTAGGCTTTTGACACTAACTTATTCTCTGTCGTCTCCATGTAATTAAAGATGGAGTTTGAGACGACGTTCGGTCCGATATTTGGCGCCAGCTTGATTGGAATATAGCCTGTTTCGATCATGAAGGCCACGTCGTCAAATAGGCGGAGGCGCTTAATCTCGTAGACAAAGTCGTCCGCATTTAAGAAGAGATTCCGAGCCAGCTCTGGGTCAGGGTGGACCACGTTAAAGCTGAGCAGCTTAATCCGTGGCACTTTACCGGAAATTTGAAAGCTATCCGTGACACCGAGATTGCGCCCGGTGTTGTAGTGGAAGATAGAATCATTCTTCAAGTAAAGCGGGTTAATGAAGGTTCCAGATCCCCGCTTTTTGAAGATGGCGCCTTCGTCAGCCAGGATATTCAGCGCCCGCTTAACACTGGAGCGGCTGACCCCATAGGATTCACTCAATGCACGTTCCGTTGGCAGCTTTAAGTTCTGATACTGGCCCGCTTTGATATTCTTCTTTAGTTGTTGGAGCAATTGTCGATACACGAGATCTGCCACAGATGTTGCCTCTTTTCATTAATAAGCACAATATACTGTAATTTGAAATTATTTGCAAAAAATCAATTGGTCTAGATTGGCCCACCTGATTGACCTGTGGTCAGAGTAGCGCCTCGGGTATGAAATTAGCTCAGAACATCACATGCGTTTTGCGGAACAAATCTTTGTCCAAAATGGGTCTGGTATAGTAATATTTCAGTATGGATGAAAACGTTTACCGTGTTGTAACTAAAAAGGAGTAAATAATGGCTAAAACGTATGTAATGGCAATAGATGAAGGAACGACAAGTACCAGAGCGTTAATCATTGACCACGATGGGAACAAGGTGGCGGATTCACAGCGTGAATTCCCACAGTACTTCCCGAAGCCAGGCTGGGTGGAACATAATGCAAATGAAATCTGGAATGCCGTCTTATCGACAATCGCCGGGGCATTCATCAATTCTGATATTCGCCCAAGCCAGATTGAAGGTATCGGAATCACGAATCAACGTGAGACAACTGTGATTTGGGACAAGGAGACGGGCGTACCAATCTACAACGCGATTGTGTGGCAATCTCGCCAGACCAACGAAATATCCGATTCCTTGAAGGATCAAGGTTACCAGCAGCTAATCCGTGACAAAACCGGGCTTTTGATCGATTCATACTTTAGTGCAACCAAAATTCGCTGGATTTTGGACCACGTACCGGCCGCCCAGGAGCGCGCCGAGAAAGGTGAGTTGCTATTTGGCACAATCGATAGCTGGCTCGTCTGGAAGCTCACAGGCGGCGTTCACGTCACCGACTACACGAACGCTAGTCGGACGATGCTCTTCAATATTCACGACCTCAAGTGGGATGACGAAATTCTCGAAATCTTGAATATTCCAAAGGCCATGCTGCCGGAGGTGAAGAGTAACTCGGAAGTGTACGGTGAGACGATGGAGTACCACTTCTACGGCAGTAAGGTGCCCATCTCGGGCATGGCAGGTGACCAGCAGGCCGCTTTGTTTGGTCAACTAGCGTTTAAGGACGGAATGGTCAAGAACACTTATGGTACTGGTTCGTTTATCGTGATGAATACGGGCACGAAACCAACTGTGTCGAATAACAACTTGTTGACGACCATCGGCTACGCTATCAACGGCGAGGTGCACTACGCCCTTGAAGGCTCGGTGTTTGTAGCGGGTTCCTCAATTCAGTGGCTTCGCGACCAAATGAAGTTGGTGGCGACTTCGCCGGAGTCGGAAGAGGCAGCGAACAACTCAACGAGTAACGACGAGGTCTATGTTGTGCCTGCATTTACTGGGCTGGGTGCGCCGTACTGGGATGCAGATGCCCAGGGTGCCGTGTTTGGCTTAACGCGCGGGACAACACGCGAAGACTTCATCAAAGCAACCTTACAATCGATGGCCTACCAGACTAGAGACGTGGTCGATACGATGAAACTAGATTCGGGAATTGATATTCCTGCACTGCGTGTCGATGGCGGGGCAGCTAAGAACGACTATTTGATGCAATTTCAGGCAGATATTTTAAACACACCAATTGAGCGGGCCGAGAATTTGGAGACGACGGCGATGGGTGCGGCATTTCTTGCGGGTCTAGCCGTTGGTTTCTGGCATGATACTCAGGAACTAGAGCAAATTTTCAAGGTTGGTCGTGTTTTTGAACCGGAAATGGCAGAACAGAGAAGGGAGAATCTCTACTCGGGCTGGAAGCTAGCGGTGAAGGCAACGCAGGTCTTTAAGCATACCGCCTTACCCAAAGAGGATTAATTAACAGAAGAAGTGGCAATGAATTTGGATTGAAAGCTTTTAAACGGGGTAAAAATCATGAAATTTTCAAGCGAAACACGGACAGCAACAATCGAGAAATTGAAGAAGACAGAGCTAGATTTATTGATTATTGGTGGTGGAATTACTGGTGCTGGGGTAGCGATTCAGGCTGCCGCATCTGGCATGAATACCGGATTGGTAGAGATGCAAGACTTTGCCGAGGGCACAAGCTCACGCTCGACCAAATTGGTTCACGGTGGAATTCGTTATCTCAAGACGTTTGATGTAGGTGTCGTGAGCGACACCGTCAAGGAGCGGGCAGTTGTGCAGGGCGTTGCGCCCCACATCCCGAAGCCGTTCCCAATGCTCCTGCCCATCTATGATGAACCAGATTCAACCTTTGATATGTTCAGCGTTAAGGTAGCGATGGACTTGTATGATCAACTGGCTGGTGTCACGGGAACCCAATATGCTAACTACATCATTGATAAGAAGGAAGTCCTTCAACGTGAGCCGAACTTGAAGACTGAGCACCTAGAGGGTGCGGGCGTCTACCTGGACTACGTCAATAATGATGCCAGACTTGTAATTGAGAATATCAAAGAGGCTGCGGAGCTTGGTGGACTGATGGTGAGTCACGTTGAAGCGATTGGCGTGGAACATGCGGGCGGCAAGATTAGTGGCCTAAAGGTACGAGACAACCTGACGAATGAGGAGTTTGTAATTCGTGCAAAGTTCTTCATCAATACAACAGGACCTTGGGCTGAAGAGTTCCTCAAGTTAGACGACCGAGATGGTGCCGGCTTGAAGTTGCGTCCAACTAAGGGTGTGCACCTAGTGGTTGACGAGGCGAAGCTGAAGGTGCCACAACCGACATACTTCGATACGGGGATGCAAGACGGGCGGATGGTATTCGTTGTTCCGCGAGAAGGTAAGACCTACTTTGGTACGACAGATACAGACTTTAACGGCGACTTTAAGCATCCAAGAGTAGAACAGGAAGATGTTGATTACTTATTAGGCGTTTTGAATAACCGTTACCCAGATGCACATATTAGGCAAGAGGATATTGAGGCCAGCTGGGTTGGCTTGCGGCCGCTGATTGCGTCAAATAGTGGATCCGATTATAACGGTGGCGGGGCCAATGTTGGTAAGGTTTCTGATGCCAGTTTCCAGAATCTGGTGAATATTGTCCAAAAGTATGAGGCACAGGAAGCATCGAGAGATGACGTCGAACATGCAATTAGTAGGCTGAAGACTGCACGGGCAGAAAGAACTGTGACCGCATCGCAGGTATCGCGCGGTTCGGAGCTTAAGGTAGGCGATGACGGATTGATTACCCTTGCGGGAGGGAAAATAACGGATTACAGGAAGATGGCTGCTGGAGCACTCGCGTTATTGCGGCGGGAATTCAAAGTCCAGTTCAATGAAGATTTCAAGGAAATTGACTCAACGAAGCTCCAGGTATCCGGAGGGCATTTCGATCCAAATAATGTTGAGCAGACCCTTGATTTCTACACTAAAATTGGTATGGACAAAGGATTAAGTGAGCCTGCTGCCCGTGAATTAGCTAATCGTTACGGTTCAAATACTGGACGTGTAATTTCTTACATTAGTGAGCTGGAAGCTGCACCGGGGTTGAGCATGGCGGAGACCGCTAGTTTACACTATTCTGTGAATGAGGAGATGACATTGACACCGGTGGACTACTTACTCCGCAGGACGAATCACTTACTATTCCATGCTGATCAACTGGATGAAATTGTAGAGCCTATCGTAAATGAGATGGCCAGATTATTGGGGTGGTCTGATGCGGAAAAGGCCCAGAGACAAGCTCAAACGGCAGAGACGATTGCTGAATCAAGACTTGAGCATCTCAACAGATTTGGTGAGTAACGCATACATGTGTGATTGTTTTAAGAAGGAGAAGAACAATGGGAGATATTTTTGTACAGAGCATCGGCGAATTTATTGGGACACTGGTACTCGTTTTGCTCGGTGATGGTGTTGTGGCTGGCGTAAGCTTGAAGAAGTCGAAGAGTGAGGGTGCAGGTTGGATAGCAATTTCACTTGGCTGGGGATTTGCGGTGATTATGGGGGTGTACGTGTCTGGCTTTCTCGGACCCGCCCACTTGAATCCCGCTGTCACGATAGGGATGGCTGCCGCCGGTAAATTTGGCTGGAGTGGAGTAATACCATTCATTATTGCCCAAGTTGCTGGTGCATTCCTTGGCGCAGTGTTGGTCTGGATTCACTACTATCCACATTGGCAGGAGACTAAGGATCAGGCTGCCATTCTCGGTACCTTTGCAACAGGGCCAGCAATTCGTAACTACGCAGCAAACTTCGTTAGTGAGGTTATTGGGACGTTCATGTTGGTATTTGCATTGATGGCCTTTACCCGTGGCCGTTTTACCGATGGCTTGAACCCACTTGTCGTTGGTGCACTAATCACGTCAATTGGTCTGTCACTTGGAGGAACCACTGGTTATGCAATTAATCCGGCGCGTGACTTTGGCCCCAGGTTGGCTCATGCAGTGTTACCAATCGCTAATAAGGGTGGGTCTGACTGGTCATATAGTTGGGTTCCAATTGTTGGCGATGTAGTGGGCGGTCTGCTTGCTGCAGGTGCATTTTTGCTGTTACCTTAATTAAACTTAATTCCTAAATTAAGCAAGAAGTTGTATTCGTTAAGCTGGATATGGCTTCTTTCTTATTTAAAGACCTTTATTTAGGGACATACAAAAAACCCACCTCGATGAGGTGAGTTAAAGAGAAAAAGCGATATTCTACTATCTGTTCGAATGTAAATATCTAAAGGGGAATAATGTTAATGAGGAGTATGAATTTTTACGGGGGATGAAAATTTTCAACTACGCCTTTTCTTTTTTGCTGGTGCCACGGAAGATTAGCGAAACCACTAATACAACGATAATGGCACCAATAATCGAAGGGATGATTGCCATACCAGCTAATTGTGGACCCCATTCACCAAGGAGGGATTGCCCCACCCAGGCTCCGACGATACCGCCAATAATATTACCGATCCAGCTGAATGGCATACTGCGATTAGTGATTGCGCCAGCAATGGCACCAATAATCGCACCAACGATTAATACCCAGATCCAATGTAGCATAGGCATCAATCCTTTCAATTTTATTTGTAGAGAAGATCTCTTCTACACTTATAGTCTATATTAGTCTTATGTATTGGGCAAATGATAGCTCTTAAAACGTGGTTATTTAAAAAAACTCGCTACAGCAAGGTATGTAGCGCGTTTTTGCTGGCTAGTTGAGACAGAATTGTAAAATATTTGTAACGTTTTTAAAAATCGCGTTGTTATCTATTTACAGGATACTTAAAAAGGAATACTATTAACGTATAGATAAAGAATTTTTCTTTGGAGGTGCTTTAAATGTCACAAAAAGCTTACATGATTGGTACAGGAATCGGTAATTTAGCTGCAGCACTCTACCTTATTCGGGATGGTCACTGGCGGGGTGAGCAGATTACCCTTTTTGGCTTGGAGCAACATGGTGCAAATGATGGTGCGAAGGTCAGTGACTATGAGGATGAATACAGTAATCAGACTTTGAGTAATAACGCAGGCTACATGGCAAAGGGCGGTCGGATGCTCAACGAAGAGACATACGAGAATCTCTGGGATTTAATGAGTTATGTACCGTCCTTGGATCATCCTGGTCAAAGTGTGACTGAGGAAATTCTGGAATTTGACCATGCACATCCAACACATGACGTGGCCCGCTTGATGGATAGCAAGGGTATCAGAAATCGTGGCGACAAGAACGACTACTCGCATATGCAATTCAATAACCTGGATCGGTACTGGCTGACGCGGCTCATGATGTTGCCGGAGTCAAAGGAAGAGGAGTTGAACGACATCACCATAGCGGAGTGGTTCAAGAAGACCCCGCATATTTTCAAGACCAACTTCTGGTACATGTGGGAAACTACCTTTGCGTTCAAAAAAGAGAGTTCTGCGATGGAACTTAGACGGTACATGAATAGGATGATTCTTGAATTTAGCCGAATCAACACACTGGCGGGCGTGACGCGGACACCATTTAATCAGTACGAAAGCTTAATTCTCCCGATGCGTAGTCTACTTGAGGATAAGGGTGTTAAATTCGTAAACAATATGAAGATTGTTGATTGGGAATTTCAAGATACGTTGCTGCGAGACGAAATTATTGTAAAGGGCTTGAAGTACGAGAATGTGGAAACCGGTGAGACTGGCGTAATTCCGGTTGAGGATACAGATTTAGTCTTTGACACGAACGGTGCGATTACTGATAGTAGCTCGTTCGGCGATCTGGATACACCAATTGTTGAAAATATGGAATATGCCCCGAGTGCAGCATTATGGAAGAAGGCTACCGAACACTTCTTCGACCTCGGACATCCGGATAAGTTCTTCAACGACCGGGCAGCAAGTGAGTGGATGAGCTTCAATGTTACGACCAATAATCACTACTTATTGAATCAAATTACACGCATTACACAGCAACAGCCCGGAAATGCCCTGAATACATGGATTGAGAGTAATAATCTATTATCAATTGTGGTACACCATCAGCCTCATTTCCACGAGCAAAGGGAGAATGAAACGGTCTTCTGGGGTTATGCGATGTTCCCAAGAAAAGTTGGGGATTACGTAAAGAAACCATTCATCGAGATGAATGGTCGCGAGATTTTGGAAGAATTGTTGGGTCACTTGTCAGCTGTGGATACATCTGAGGACAATATTGCCAACCATTATGACGAAATTTGGGAATCGATTGTGAACGTTGTGCCAGTCTTCATGCCTTATGCAAGTGCGTTGTTCAACAAACGTGCGGTAGGAGATCGTCCACTTGTCGTACCAAAGCACTCGAAGAATTTGGCATTTATCAGCCAATTCGCTGAGATGCCATTTGATATGGTATTCACGGAACAGTATTCGTATAGATGCGCACAAACTGCTGTCTACCACTTCCTTGGTTTAGATAAGAGCAAACTCACGAAGATGCATCACTATGAAAAGGATCCAAAAGTGATGGCGAGAGCGACAAAGACGATGTTTAGATAGAAATGAAATTTATTCAGAGGAATAGCCTTAGGCTATTCTTTTTTTATCCGATATAATTAATTGAAGAATGTCGAGTTGAGAATTTCCGCACTTGCTATACTGATTTTCGAAAGGAGCGAGACGATGCTAAAGGAATTGAACACGGTGGTCAACTATATTGAGAGCCACTTGGGCGACACGCTGACTGTTAAACAGCTTGCTGCAGAAGCTAACATGTCAGAGTTTCAGTTGCACCAAGTTTTCTACTATTTGGCAGGCATGACCTTGACGGAATACATCAAACGCCGTCGGCTATCAGAGGCCAATTTGGCGTTGTTAGCTGGGCAAAAGGTGACTGATGTGGCCTATGATTTTGGCTACGATTCCGTGGATGGTTTCTCGCGTGCTTTCAAGCGATGGACAGGATTTTTACCTTCTGATGTGACCAAAAGCGGGCTCACCAAGGTTTTGCCAGTCCTAAACTTTTCGATACAAGTAAATGGAGGACAACCTATGACATATCAAATTAAAGAATTACCAGCTTTCAACCTTGTTGGTGCTGCCAAAAGTGTGCCAATGCAGTTTGAGGGTGTGAACGAAGAAATCGTGAAACTGGCGCAATCAATCACTCCAGAACAACGAGACCAGATGCATGAATTGCAGAATCTCGATCCAAAAGAAGTGGTGAATGCATCTTATAATGCGGACGCAAACTTCATGAAGGAAGAGGGAATGTTGATACACATGATCGGTGTTTTGACGACAAATGCTGTTAGTGATATCCCAGCAGGACTTGAAGTTTTGGAAGTGCCTGCAAGTACATGGGCAGTGTTCCCAAGTGACGGACCATTTCCAGAAACACTACAACAAACGTACGCACAAATTTATGCACAATGGTTGGGCTCCGTCGATTATGAGCTAGCACCATTACCAAACTTCTCGTTCACGAAGATGCACGAGGATGGCAAATCTGCATACAGCGAAGTATGGATGGCAGTTAATAAGAAATAAATTGGACTGAAAAATTGTGTTAACGGGAATCAAAGAACATACTGATTGTTAATAGGAGGTATGTGATGTTAATTGTAAAAGCCACTGTTAAAGATGATATGAGAATTATTTCATTACCATTTGAGTACGGAAGTAAGTTGAAGGATAATCAAGAATATGTTGTGGATTATAAGGACAATGGAACAATAATTCTTAGTCCTAGAATAGAGAATCCATTTCTTGTTAAAAGTGAAGGTTCACTTTCTGAGCCTGATTTTTGGGAACAAAACTAGTCAAGTTTCATTGCAAAATATTTTTCATAGACCACGTTTGTCTTTGAATCAAAGTTTACTAGATTGATAACTTGAACTGTACCGGGATTTTGACTGAATTCTGTTAGTGTTTCAAAAACAATCTTCACTGCCAAATCGAGCGGAAAATGGTAAACGCCTGTGCTGATTGCCGGAAATGAAATAGAAGTCAGCTTGTGTTCTTTAGCTAGGTTTAAACTGTTCAGGTAAGAAGCCGCCAATTCATGTTCCTCATCATTTGCACCATCATGCCATATAGGTCCTGCTGTATGGATGACGTATTTAGCTGGGAGTGCAAAACCGGCAGTAATAACTGCTTCACCAGTTTCGATGGGACCAAGCTTTCTCTGTGCAGATCCAAGATCAGGTCCGGCAGCTCGATTAATTGCACCATCGACTCCGCCGCCAGGAATCATTTCCTTGTTGGCTGCATTAACGATAGCGTCAGTTGTTTCCTTAGTGATGTCTGATTGCTTAATGTTGATTTCAAGTGAGTTTAGCAAAAGTGTTTTCATAAATTTTCTCCAAAATAATAGCTCTAACACCTTTATTGTACAGTGTTAGGGCTATTTTGCTATGCTTTTAAAGTCTATAAACTAATATAATTCTGGATGTGATCTTCTTGCAATAAGCTTGCGCAACTCCTCAATCAGGAACAATGGAATTGGGATGGCAAAGAGGAATGCCCAATCAACCCATTGAATAGCGGTTGTGTTGAATACGCCCTGCAGTACAGGTGTGTAGATGAGGACTGCTAATAACAAAATCTCGAAGATGATGCCGTACCAGACCAATCTATTTTTGAACAATCCGATTGAGAAAACCGAGGAGTTCTGCGTCCGACAGTTAAGCACGTTAGCAACCTGGCAGAAGACGATAGCCGCCAAAGTCATCGTGGTGGCCTCCATGTAAAGCGATCCGCTACCCGCGAGCGACACGCTAGGCCAACCATTTTCGTAGTTGGTGAAGAAGTATGCGCCGGTCGAGATCAGGGATGCAATTAGGCCATACCAGCCAAAAGCCTTCCAGATCACGCGCTTGTTTAGTAAATGTGCGTTCCTTGAACGAGGTGGCTGCTTCATAATTCCTGGTTCCGCCTTTTCAGAACCTAAGCCAAGTGCTGGTAAGAGATCGGTACCCAAATCGACGGTCAGGATTTGCATGACGGTTAAAGGCAACGGAATCAATCCGCGACTGAATAGGAACAGGATCGAAGGAAATGCCTCAGGAACATTCGAGCAGAGAATATAAATCAGGAACTTTTGGATGTTGCTGTAAACCGCACGACCTTCTTCGATAGCCGCAACGATTGAAGCAAAATTGTCATCGGTTAGAATTATGTCTGCAGCATCTTTTGCGACATCCGTGCCCATCTTACCCATGGCCACGCCGATGTCAGCTTTCTTCAGTGCGGGAGCATCATTTACGCCATCGCCGGTCGAGGCAACGACTTCGCCCATCTCTTGCAGTGTCGAGACGATTTTGTACTTCTGCTCTGGCGCAACTCTAGCAAAAACAACTTCGTCAGCTAGGGCAATCTTTAGCTCTTGCTTGCTCATTTTTTCGAGCGCGCTACCGGTGATAACGCGGGCATTCTCACCAACAATCCCGATTTGAACAGCGATTGATTTAGCCGTTAATGAGCTGTCGCCTGTCACCATGATAATCTTGATTTTGGCCTCGTGACATTCATTGACAGCTGCGAAAACCTCTGGACGTGGTGGGTCTGACATGACTGCTAAGCCGACGAATGTCAGATGCTTCTCAGCTTCGGTGAACTCGATTGCGTTCAGCTCATCTTCGTCAAGTTGACCCAAATCGCGATAAGCGATGACCATGGAACGTAAACCTGATGAGGCATATTCTTTGTTTGCTGCGTCAATTCGTTCGTGGTCAGCAACCGTGAGTGGGCGCAGCGTGTCACCATCCTGAATCTGGTCGCATAGGTTAATTGTGTCACTTAGTGAGCCCTTCAAACAGAGGCGATAGCTGTCTTTTTCAATTTGATGGATAGTCGACATTCTTTTTCGTTCTGAATCGAATGTGAACTCCTTAACTCGTGGTGTATCAAGCTTAGCTTGCTTGATATCAAAACCCGCCTTTTGGGCCAGGATGATCAATGCGGCTTCCGTTGGTGTTCCCATGATTTTGGGTTCACCATCAGCTTGTTCAACTTGCGTATCGTTATCGAGTGCGGCAACTTGAACGAGCATACCAAGATTTGGATAATCGGCGACGTTAATCGACTTACCGTTTAAGGTAATTTCTCCGTTGTTGACGTATCCTTGACCTGTCACGTCAAACTCGTTTTTGGGAAGCCAGAGATGGTTGATAGTCATCTGATTCTGCGTCAATGTTCCCGTTTTATCCGAACAGATAACAGTAGTTTCACCGAGGGTCTCGATGCTGCTGAGCTCCTTAACAAGCGCGTGCTTCTTAGCCATGCGTTTGACACCCTGCGCTAGGGAAAGTGTGACGGTTGGTAGAAGTCCTTCAGGAATGAAGGCGACAATCATCCCAAGTGCAAAAACGAAGGATTTAGCGAATGGATAATGGACGAAGAAAATCGCGGCAACGAGGAAAACCAGGCCAATCGAGAAGGCAATAATGGAAATCTGCTTGGTCAGACGGTTGAGCTCAAGCTGAAGTGGACTTGCCGTCTTTTTCTGTTCGTGCGTCAATGCGGCAATGTGACCAAACTCTGTGGCCATACCTGTTGTTAGCGTTACGGCTTTTGCAGTGCCACTAACGGCAGTTGTGCCGGCATAGATGATGTTACTCTCCGCAAAACGACCTTCGCCTTCCTCAAAACCAACCTTCTTCGATTCGGGGACCGATTCACCTGTGAGGGCGGATTCGTCGACCTGCAGTGAGGTGGCCTCGATTAGGCGGGCATCAACTGGAATTGCGTCGCCGGCCTGGAGGACAAAAATATCGCCAGGGACAACTTGAGATGACTCCAGATTAACTACTTCTCCGTCGCGATAGACCTTGGTGAACTGTGGCAGCATGCCTAGCAGCGAATCCGTTGCTTTTTTGGCGGCGTGTTCTTGGTAATAACTGAAGACCCCATTAATGATGGTGACTGCCCAAATTGCAATCCCAAGTTCGGGCGTACCGGTGAAAATTGCGATGAAACCTGAGATCCAAAGTAGGATTGCCATGAGACTCAGGAAGTTCTTGATGAAGGTTTTAAATTCGGATTCGCGTTGCGCCTTTTTGATGGTGTTTGGACCGAAATGCTCTAGACGGGTTTCCGCAGCCTCCTTAGTGAGACCATTCTCTGAAGTTCCGAGCTCTTTATAAACTTTTGTGAGCTCCTCTTGCGCATACATGCGCGTAGACTTCTCTTGCATAATTATTCCCCCAAAGATTAATAATCTTACAAGCGTATGATAGTCTTTTTGCCGCCCAAAAACACACCTTTTCGGGAAAATTTTACCTATAAAAGTAATGACACTATTTTTGATTTCGAAAGGCATCGGGTATACTGAGACTACATTTCGACATACACAGAACAAAGACGGGGAGGCTGACCGATGAAATTACTAATTGTCGAGGACGAGCAGGCGCTAGCGAACAGCATGGCCGAGTATTTTACGGGAAAATACCAAGTTAATATTGCTCAAAACTTGAGCATGGCTGAAGCACTTATCCAAAATGAAACACCTGACATTATCATTCTCGATCTTGGATTGCCCGATGGTGACGGCTTAGCGTGGCTTAAAAGCTGGCACGAACTTTTGTCTAGCAAGATATTGATTCTAACAGCCAACGACGAAGAAAATAGGATTATCACAGGATTAGGTCTGGCCGAAGATTACGTGCTAAAACCGGTCAGTTTACATGTGCTAGAGGCAAGAATGAACAAGCTAATCCCACAAGCACAATTAGTAATAGGAGCGCTAACTTTTGACTTCGGCAAGCAGATTTTGCTACGTGATGGCGTTCCCGTGTCATTGACAGTCCTAGAGTGGCGCCTTTTACGCTTCTTGGTCGAGAATCACAATCAGATTCTACAACGCGAACAGTTGATGCAAGTCATCTGGGACGTGCAGGGGAAATACGTCAGTGACAATACGTTGACGGTTACAATTAAGCGTCTGCGAGAGAAAATTGAGTTGCAACCAAATCAGCCAACCATGATTCGCACGATTAGGGGAATGGGGTACTTTTTCGATGAACAAAATAATGCATGATTCGCCCGAAATTCGTTTGGTGGTGAAGTTAGGCAGCGTATTAATCGTTATTCTCAGTGGTGTATTCGCTCTGGCTATCGTTTTATTGCCGGAGCAATTTTTACTGTTGTTAGCCGTATACCTAGTTGCTGTTTCTTTGGTTGTATTTACCTTATATAGGTGGTTAAAGCTGGTTAACGAGAAGCTAGCTGCGATTCATGAACTGCTTAAGGCGACAGGAACGGGTCAGAGTGAATACTCGCTGGTGCAAAATGACGAAGGATTGTTCTCGAAGATTCACAATGAACTGTATCGCTACCGCAGGCAGAGCGAGGTCCAGGCGGTTAATCTGAAGCAGGATCGTCAGCAATTGACCTACGCAATTACCAATATTGCGCACCAGTTACGTACGCCGATTGCGACGAGTGGTAATATGATTGATTTGCTGACACCTGAGAATCTGGCAGAGAGCAAAAAGGGGCTACAGCAGCAAAATGAACGTTTAGCCGGTCTGGTTGAGCAGATGGTGCTGCTTGCCAAAGTCGACACCCACACATTGAGTAATATCAAGGAGCCTGTTAACTTAAATCAGTTGCTCACGGAGAGTTTGAACTTTCTTTTGCCTGCGATTACTACCGCGGATTTGTCATTCGACTACGCTGTGCCGCAGGATATTGTGGTCGCCGTGAACCGTAAGCTGATGCAGGAAGCTCTAATAAATATTTTCAAAAACAACTTTGAACACGCACCAAAACATAGTCTGATTAAAGTGAAAGCTGTGCAGACACCACTTTCCGTAATTTTGACAATTGAAAACGCGGGAGAAGCAATCGCTGAAACTGACCTGCCGCATCTGTTTGATCGATTCTATCGTGGAAGTCAGAGTGCACCGAACAACATGGGGATTGGCCTCGCCATCGCCAAGGGAATAATTACTGCTACTGGTGGCAATGTTTCGGTGCAAAATATTGCGGCTGGCGTAAGCTACCGCGTTGATTTGTTTCGTTAGTTTGGTTGTTGTCACCTAGCTGTCACTTTCGCCAACTATACTGAATTTAAATAAAGATGGAGGAAGTCAGATGGCTATTTTGACAGCAAAAAATTTAACCAAGCAATATCCTGGTGAGGAACGACCTGCATTGAACCAGGCTAACTTATCGATTGAAGAAGGAGAATTTCTCGCAATCGTCGGCTCCAGTGGCTCGGGCAAGTCAACGTTGCTCCACCTCTTGGGTGGGGTTGACCGACCAACCAGTGGTTCAGTGCAGCTGTATGACACGGATATCTACGACCTGAATGAGACTCAACTCGCGATTTTTCGTCGCCGTCAGGTCGGCTTAATCTACCAATTCTATAACCTACTGCCTAATCTGACGGTACGTGAGAACATTACCTTGCCAGCGGAATTGGATGGCAAGAACGTTCCCGATGAGCAGTTAGCTGAATTATTTAACACGTTGGGGTTACGCGGGAAGGAGGATGCCCTTCCTGCAGCACTTTCCGGTGGACAACAGCAAAGAGTAGCAATCGGGCGGGCGTTGATTAATAAGCCAGCAATTGTACTGGCCGATGAGCCCACGGGTAACTTGGATCAGAGAAACTCCCAGGAAATCATGGAATTATTGCATTACGCCAACGTTAAAGAGGGACAGACTGTGGTTTTAATCACACACGATCCACTCATTGCACAACAGGCCAGTCGAATCATCACGATTGAAGACGGCTTGCTGAATGAGGGGTAAGCGCGATGAAAACAACTTGGAAATTAAGTCTACGCCTGCTAAAAACGGATATTAAACGTACTATCATGACGATTATCGCAATGGCAATTGCCGCAACACTTGCGGTTGCTGTGCTTGTTGGATTGCGCAGCGGTCAAAGAACGATGTTCGATATTCAGACCAAAGATTCCGGCGGTTACGTCATGCAATTTAATAATGTTCCTGTAAGTGGACAGAAAGAAATACTGAATAATTCAGCATTCAAATTGACGGCTATCTCACAAACAAAGGGTACATTTGAGGTCGATGACAGTAACTATTATGTAAATATTGATTTCAAAACGATGCCTAGAAAGTCCTTGTATGATCTAGCCAAACCGATTTTGACGAGTGGGAGATTACCAAACGCTAAAAATGAAGTCTTGGTCCCGGACGGCTATGACGATATCGTGGATGGTAAAGTCACCTTCACGATTGCGGGAAAGAAACAGACCTTTAATGTAGTTGGTCGAATGATGAATTTCACGGGCAGCCTGGTTAATACGGGCTCGATACTGGGCTATTCAGATGATTTTAGCGGACCAATTAACATCGCTGTGATTCCGAAAAGATACACCAATTTCTATGCAGAAATGGATAAGATTGCGGCAAAAGCAAAGGTAAAGAAAAAGGATTTACAGTTTTTGAATTCTGCCCTTCAAACCATGGGTCAATCGCGTGGTATCGGTGCCGCTGCAGTTACAACGACGGTTGTGCTAGTAATTCTGGCGATTATTGGAGTTGTCGCCTTGATTCTAATCTACACGAGTATCAACCTTTCGGTGATGGCGCAGAGAAAACGCTATGGGTTATTGCGCTCCATCGGGACTACACCTAGGCAGATTCGTCAAATTGTGTATCAGCAAGCTTTGATTCTAGTTGTGCCATCAATGGTGCTTGGCTATGGCTTTGGTGTCGTTGGGATGAGCGGTGTGATTAAGCTAATCAACCAAATTCTGGCAAAAGGGGATGCAGGTTTGGTGATTAAGACGGTCATCGATTGGCCACCTCTGCTTGTTGCACTTTTCTTCATGGTCTTGATGGCTATAATTGCGTCATTTAGGCCAGCACGACGTGCGGCAAAGGTCACACCGATTAATGCGATTAAGCAGCTAGATCCTAGTCCTAAGCTCACGAAACGTCATCTGAAAAACACGTGGTTAATCAGACATGTTAAACAGCCCACGGCTAGATTGGCAATGAGAAATTACCGCCGCTCGGCGCAGAAACGCACGATGATGGCTACATTGATTTTTACATTAATGCTATTTGTTGGTTTAACAGCTTTTGTTAGCTCATTTATTCAAGAAATAAACTACAGGGAATCAGCCGATATCGTTTTCTGGGATAGGGATAAAAAAACCGATGAAGCTGAACTGCAAAGCGTATTTAGAGAGGCTGATAAGCTAAAAAATTATCAATCTGGTTCATTTATGCATGCAATAGCTGAATATCCCAAAACCTATACCAAAAGTGGGGAAGCTGTTGATGAAAAGAGGGATGGCGATATTTATGTTTTGGGAATCAATCAACAGGATTTCCAAAACGATTTTAATGGTAAGCCAACCTTGATTTCGATTCAGATGACCTACGATCTGGGTGGAGGTCGGTCAGAAGTGATTTCAGATTTCCCGGTGCAGGATAATTTTGTACTTAAGCTAGCTGACTGGTCACAGAATGGAGCAAATAAGACTAAGTACAGTTATACACTCACGAGCCGGGTCGTTGTCGATACTTATAATGTCGCAACCAAAATGATTTCTAATTTCAATCTGGATAATACGCTGGTCGTAAGTCAACAGCAATTTAAGGAAATAGCTGCAAAAGTGGGAAAGGGCTCCGATGATGTTGGGATTGCTGCTGCAGCAAAATTAGCAAATTCTAAAAATCATCAACGTGTGAATGATGCTTTAAGGGCACAATTTCCTAACGCTTACACCACGGATAATATCGCTGAACAGAATAAGCAAAGAAGTTTGATGCTGGGAGTAAGAATTCTGATATATGGCTTCATTGCATTACTCTCACTTGTGAGTCTGGCAACGATTGTCAGTCATATTTTCTCCACATTGCTCACTTCAAAACGCAGTCTTGCAATGTTCCAATCTGTTGGAATGACAGCGAAGCAGGTTACAGGGATGCTGGGAATTCAAAACGCAATTTTGTTGATTACCGGTGGAGTTATTGGAACGGGATTAGGCGTGGGAGTTTCCTACGGACTATTTAAGATGATGAACGATTACTATCTAAATCATTACCTATTCCCAACCACACAAATTATCGTTGTGGGTCTAATGCTGTTAGTTGTTTGGGCAGTTTTCCAAATCTTTATTTATCGGACTGTGAAAGCACAGGATATTAACGAATTGATTAGAGCAGAATAGTATAAAAAAAGACAGCCGTGAGGCTGCCTTTTTTGGTGGAAATGGTTATGTTGTGTTGGGATTTGTAAATGTGCTCCACCTCGCAACTTCCTCCGCCTAACTTCTTGTTTTACCAATTACGTTGTAATTGATAGCCAAGTTCGTTAGTGCTCAGAAGCTGGGCGCTCGGTGTCGCAACTTGTAATTGTGCTCCTGGACATAACTTTCTCCGTCTAGTTTCTTGCACTTCAAACTACTGCGTAGTTTTTGAGCAAGTTCACTAGTACTCGAAAGCTAACCATGTCCTGTCGCAACTTGTAATTGTGCTCCACCTCGCAACTTCCTCCGCCTAACTTCTTGTCTTACCAATTACGATGTAATTGATAGCCAAGTTCGTTAGTGCTCAGAAGCTGGGCGCTCGGTGTCGCAACTTGTAAATGTGCTCCAGGACATAACTTTCTCCGTCTAGTTTCTTGCACTTCAAACTGCTGCGTAGTTTTTGAGCAAGTTCACTAGTACTCGAAAGCTAACCATGTCCTGTCGCAACATTCTATTCTACCCTTGGTTCCTCATTATTCTAGCGAATCTGTTCCGCACGGCTTCTGCTCTTATCAACGGCACGCTTTGTTGCCTCAGTTGCTTGTTCAGTCTTGTCTGAGATGAACTCGCCAGTCTTTTCTGTTGCGCGACTCAATTTATCCTGCACTGTGTCGCTTTGCTTCTCGTGTTCTTCTCTAGTCATCACATCGACCACATTTACATTTAGTTCCACCACATCCAGGTTCGTCATTTGGTGAACCTCTCTTTGAATAATGTCCTTCATCTTATCATAGATTTCTGGAATCCGTTTCTGGTACTCTGCAACGATTTCTAGGTCAACGGCAACTTGTTTCTTGCCAACTTCCACATCGATACCGCTTGTCGTTTGATCCGTGTTTACCAGTTTGCTAGTAATATTAGAGAAGAAGCCGCCATCAACACTAAGCAGACCATCAACTTTATCGAGTGCAATACCAACAATCTTCTGGATTACTTGATCATCAAAAGTTAAATCACCCCGAATCTGGCTCTTTGAGCTATCTTTAGTCTGATTTACATCCTGTGTGCTCAAACTTCCTGAATCTTTCTTGCCCGTTTGCGTGGAATCGATTTGGCCAGTCTCTGTTCGCACCTGCTCGTTGATATCTTTTGATGTTAATTGGTCCTTGCTTTTTGACATTGTTTTATCCATTAATTTGATCCTCTTTTCTTTGTTGAATTCTGTTTGATTTTCTGTAAAATTCCAGACTGCTGTAACTTAAAGGCTAAATAAGCACCAAGCACAGTCAATATGAGCACTAGGATGGTTTTCCAAAAACCGATTGTGAAGATTAACGTTGCCAGAATCAAGCCGACAACCGCACCGATGATGGGAAACCGGTATGTTCTAATCATCTCTTCCATAGCTGATCCTCCTAAACTACACGGGGTGCATTGCGCTTGTTACCAGACTTGAAGTCCTTCAGCTCAATCTGAATCTTCTTCTTATCCTCAATTCCAAGTAGGCTATGCAACTCCGTCTCGATTCGATTAATCAACCGACTACTTTTCTCGCGTGCATTGAAAATTGGGCGGAGCGTCCCATTCACCGAAACCTTGATTTTGTTCCTGGTGAGGCGGGTCTTGACCGAGTGGTCTACAATCCAGTGCTCCTGCTCAAGGATCGAGTTCACGAAGCCATCGATGGCCTTCTTATCAATCGTCAGCTGTCCGGCGTCTTTCTTCACCAAACGAGTTTGCGCATCAATTGGCCAGAAGATGATGATGAGCGCCAGGATTAGCAATATGATTAGCGCGACCAGGCTCCCCCAGAAAAGGTAGTTGACTATTGGTGCTGAGAATAGGGGATATCTCACCGGGAGAACTAGTGAGAACGGTAAAGACACTGCCCGTTGATTAGCAATGATGTTTGCTAACAACAGGGAGAAAAGTATCAGAATAATGAATAGAAACACAATTTTTTTCGTTCTTGTCATAGGCTCACCCTCTCTGTTGTTCTGGTGTTTCGTATCCAATTCCATTATAGCGAGAATCGAGGACCTAAATAAAGAAAAACGAATTATAATCATCAGTAAAATATAATAACAATGTTTTATAAATTGTGCAGGTAAAGAAAAAGTGTCGGAGGAAATAATGGAACTTTCCCGTGGCACTATAATTGAGTATTACTTACATTTATTTATTGTAGCTTAGTTGTGAGATATTTGAGCTGTAGGAAGTGATTGATTCTAGTTAATTACCTCCCATGAGGCCCTTCAAACCTGATATTGTACGGTCAGTATCATACACAGGGTTGTAACCTCCGCGATTGTTGCTGTTTGGCAATTTTATAATACCTACAGTGAATTCATGCGGATTAAAACTCATGGGAATAAGAATACATCCGCATTCGCGGGTTATGGTATCTGGTATAGCGCATTCTTTGGTGTAATCATGTTATCTCTCAGTATTGCCGCATTCACGGGTGCCTTTAAGTAAGCAATCAAGTAGTTTAGTAGTTTATCAAATATTCCTAGTCACAAATGTAAACTGGTGCTAGGCTATTTATTTTGCCCAGATGAGTCGTTAGACGGTGGTTACGCTAATATCAGCTCCTGAATTGGGATATCGAATGGCTCAATCTGCCACTCCGCGGTGGCAAATTGCATTGCAGTTGGAACCAGTGCTACAGTCTGACCTGGGTAGTGGGCCAGAAAGCGGTCGTAATAGCCGCCACCAAAGCCAATTCTGTAATGACTGTCTGTTGCAAAGCCGATTCCGGGCACGATCATGAGGTCAACCTCATTGTTGACGCGTCGTTCTTCGTAGCGTGGTTCCGGGACACCAAATGAGCTTAGCACCAGCTCGTCTTTTGCAGTGTGTTCAATAAAGGCCATCTGCCGGTTAGGCAGCGTCTTCGGGAGGTATACGCGTTTCCCTTTCCGCCAGGCTGCTTGAATGATTAAACTGGTCTCGACCTCGAGCGCGCCGGAGTATGTGATGCCAATGCTTTTGGCAGACTTGAATGTTGGGTGAGCGAGTAGCAGTTGCGTGAGGGCTAAACTCTCTTTTTTCGTGGTGAATTGAGCCTGTTTGAGGCGATATAGTTGGGTGGTTCTAAATTCTTTTTTAGTCAAATGTATTCCTCCGAGTGACAAGATTGTTAGCTAGCTGTAAGTTAAATGCATTTCTCCTACTGCTGGTTCTTGCTAAATTATTGGCAGACAAAAGGTTATAGGAGGTAGAACATGAAGAAGTTAGTAAAGTTAGTAATTATGGTGGCAGGCGTCCTGGTGTTATTGGGTAGTGCGGCATTTATGGTCACGTCAAACAGCTCGGGTGTGGTTGCTCAAATAATCGATAAGTTAAACCCCTTGGTTAATGAAAGTAGTGCGTATGTCAAAACGGGAGTGGAACCAATCAGTCGTGATGATCATGACATGCCAACTTACCGTTTCGAGACGATTGATCATACTGGTGACAGTCTAACGTTAGACGTCATGGGAATGAAGGATTTTCTGCCAGACCACTACCTGAAGATTACACATAAGGGCCGCTTCGTGGTGACGTACGAGGAAGTTTCGCTGAGTGAGATTCCCACTAGTTTGCGGACTAGGGTAGCTCAAATGTAATATTCATAATCTACTGCACTAGTATAGCATGTGAATAATTAAGTCCAAGCCTTTATTTTGCCGAGTTCATTGGTACAATTAGACTGAAAGCGAAAACATAAGAGGTCGAACAGGATTAATGATGAATGATGAGCTAACGAGTGAAGAGCGGGCGAGCTTCTAACAGTTATATTTGCAGGCATTTCAAAAGGTTGATGACGTGTGGACAAGAGCCGCTTTTTGGGCCAGATTTAACCATGCGGCGGTTTATCGTACAACCGTAGGAGAGCGGGTAATCGCCGGGTTGTACGCCATTAATTTACCTGTTTCTTTCGTTGGGCGCCAGTTGGCCATGCGGGGGATTGGTGTTGTCATGAGTGACCCAGTGTTTCGCGGCCAAGGTGGCCCTAGCAAACTGATGCGTCAGGCATTGGTGGAGATGGATGCCGCGCAGGTGGAACTGTCTTATCTCGCTCCGTTTTCTTATACTTTCTACCGACGCTTTGGCTATGAGCAAGTATTTAACCGGACTACGACGACATTTAAGCGGCAGGAGTTAGTGGCCCCGGATCTGAGTTCGGATGTACAATTTAGCACTGCATCTTTCGCCGCAGTTGTAGAGAAATTACAGGCGTTCTATGCTGCCAGAGTCCAGGATCTACGTGGCGGTTTGGTGCGGGATGACTGGTGGTGGGATTATCTGGTGACCCGTTATAATGAGCGTCAAGTACTGTTGTGTCAGGGTGCTGACGGTGGATTATTAGGCTATACCCTGTACGTTGAAACGCCTAACGAGATTCAGGTAGTTGAACGCGTGGCCGTGAATGCTCAAGTTAGCAATACGCTGCTCGTTTATCTGAACAATCAGTTAGATGAAGGGCAGCAATTAAGCGTGGTGACTCCAAATTCTATGTATTTTGGGCTTGAGCTGCCAGAACCGGACCTAGCTACCACCGCTGTTACTCCATACATGATGGCGCGAATTGTGAATATTCAGAGTTTCGTCAGACAATATCCTTTTAGCGCAGATTTCGCTGAAATTAATATCAAATTAACCGATCCCGTAATCGAGCGCAATAACGGTGTCGGGCGGTTTACGCCGGGAAGCCTAACCAAAGCTCCCGCTCAACAACGTCCTGATTTAGAAATTTCGATCACCCGCTTTAGTCAGCTGATGCTCGGTGCTGTCACATTACAGCAGCTAATAGACTGGCAGCAGGTAATTGTTAACGATGACAAGCGGGCGCAGCAATTCGCTTTGACCCTAGTACAGACAGAACCTGAGCTCGTTGACTACTTCTAATTCGTGGCTTTTTACACCTAAAATAAAGCGCTTTTTTGATACTTAATATGTTAAGATGGATGAGTATTGAACAGGATGGAGTAGAAGAATGGGATTTATACTACAGATACTTTCATATGTTTTCTTTGGGGCGTTATTTCTCTTCGGACTACTGGCGTATTTCAAGGACCGGAAGATGTACCCACAATATCTGGTATTGTTCCGGTTAAGTATCAGCTGCATGATCGTTGTCGTGACTTTGCAAATCTTCTTGGCCATCAAATTTCCATTGTCACTGATCCTGTGGTTCTTCTTCCTAGATGTACTCCTGAGCATTCGACACGTCATCAAGCTCGTCGGTGCCAAGAACGCACAATCTGCCCGTAACCACCGGTTGCTAGCCGTAATCTTTGGTGTGGTTGCTCTAGTAGTCTTGATTGTATTGGGCGTAGTGAGCTATTTGCTTAGCGCAGTACTGTGAGGCTTATTTGCTGGCAAATTAACGTCTGCTTTCATTTCTCGATAAAATTCAGCTTAACGGAGGTCATTTTCCCATGGACTTAACCCTTATTCGACACAGTAGGAGTACTACTAATGCGCAGAACCTGATTTCTGGTGCCGGCTTTGATGCGCCCTTATCTCCTGATGGCGTCGCCTATGCGCGAGCGGTCAGTGAAGTATTTGACGAACAAAAATTCGATGCTGTCTTTGCTAGTCCCTTACAGCGGGCGCTAGAAACAGCTGAAATTTTGACAAAAGGCAAGTGGGAAATTGCGACCGATCCCCGGGTGGAGGAGATGCACTTTGGCCAGTGGGAGTCACAAGATCCTGATCCATTGCGCTTACAGTATCCCGATGCCTTTGATTACATGGGGATGCTCAATAAGAACTTCTCACAGTATGCCCATGAGGCTGAGAGCTATGACGATCTAGTACACCGAGTTGCTGATTTCGTAGCAGATTTGAAGCAAGATTATCCAGACAAAAAAGTGCTGGTAGTCTGCCACGGCTTGACTATTCGTGGCTTCTTCGCCGCGATTTTCCACGCTGAGATGGATTCGTTCGTGAACGTGGGCAACGTGACAGTTAATGAAGTACATCTGGATGAGAACGAAGGGTTTAGCCCACGACTCTACTCATTTAACCGCGAGCTGGTGTCCGCGGATGATTTCTTCAACAGATAAATAGCGGTTGTTTTTCTTTACCGGCTAGCTCATAGTAGTAATATGTCAATATACATTAAGAGACGAAATGGAGCGCGACGATGGAAGATAAACAAGTAAAAATCAAGACAGATTATCAAAGACAACAAATTGGAATTGAATTTTCAAAAAATTTAGCGGACTCAAACGAGCGTGGCTATATTTTATCTGCCGCGTTAATGTCCTACTGCGCAGGCATCAAGATGGACAAACAAGAACTGATCGAATTAATCGATACCCACTACGATGCCTACACCAAGCCGAAAGACGACTCTTTGTTCGGTAAGCTAAGTGATTAAATAAAGAACGAAGTTATATAAAAACAACCAAGCCAATCCAGTAATCTCTGAAAAATTGGTAGCAGGGGGTTGTTTTTTTTATTTTGCCTGTTATATTTAGTGACTGTGGTAATAAAATTACCTTTCAGGTTTAAAAAATGTTATTTTTTGAGCAATTTAGTTCTTTTTGAAAAATTTATTTTGTGAAGAATTGCGCAATTATTAAAGTGGTTATTCTGCAAAAACGGTTCCCCGCCTACCCTTGAGCGAGAACGGCTGAGAGTAATCGCCTTGGTAACTTTTCTTCGCAAAATAAAACCCTCGTTATTAAAACGATATTTAAATAACACTGATATGTTTAAGGACTGTTTCATATTTAAAGGTTTCTAATGGACACCAAAATAAATTGTTGATAGTATTAAATTACAGCTTGATATTATCGAATTTTGAGCTGCTCCTTAAACAACGTTGTGTTATTAAAAAGACTATTATTTGGAAAAATAACAGATATAATGAAAGTATACAGATATAGGAGAAAGAAAAATGGCTAGAAAAAAAGAAATATTCAAACAGCAAATTTTGGACGTTGCATACAAGATGGCAATTGAAAATGGTGTTGATTCCCTTACAGCCAGAAAAGTTGCCGAGGCAGCAGATTGCTCTACTCAACCAATCTACCTTGAATTCAAGAACATGAACGATTTACGTCAACAAGTGCTCGCAATGATTCAAGATAAGTTGCAGAGTAAAGTGTTTGAAGAATCGTTTACCGGCGACCCCCTTATCGACCTCGAACTTTCTTACATCCACTTCGCTGCGAAACACCCACAATTATTCCGTGCAATGTATGTCGAAGGTAA
The DNA here is from genome assembly GCF_001936335.1 of Amylolactobacillus amylophilus DSM 20533 = JCM 1125. Lineage (GTDB taxonomy): Bacteria > Bacillota > Bacilli > Lactobacillales > Lactobacillaceae > Amylolactobacillus > Amylolactobacillus amylophilus. The sequence continues at coordinate 923,478 of NZ_CP018888.1, forward strand.
ATTTGGTAGTGCAAACATTTCTGATTTCTCAATGGAAATTGGCTTGAAGAAACTCGAGGAATCATACCCAGAGAATGGCTTCAGTGATGAGAAAAAGAGAAATATCGTTACTGGTAGCTGGATTATTGCGACCGGTATCGGTGCATTGGTTGCAACTGGCATGATTGAAATTAATCAGGAACAAATGGTTGAAATCTTGACGGCACAAGTGAACGACTTCATCTTGAATGATCGTTTCTCAGAGAGTCAAGAAGAGAGCACGTTCGAAGAGAAAGAAAAACGTTCAATCTCAGATATGCTTGGCTAAGCAATCGCCAATCGTCTAGTTTCACGAGGTGTGGACAGAATTATCTGTCAGCACCTTTTTTACTTGGCTAAATTAATCAATCACAAAAGAACGATGTAGACGTTAATTATTGCTATAATTTAAGTATGATAATAGTTGATTGGAGAGGCTATGCTAAACCTACATATAGAAATTGAACAAATTATTATTCGTATCCTGCTTGCGGCCCTGATTGCGGGCGCCATCGGGTGGGATCGGCAGAAGAAGAATCGTCCGGCGGGAGTCCAAGTACACGTGCTCGTGGCTATCGGAGCCGCGGTTGTGGCGATGATTCAACAGGAGCTGACCCTTCAGGCGATTAGGATGGCTACCGAGAATGCTGATGTCTCGAATTTCGTGGCAAACGACGCTGCAAGGATGATTGCGGCTGTTGTGAGTGGGATTGGTTTTCTAGGCGCAGGTACGATCGTGGTGACCAAGCGGGTTGTGCGGGGCCTATCAACCGCTGCGTCGCTTTGGGCTACCGCAGCACTCGGGATTGCTGTGGGGATGGGGTATTATCCCATTGCAATTATCGGTGGCGTGGCACTCTTTTCTGCGCTGCTATTCCTTGAACGTATCTTACGCGTGGATATGGGTACGGATATCGAGATTAGACTGATTGGTACAGCGGGAACAGAGGCCGTGGTGGAGCGCTTCTTCACCGAGCACAAGATTCGCTTCATCCCGAAGGACTTTCAGGTAGAGGAAGTGGAAGCTGGTAAGAGTTTCGTAGTTAGCTATGCGATTAAGCGCCCCCAGAGCTTGACGTACCCTAAGCTAGCGGAACAACTGTTAACGGTACCAGAAGTCAGTGCGGTGAACTTGACGAGTTACTAAAGACGATGCTGCATAATTAAATTGTCTACGAAATAATTTTTACGGCGAAAACGTTATCTAATGCTTGGCTAGATAGCGTTTTTTCGTACGCTGAACAGGATAATATTAATAATGTAAGCGTTGACAAGTTTGTGAGTTAGTTTTCAATAGGGGGTGTAATTTAAAAATCCTAGCGGATGAAAATTGGGGGGCATTATTCATGAAAGTTGCAGTAATTGGTTGTACACATGCAGGCGTATTTTCAGCACAGACTATTTTACAAGAGCAACCGGACTGGGAAGTTACGGTGTATGAACGAAATGATAACCTCTCATTCCTTTCTTGTGGGATCGCGCTTTGGGTAGGCGACCACGTATCAGACCCGAAGAAGATGTTCTATTCAAGTCCTGAATCATTGGCGAGCCTTGGCGCAAATATGAAGATGGAACACGATGTTTTGAGTGTGGATGTTGATGCAAAGAGCCTGGTAGTCAAGGATCTGAAGACCGGCGTAGAGACAAAAGACACATTTGATAAGTTAGTAGTCACAACGGGATCGGCACCCGTAATTCCGCCTATTGAGGGAATTGATAATAAGAACGTAATGCTTTGCAAGAACTACGCGCACGCAAAGGCATTAAAGGATATCGCACCAAGCATTAAATCGGCTGTAGTCATTGGTTCTGGCTACATTGGAGTAGAGATTGCCGAACAATTTGCTGTGACAGGTAAAGATGTAACGTTGTTCGATGCATTGCCAAGGGTGCTGGCAAAGAACTTTGACAAAACAATAACCGACCGGGTACAAAAGGACTATGAGGACCACGGCGTCAAAGTACAGCTAGGCGAAAAAGTAGTTGGTTTTAGCGGTGATAATGAAGTCACGGTGAAGACGGATAAAGGTAGCTATACTGCTGATATCGCTGTTTTGGCAGTAGGTTTCAAGCCAAACACTGGCCTGTTGAAAGGCCAATTGGATATGGAACCAAACGGCGCAATCATCACGAACGAGTACATGCAGACGAGCAATCCTGATGTCTTTGCAGCCGGAGATGCGTCGGTTGTATAATATAACCCAACCGGCAAGGATGACTACATTCCGCTGGCAACAAATGCTGTACGACAGGGAATCTTAGTTGGTAAGAACATCGAGAAACCGACCGTGAAATATCTGGGCACGCAGGCAACTAGTGCTGTTGCACTGTTCGATAAGACATTAGCGGCATCTGGTTGAACCGTTGATGGTGGTAAGGCAAGAGGAATCGAGTTGGTGAGTGTTACTCTAGAGCAGGATTACCGCCCAGAATTCATGTTGAGTACTGAGCCAATTCTGATGATTTTAACCTGGGATAAAGAGACCAGGGAAGTTAAGGGAGCACAGTTCTATAGTAAATATGATTGCGCCCAATCTGCTAATGTGATCTCGTTAGCGATTCAGAAACACATGATGATTGATGAGTTGTCGATGGTTAACATGTTCTTCCAGCCAAATTACGACCAGCCAGTGAACTACGTTAACGCATTAGCAATGGAAGCAGCTGCCAGAGCGTAGTTGAGCATCGGTTATCACAAAATAATATAACCGTTCTGCTGAGGGTTGAGTCACTCAGAGAACGGTTTTTTTTGACGAAAAAATTTGGTGAGAGGCAATAAAAATCCTACCAATCAGCGAAATTGGTAGGATCTGGCTTAGGGAGAGAATTTCTGAAGGGATTTATTTATTCTTACGTTTAATGATTAAAAATATTGTGGTTGCAACTGTTGCCGCGCTTGCGGCAGCGACGCCATAGTGTAATTTTCTTCTTTGCTTAGTTTCTGTCATCTATGTGCCTCCTATTTGGCTAATCATAACCATCTGTTCTAGGTATGATTACATCATAGCGGACAAACATAAAGAAAAATGCAACTTTGTGTAAAGTAAACGTTCAGAAAGTATGAAGAATCCCCATATTAGTTTATGAAATAGTAAAGGGGGAGCAGGGGCAGTCTGAACTAGACAATCGTGGCGCCAAATGGGCGTAATGACAGGCCCGCAAGCTTTAATGATTGTTTGGCGAAAGGAATACCAATGATGGTGATAGTTAACAGAAGAGCGCTAGCCAGATGGGTTAAAGCGAGTGGCAGCCCTGAAATCAGTAACCAGATCACATTAACGACAAAGTTAGTGGTCGTTGTGTGGTAGACCACCTCCTTGTTGAATGGTGCAAGTGAGAGCCGGGCAAACTTGAAGCACTGCACGCCAATGGGGAGCCCAACGATTGTAATGGACCAGAGCAAGCCCGCCCCAAACCAAGCCAGAGCCCCACCTAGGCCACCGAAAATAAACCAAATAATATTACCGATTAATTTCATAACGGAACTCCCATCTAAGCTGACCCAAATTCACTAGAGATTACGGGCGACTAGCCCTCGTAATACTTGATTAATGCCTGTGTGCCCAAATCACCGAGGCCATCTTCATCCTGTAACTTCTCGTATAATTTCTTCGCGAGTTCAAGCATCGGCAAGCTAATCTCCATCTGCTCCGCTTCCTCAATTGCTAGGCGCAGATCCTTGATGAAGTGCTTGATGTAGAATCCGGGGGCGTAGTCGCCGGCGAGCACGCGTGGTCCGTAATTCTGGAGGCTCCAGTTAGCAGCAGAACCGCCAGAGAGGGTGTCAATCACTGCTTGTTCGTCCAAGCCAGCTTTCTTGGCGAAGGCCAAGGTTTCGCTCATACCAAGCATGGTTCCGGCAATCATGATCTGGTTGGCCAGCTTTGTTCTTTGGCCACTACCTGATCCGCCGAAGAGGTGCATTGACTTGCCCATCGCCTGAAAAATTGGGAGCATGGACTCGTAGGTCTCAACTGGGCCACCAACCATGATAGTTAACGCGCCTGTTTTGGCACCCAAGTCCCCACCGGATACTGGGGCATCTAAAGCCGCAATGCCCAACTCCTGTGCAGTTTGGCTAATTCGTTCGGCTAGGCGTGGGCTGCTAGTGGTCATGTCAATAACTGTGAGGCCGGCATGTGTACCGGCGAAAACACCGGTGTCACCGTAGTAGACTTCTTGAACGTCTTTTGGAAAGCCAACAATGGAGATGATGACATCGACCTGAGTTGTGAGTACCTTTGGCGTATCCGCCCATTGTGCGCCTAAATCTAGTGCTCTTTGTGCATGTGCCTTGGTGCGATTATAGACAGTCACATCAAAGCCATTCTTGATTAAGTTGGCAATCATGCCCGTCCCCATCACACCTGTACCGATAAATCCAATTTTCATTATTCTTCCTCCTCGTTACGCCTAAATTAAAGTAGTGATAATTGTAAACCGCTTGCGTCAATACCAAAGATACTATTAAAGATGTTCTGTGACAAACCGGGGGTCTCATAAAGCATGAACCGCAAGAATTGTGAGTCAACTGTTTGTTGGATGAACCAATCAATCTGGAGTGCATTGAGCATCGATAAGACCAGATAGCTGACGAAGTAGGTGATGATAAATGAGACAACTGCGCCGGCGACGCCGTCGATCCAGGAAATGAGGCCACGCTTTTTCGCGGAGGTGGGCACGAGCCGGGTGATGAAGCGGACGACGATTTTGCCGAGCAGCATGATCAGTAAGAATGCAATGAAGTGGTAGAGCATCTTATCGATTTCCGTCGCTTCAACCAGTGGCTTCTGCATGATGTTGACCATGATCCACGTACCAAAGTCTGTGTTGAACATGCTAGCGGCGACCACGGTAAAGAAAAAGCCGATCAGGCTAACGATGCGCTTGGTGAAACCAAGGCGATAGCCGGCTGTTGCCGAGAAGATAAGCAGTAGAATAACAATAATGCTGATAATCATAAAAAATCCTCCTGCTGATATTATACTGGAAAGTAGTTTAATAACCCTAGTTTGTGTTAATCTTTTAAAAAAGATATAATTCTTTATTGCTGAAGCGATGTTTGACTGAGATTAGCAACAACCATCTCAGCCTTTTTTGTTGACCGGAGTACAAATAATGATTAACAGAGATTGGCGCACACAAATTACCACGATGATGACGAGCCAGGCGATTACCATGCTGGGCTCGTCAATCTCGGGCTTTGCTATCGTGTGGTATATTGCCTTACAAACAGAGAGCGGCGTTTGGATGACGTATGCGACGCTAGCTAACCTGATACCCGGAGCAATCGTCTCCTTATTCGGTGGCGTCTTTGCCGATCGTTATAATAGGAAATTTCTGGCGATTTTCTCGGATATGGGAATCGCCCTAATCACACTGGTCATGGCACTGCTCTATCAGATGGGCTACCAGAGCCTCTGGTTATTGCTAATCCTGTTGGCGGCTCGTTCCGTTGGGACGGGAGTCCAGACGCCGGCGGCCAGTGCATTAGTCCCCCAAATTGTACCAGGGGAGCATCTCCCCCGCGTTAACGGACTAAATCAGACCATTAATGCTATATCACAATTGGCGGGGCCGGCCCTCGGCGGGGTGGTGTTTGGCTCGCTTGGTTTACTAGGAAGCTTCTGGATTGACGTGATTACCGCGACGATTGGTATCTCGATCTTCAGCTTCGTGAAGGTCCAGAATATCAATAAGGAGCGTGAGCTCGAGTCCGTCTTCAAGGAGATGAAAATCGGGATAAACTATGTGAGACGGAGTAGGCTATTAACGTACTTGTTTGCCAGCTTCTTCGCCTTCTGGATTTTAATTACACCATCAGCGTTTCTAGCGCAAATCTTTATCGAGCGGACCTATCCGGGAAACGGGGTCTTCAACTTAACGGTGATGGAGATCGCCTGGTCCGTAGGTTCGCTACTCGGAGGTATTGCGGTGTCGTGGCACGGTGTCATTCAGAATAAGATTCGCATGATCTTCTTAGTGATGGCGGTTGACGGCTTTGCCTTTGGGCTAATGGTGTTCATGCCAAATAACTGGCTCTTCTCGCTTGTTATGATGTTTGGTGGCCTCTTCATGCCATGGCTGAGCACCGCACACACGACGCTGTTGCAGGAGACTGTTGAGCCAACGATGATGGGCCGAGTCTTCTCGGTCGTGAATATTATCAGTATGACGGCGATGCCGTTAGGAATGGTGGTCTTTGGTCCCTTAGGTGACGTGATTGATTTGAAGATAATCTTTGCTGTGACAGGCTTACTCTCGATTGTACTGGCTGCCTGGTTTTATGCACGAATGCACCATTTTAAAATCGAGAAGCATACCGAGAACTCATTATAATAATATTTTGCAGAAGTGCTTTGACTCAGTGGCAAAAGTAACTCATAATTGAGACTGTGAAATCACCGAAATGGCATTGCTTGCCTGTCTTAAATGGAGTACATTATTAGTTGTGAAACACAAGTTTCACGGGAGAAAAATGAAACCTGAAGAATTCAAACAATATCTAGCAGATCGGGGAGTTGAGCTGACAGACCAAAAGGTCACTCAATTCCAGCAATACTTTAAATTCCTGGTAGAGACGAACGAACACGTCAATCTCACCGCCATTACAGCTGAAGAGGACGTGTACTTGAAGCACTTTCTTGACTCGATTCTACCTCTATTGGAACTACCAGCAGCATTTGTGCAAAACGCACGGGTAATCGACATTGGTGCTGGGGCTGGCTTTCCATCGCTACCAATCAAGATTCTCCGTCCGGACTTAACCGTGACAATCGTGGACTCACTCAACAAAAGAATTAAGTTCTTAGGTGATCTAGTGATTATGCTCAGCCTGGACAACGTGGAACTCGTCCACGGACGTGCCGAGGATGTGGGGCAGGATCGTCGCTACCGGGAGAAATACGACTTAGTGACGGCGCGCGCAGTTGCGCGGCTGAATACGCTCAGTGAATATTGCCTGCCGTTTGCTAAAGTTGGTGGTGCGTTCGTGGCCCTAAAGGGGCCACGTGGTGAGTCTGAGTTACAGGATTCAGCAACGGCGATTGCTAAATTGGGTGGTAAGTTGCGCACCAATCAGGTTGTGACTTTACCAGAGACCGCTGAACAGAGAATGTTGACGGTAATCGATAAGGTCAAGGCGACACCAAAGAAATATCCCCGCCAAGCAGGGATGCCTAACAAGAAACCATTATAAACAAGTAGCGCCACAAGCTGGTAAGGCCCTGAGCACTTACGAAGGCAATAAAGCGTGAAACGCTGCGATTGGCCAGTAAGGTGAAGGGGACTAGCTTGTGAAACACAATTAAACAAGTAGCGCCACAAGCTGGTAAGGCCCTGAGCACTTACGAAGGCAATAAAGCGTGAAACGCTGCGATTGGCCAGTAAGGTGGAGGGGACTAGCTTGTGAAACACAATTAAACAAGTAGCGCCACAAGCTGGTAAGGCCCTGAGCACTTACGAAGACAATGAAGCGTGAAACTAGAATAACAATGGATTTAGAGGAGTAATTGATAAATATGGCCATTTCATTTTTTGGCAATCGGCACCAGAAGACATCAGATGATAAAAAAATTCAGAATATCGAACTGAACAGAATTATCCCAAACAAGTTTCAGCCCAGGAAGAACTTCACTTACGAGGCAATTGACGAGTTGGCCGCTACTTTGAAGGAACATGGCTTACTCCAGCCAATCATCCTGCGCGAATTCAAAGATGGTGAATATGAGATTATTGCTGGTGAACGCCGTTTTCGGGCGGCAAGTCAGCTTAAATGGGAGACCATCCCGGCAATTGTTGAGGTCATGGATGATCAAAAAGCCGCGGCTTTCGCCCTGATTGAGAATCTGCAACGAGAAAACCTCAATCCAATTGATGAAGCTAAAGCCTATCAATCCTTAATGGAACTTGATAAGTCGACTCAAACTGAGTTAGCTGAGGCGGTTGGTAAGTCGCAAAGCTATGTGGCAAACAAGCTGAGGCTGTTGAAGCTTGAGCCTCATGTGCAGGCGTACCTCGTCTCTGGCGAGATTAGCCAGCGCCACGGCCGGGAACTCTTGAAGCTCACACCTGACCTCCAGGAGACGGCGCTTTCGACCATTGTGAAAAACGGCCTCAGCGTGGCTGAGACCGAGAAATTGGTGCAACAATTAATTTCGCAGAAAAACAATCAGGTCAAGGAAACCCAAGTAGCAGATAAGGTTAAGAAAAAGATCACGGGCAAGACCAGCCGCGATTTAAAGGTGCCAATCAATACCATCAAGAAGACGATTAAGTTGGTGGAAGATTCTGGTACTAAGGTTAAGATTAGCGAAAATCAGACGGATCAGAAATACACAATTACAATCGAATTGTTGAAGGATTAATGGAGAACAGTATGGTGCACATAATTTCAGTTGCAAATCAAAAGGGGGGCGTTGGCAAAACAACGACTACCATCAATCTTGGCGCCAGTCTAGCGGCTGTGGGCAAGAGAGTACTCATTATTGATATCGACCCCCAAGGAAATGCTACGAGTGGACTCGGAATTGCTAAAGCAGAAGTGGACAAGGATGTCTATAATGTCCTGGTCGATGAAATTCCGATTAAGGAGACGATCCATCACACCAGCCGCAAAAATCTAGACATCGTGCCAGCCACGATTCAGCTGGCCGGTGCCGAGATGGAGCTGACATCACTCATGGCCCGCGAGACTAGGTTGAAGCAGAGCATCGATGAGATTGAGAATGATTATGACTATATTCTGATTGATTGCCCACCTTCACTTGGACAGCTTTCCATCAACGCGTTCACAGCCAGCAACTCAATTCTCATTCCTGTACAGAGTGAATTCTACGCCCTCGAAGGTCTGAGCCAACTCCTGAACTCGATCCGTTTGGTGCAGAAGCATTTCAATAAAAACCTGGGTGTTGAGGGTGTACTATTGACGATGCTCGATGCTCGGACGAATCTTGGTGCCGAAGTTGTAAATGAAGTTAAAAATTATTTTGGTGACAAGGTCTACGAAACAATTATTCCGCGGATTACTAAACTGGCAGAGGCGCCAAGTTACGGTAAGCCAATCATTGATTATGATCCAAAGTCTCGCGGAGCGGTTGTCTATCAAGAACTAGCAAGTGAGGTCTTAGCAGCTAATGACTAATAAGAAAACAAAAAATACGGGACTTGGTCGTGGGATTGACGCACTTTTTGCAGATATTAACAACGTGGACGATATCGAAAACGTGGAAGATTTAGATATCGAAAAGGTACGACCTAATCCCTACCAACCACGGAAGACGTTCGATGAGACGAGTCTACGAGAACTGGCCGACTCGATTAAAGAAAATGGCGTTTTTCAGCCGATTATCGTGCGTAAGAGCGTTAACGGCTTCGAGATTATTTCCGGTGAGCGGCGCTACCGTGCCAGCAAATTAGCGAAGAAGAAGACTGTCCCAGGCATCGTGCGTGAGATGGAAGAAGCAGAGATGATGGAAATTGCCGTCATCGAGAACCTCCAGCGTGAGGACCTGAATCCGCTAGAAGAGGCGCAGGCGTACGATATGCTCCAGAAGAACCTCGGTCTAACGCAGGAACAGGTTTCTAAGCGTCTGGGTAAGAGTCGGCCGTACATCGCTAACTACTTGCGGCTGCTGACCTTGCCAGCTAGGACCAAAAAGTTGCTCCAAGAGGGTAAACTATCAATGGGCCAGGCGAGAACGTTGCTGGGTCTGAAGAAGAAGACGCAAATTGATGAGCTGGCACAGAAAACGGTTAAGGAAGAACTGACCGTCCGCCAGCTGGAAGCTATCGTTAGTCGCTTGAATACCGATGGCGGTGCAGTCAAAAAGGCGACGAAGGTCGTTAAATCGCCATTCGTTCGTGCAAGTGAGGCTAAACTGGTTGATAAGTTTGGTACACAGGTCAATATTACTGAATCCAAGAAAGGGGCCGGCAAGCTGGCCATTGATTTCGCCTCAACAGAGGATCTTAACCGGATTTTGGATATCCTAGGTATTTCATTAGATTAGGTGACGTATGTTTAATTTAGGTGATACAGTCAAAATGAAGAAGCCCCATGCATGCGGTGCAAACAACTGGGAGGTTATTCGCCTGGGTGCAGACATTAAGTTGAAGTGCATGGGATGTGGTCACATCGTGATGCTGCCACGCAGCGCCTTTGTCAAAAAAATGAAGGAAGTATTGTTGAGCGGGGATGCGGCGAAGAATGCTAATCCCGAAAACTACGTTGATGTGGCTAAGAAACGTCCAGATCAAATTGAAGGAGTTTAGAAAATGTCTTTAACAGCAGGTATTGTTGGCCTACCCAATGTAGGTAAGTCAACGCTTTTTAATGCGATTACTAAGGCCGGCGCCGAGATGGCGAATTATCCGTTCGCCACAATCGATCCGAATGTTGGGATGGTCGAGGTGCCAGATCAACGTTTGGCACGTATCGATGAGTTGATTCCAGCTAAGAAAATTATCAAGACCACGTTTGAGTTCACGGATATTGCGGGCTTGGTCCAAGGTGCCAGTAAGGGTGAGGGACTGGGTAACAAGTTCCTCGAGAATATCAGACAGGTTGACGCAATTGTGCACGTGGTACGGGCCTTTGACGATGACAACATCACAACAGTTACTGGCAAGGTCGACCCGAAGGACGATATTGAAGTAATCAACTTGGAGCTTAGTCTAGCCGACCTCGATAGCGTCAACAAGCGCTACGAACGTGTGGGCAAGATGGCGAAGACTAAGGATAAAGATGCGATGGCCGAGTATGCCGTGCTTGAGAAGATTAAACCGGTGCTCGAGGCCGGTGGCGCCGTTCGCTCGATAGAATTCAACGAGGATGAGCAGAAGATTGCGAAAGGCCTGTTCCTTTTGACGTCTAAGCCCGTGATCTATGTGGCAAATATTGCCGAGGAATCGATGGCGGATCCTGATAGCGACCCGTACTTCAAGATTGTGGCGGATTTGGCCGCAGCTGAGGGTGCAGAGGCGCTCGGTATCTCGGCTAAAACCGAAGAGGAAATTGCGACGCTAGATGACGATGAGAAGGCCGAGTTCTTGGAGGCTGAGGGTGTCACCGAGTCTGGGCTCGACCGACTGATTAAGGCCAGCTACCACCTACTTGGTTTACAAACCTTTTTCACCGCCGGGGGCAAGGAAACAAGAGCCTGGACCTTCAAGAAAGGCATGAAAGCACCGCAGGTTGCGGGTGTAATTCACTCTGATTTCGAGCGGGGCTTCATCCGGGCCGAGACAGTTTCGTTTGAAGATCTGGACAAGTACGGTAGCATGCAAAAGGTTAAAGAGGCCGGACGGTTACGTCTGGAAGGTAAGGAATATGTCGTCCAAGACGGGGATATCATTGAATTTAGATTCAATGTGTAGAAAAGAGGTATGGGATTGGATCCAAAAGATAAGAACAAGGCAGTTATTGAGCAACAACAAGAATTAAAGGCTAAGCAAGATTCCGCTGCCGAACAGGAAGCAAGCCTTGAGGCTGCTACACCAGAAGAGTTGCGCGGTATGTTGACCAAGAGAAATGAAGACTACGTTTTTCGGTTGGAGAAGCAGCTAAAGGAAGCAGGTCTGACCGAAGGTGATGCAAAGCTCAAGGTCAATAGCTACCTTAAGGAGATTATCGTTGCCCAAAGAAAAGGACAGCCTGCAACACATCTTTATGGTTCACCGCAGGTGAAGGCACAGGAGTTAGTTGATCCAAGAAGCAGACAAGCAGATGAGGTCAAGTTCTGGCAGAAGGCCGTAGATAACTCGCTGTTGTACCTCGCCATCTTTTCCGCTATGTTCGGCTTAGTCGGCCTGTTTAGCAAGACCCAACAACAAATTGGTTTCATCACCATTCTGTCAGTTGGTCTCCTATTTGGTTTTCTCATGACTTATTACAACGACCTCATCATGAGAAAGAAGGAAGATCGGCCTTCGATGTGGAAGATGATGCTCGGGGGAATCGGGATCGTGTTCTTCATCTTCTTGTGGATTACGTTAACGGAATTACCATTCCTCCGCGTCGTTAATCCGGTACTCCCTGGCTGGGGTAGCCTGGTGATTGCGGTGCTTGCCTACCTGGGTCGGCGCTACTTCCGCGCACACTACCACATCACCACTTCATCGTTTGGTCCTGGACCCGGAGCTAGAAGATAAATTTTCAATATGACATTTTGTCATTATTTGTACTATACTAAATAGATAACTTTTGTGGTTATCTATTTTTTTGGATAAAATTTGAGGTGTGTACATGATTAAAACGTTAATGAAATCGATAAGGCAATACAAGAAAATGTCGATTTTATCGCCGATATTAGTGGCGAGCGAAGTGTTAGTAGAAATATTTATTCCCTTCTTGATGGCAAACATCATCGATAGCGGGATAATGAAGCAGAATTTAGATTACATCTTACGATTAGGTTCGTTATTGATTGTAATCACAATTGTTTCGCTGGTTCTTGGGGCCGGCGCTAGCTGGGTTTCCTCTCAAGCGGGAGCCGGCTTTGCGGCTAATCTGCGGCAAGATTTATTTGCCCACATTCAGACCTTCTCTTTTACAAACATTGATAAGTTCTCCACCTCGAGCTTGGTGACACGCTTGACGACCGACATCGCGAACATTCAGATGGCATACCAAATGCTGATTAGAATTGCGGTCCGTGCGCCGCTCATGATGATTTTCTCCGTCATCATGGCCTTTAACGTCAGTGGCGAACTGGCGTTGATTTTCGTCGTCTTGGTGCCTGTTCTGGCATTAACGCTGACGGTCATTATCAAGTCTGCATATCCACTGTTTAACCTGGTTTTCCGACGCTATGATGTCTTAAACCGGGTAGTGCGGGAGAATGTGCGTGGTATCCGCGAAGTGAAGACTTATGTCCAAGAGGATAACGAGATTGAGAAATTTGAGGGTGCATCAGAATCCATCTTCTCAGTCTTCTCAAAGGCCCAGAAGATTGTTTCGTTAAACGCACCCACAATGCAGTTCTTTTTGAACGCAGCGGTATTGCTGGTTTCCTGGTTCGGTGCCAAGCTGATTGTCGGCGGTAGCCTGCAGACTGGTGAACTGGTCAGCATGTATGCATACTCCAATTCAATTCTCTTTAGTTTGAACATGCTCGCGATGATTATCACTCAAATTGCCATTTCTCAGGCGAGCGGACGCAGAATTGCCGAAGTGCTTCACGAGAAGTCCACAATTGAAAACCCGACGAAGCCTGTGACGGAAGTCAGTGATGGCTCAATTAAGTTCGATCACGTTTCTTTCCATTACCTGAAGGAGGGCAAGGCGCCTGTCTTAGATGACATCAACTTGTCGATTAAGGCCGGGGAAGTGATTGGTATTATCGGTGAGACGGGCTCTGGTAAGAGTTCACTGGTCTCGCTGATCCCAAGACTCTACGATCCAACGCAAGGCACGATTGAGGTCGGTGGCTGCAATGTCTTAACCTACGACTTAAAGACACTGCGAGATAACGTGGCCATGGTGTTGCAGAATAACGTCCTCTTCTCGGGCACGATAGCGGAGAATCTCCGTTGGGGTAATGAGAATGCGACCGATGAGGAAGTATTGGCTGCATCAAAGGTTGCCCACGCCGATGATTTCGTGCAGGAATTGCCAGACGGCTATAATACGATGATTGAGCAGGGAGGGAACAACGTCTCCGGTGGTCAGAAGCAGCGGCTAACGATTGCTCGTGCTCTTTTGAAGAAACCGAAGATTTTGATTCTTGATGACTCCACATCAGCTGTTGATACTGCTACCGAGAAGGATATTCGTGAGGCCTTGAGAACACAAATGGCTGAAACGACGACAATCATTATTTCACAGCGAATCGTATCTATTAAAGATGCGGACGGAATTATTGTAATGAATCATGGCAAAATCGAGGATATCGGGACGCATGACGAACTGATTGAAAGAAACGCACTTTACCATGACATCAACCAATATCAAACAGAAAAGGATGGTGAATAGCATGGACGCATCAGTCAAAACAGCTCCAAGAAAGAAAAGCGCCACATTAAGACGTCTATTGAAGTTCATCATTTCAACCTATAAAGTCACATTTTTACTGTCGATGCTCGCAATCATCATTGCAGCTGCAAGTACGGTGGCTGGTTCATTATTCCTTCAACGATTAATTGACGATTACATTGTACCAATGACGAAGCAAAGCGTACCGAACTTTGGTCCACTGCTGCAGGCAATTGTCGTGATGGGTACCATCTACCTAATTGGGGTGATTGCAACGTTCTTCTTCACAAGAACGATGGCTGTTCTCGGCCAGAGACTGCAGAAGAAGATCCGTGATGAGATGTTTATTCACATGGAGAAGCTGCCAATCAGCTACTTCGACCAGAACGACTACGGTGATGTGATGAGTCGCTTCACAAACGATGTTGACACATTGATGCAGATGATTTCACAGAGTATTCCCCAGTTCCTGAACTCTTTGTTTAACTTGGTGTTCGTTGTGATTGGGATGCTCACTCTGAGCCCACTTCTGACTCTCATCTCGTTTGTCGTATTCGGCTTGAGTATCAGCGTGGTGAAGTTCCTTACAGGTAAAAGTAGTAGCTACTTCAAGCAACAGCAGAACAAGATGGGCCACGTTAACGGTTATGGCGAAGAGATTCTAAACGGCCTGAAGGTCGTCAAGGTCTTCTCGCACGAACCAATGGTTAAGGCACAATTCAACCTGCTGAACCAGGATTTAAAAACCGTTTCTGGGAATGCCAATGGGTTCGCCACGATGCTTTTCCCAATCATGGGAAACGTTGGTAACCTACTATACGTCCTAATTGCACTCATTGGTGGTACTTTTGTGGTCAACGGTGTCAGTGGCTTGACGCTAGGCGCAATTGCAGCATTCTTGCAACTCAGTCGCTCATTCAGCATGCCGATTGCTCAAATTTCGCAACAACTGAACACCATCGTCCTTGCCCTAGCTGGTGCACAACGGATTTTCCAATTGCAGGATGAGGTTGAGGAAGAAGATCATGGCCAAGTCACCATCACCCACGACGATCAAGTTAAGAGTCAGTGGCTCTGGCATAATACCGCTGACGGCAGTACTACACCCGTACGCGGTAAGATTGTATTTGAGCACGTGGACTTCGGCTATGTGCCAGGCAAAACAATTTTGCACGACATCAACATCGATGCAAAGCCCGGCATGAAGATTGCTCTGGTGGGGCAGACTGGTGCTGGTAAGACGACGATTAGTAATATGATTAACCGATTCTACGAGATTAGTGCAGGTAAGCTTACTTTCGATGGAATCGATGTTCGAGATATCAACAAAAGCGCGCTTAGACAGGCGATGGCCATCGTGCTGCAGGAGACGAACCTGTTCTCGGGTACGGTGATGGAAAACATTCGTTTCGGTAACCCCGAAGCAACGGACAACGAAATTTTCCACGCCGCGAAGCTAGCGCACGCGGATCAATTCATCAAGGACCTCGAGAATGGCTTTAACACCCGGATTGACGGTGATGGTTCCGACCTCTCTCAGGGTCAGAAGCAGTTGCTGTCGATTGCCCGGGCCATGGTCTCGGATACGCCACTCATGATTCTAGATGAGGCAACCTCAAGTATTGATACCAAAACTGAACGGTTGGTTCAGGCCGGAATGGACAACCTACTGGCCGGTCGGACGAGTTTCGTGATTGCCCACAGACTATCGACAATTGCAAACGCCGATTTGATCTTGGTCATCGACCATGGGCGGATTATCGAACAGGGTAATCATGAGGAGCTGATTGAAAAACACGGTGAATACTACCAGCTATACACCGGTAAGAAAGAATTAGACTAAATGCCAATTCCGAGAACGAAGATTTGCATGTTCCCCTTTTGTTTGCTAACCTAAGGGCGGGAATAAATGTTACAGAAATATTTCAGTGAGTAAATATATAAGCTAAGAGGTAGGTAACATGGCAACAAGGAAAAGTGCACGACACGCAGCACGAAAGAGCACCAAGAAGTACTATTTTCTTGGTGCGGTCCTTGGTATTCTCGCGATTTTATATGTTGGCTTTGGTGTCTTCTATGGCAGCCACTTCATGTCGGGGACAAAGGCCTATGGTGTGGAGCTCAGCGGGTTGACACAGAAGTCTGCCGAGCAAAAGGTCAAAGATAAGCTAGCCAATAAAAAATTTGTTTTGCGCGACAAAAAAGAGCAGGTAGCGGTGGCAACGGCTGCTTCTCTTGGTATCAAACAGAACTACCAGAAGCTAATCAGTGATAAGTTAGCTGCGCAGAATCCATGGACTTTTAACAAGGGGATTGAGGAGGTTCAGGCTGAAGACGACACGGCGTTTGATCAGGACAAGGTTAACCAGTTCGTTAATTCGCTGTTCCCCCAGATCAATAAGAACAGAACGGTCACAACCGACGCTTCCATTAAGAATCAGAACGGTAAATTTACCTTGGTTAAGGAAGTTCAGGGTAATAATTTCAGCGAAGATCAGGTGAGAGCAGCGGTTTCAGAGGCCGTCCAGAAGGGACAAAGTAATATTCAATTGAAGGATTACTATGTCAAACCGAAGCTTACAACGAAGAGCAGAGATCTAAAGGAAGCCATCACGAAACTAGATAAGATGGCCCAGGTAACAGTAACCTACCAGTTGGCGGGTCATACCATTCAGGTGCCACAGTCAACAGTAAAAACTTGGAGCGTCTACAGCGATGGTAAGGTGAGTGTGAACCAGAATGCGTTAGGGCAGTACCTCGCAAGCTTGAACAGCCAGTATGCGACCTTCGGCTCAACACGTTCGTTCCACTCTACCAAGCGAGGCGTGGTCCAGATTTCAACAGGTCTTTATGGTTGGAGTATCAATATCGCAGCTGAGGCAGCACAATTGACTGCCGATCTATTGGCTACAAAGAACGTCAGCCGGACGCCAGCAATCCAAGGATCTGGCTATCACAAGGACGGAACCGATATCGGTAATACCTATGTCGAGGTCGATAAGGTTAACCAACACATGTGGGTCTATGTTGATGGTGTTGAACAGATCTCTACAGACGTTGTAACTGGTAAGCCGGGTCAGGATACGCCCGTCGGTGTCTATAATGTCTGGGCGAAGCAAAGAAATGCCACGCTTCGTGGTAACAATGATGATGGCACCAAGTATGCATCACCGGTCAGCTACTGGATGCCGATCGACGATAATGGTGTGGGAATTCATGATTCACCATGGCAGCCCAAGTACGGCGGGGACTGGTACTTAGCTCACGGATCACACGGCTGTATTAACACGCCGCCCGCAACAATGGCTAAGCTCTATAATATCGTCGCGATTGGTACGCCCGTAATCGTGTTTTAGTAATGAGTTTTAATAAACGATTAAGAAAACAGCAAATTGCTGTTTTTTTTTGAATCTTAGCATGATTTAGATTATTCTTTTTAAGAGAATGCGATATTTCTGCTACACTTAAGTTGTTTTACGGCAGGATATCCTTATTTGCAGATTACTAGATTAATGAGGCATAAAAATGAAAATTTTAGTTGTTGATGATGATAAAGAAATTGTTGAATTACTCAGTATCTATCTAAATAACGAGGGCTACGAACCGGTGGCGGCATATTCAGGTAAGGAAGCAATCACAAAGTTGGCCACCATGAGTGACATCTCGCTGATGATTCTCGATATCATGATGCCCCACATGACGGGAATTGACGTGATCAAGGAAGTACGTAAGGACTCCGAGATTCCAATTATTGTGGTCTCCGCTAAGACCGGCGATATGGATAAGATTCAGGGGCTAATTACAGGAGCCGACGACTACGTGATTAAGCCATTTAACCCATTAGAAGTGATGGCTCGGGTCAAATCGCTTTTGCGTCGAAGCCAAAAGCAGGTGACGAATGACGAGCCGGATATCCTAGAGGTGGGCCCGCTGATTATCAACCGGGACTCCCATGAGGTGACCACTTTGACCGGCACTAAAATTCAGCTGACTGCTCTCGAATTTGGGATCTTGTATCTACTTGCTAGTCACCCTAACCGGGTCTTCTCGGCAGACGAGATTTTCGAACGGGTCTGGCAGCAAGAGAGCGTGGTCTCGGCAAAGACTGTCATGGTTCATGTAAGCCATCTGCGGGACAAAATTGAGGATGCTACAGAGGGTGAGAAAGTGATCGAAACTGTCTGGGGCGTGGGTTACAAAGTGGAGGTTTAATCTTTGAACAGAAAGAAGGTTAAGCTCACTGGTAAGGAGAAGAGCGAACTCTTTGGTGAAGGTGTTGTCACCGTCGTCCTTTTGTTGTTGCTAAATTTATCAATTTTGATTCTGATTAACTTAGCAATCTTGAATAATCAAGATCTGATTAACGGTATTTGGATTATTAAGCAGTCTATTTCTTTCGGTGAAGGATTCCACATATACAGTTGGCAGAACATCTTCGTCGGCTTTATGGCTATTACTGACCTGATTGTCCTTTATTGGCGGCTAATTCGCCGCTACCATCAGATGCAAATGAGACACGTAATTTCTGAGTTGCACTATATTGCCGAAGGAAACTTTGATCACCGCATCAATTTCTATGTGAAAACGGACCTGCAAAAGGTGATTGATAGTATTAACTCGCTTGTTGATAGCACCGTGGCTGCCATGCAAGAAGAGCGCCAGATTGAGCAGAGTAAGGACGACTTGGTGACGAATGTTAGTCATGATATTCGGACGCCACTCACCTCCATCATCGGCTACCTTGGGCTGCTCAGAACGGGTACTGTCAAGTCAGAGGAGGATGCGAAGAAGTATATCGATATCGCATACTTGAAGGCAAACCAGATGAAGTCCCTGGCCGATGATTTGTACGAGTACACGACTGTTCGCCAGAGTCAGACGACAATGTCCATGAGTGAGTTACACGTGAATTCGATGCTCGAGCAGGTTGCAGCCAGTTTTGAACTCGAGGCGGAGAAGAAGAATATTCAGTTGAATGTCGAGACCACGCCAGCAGATATCACGATGGAGGCCGATGCAGAGAAAATGGGGCGCGTTTTCAACAACTTGGTCAGTAACGCGCTGAAATACGGTAACGGCGCGACCAACATTAACCTAATCGCCACCAGAAAAGACGTGGATAAGATTGTGATTCGGGTTGAGAATGATGGCGAGCCGATTCCAAACGATGCACTAACGAAGATTTTCGAACGTTTTTACCGGGTAGAGACTTCGCGGTCCGTGGAGACTGGCGGTACGGGGCTCGGACTTGCAATTACGCAGAGCATAATTGAGCTACACCATGGTAAAATAAGTGTGACCTCAGATGAGGCGCTCACGGCGTTCATCATCGAATTACCACTAAAACAGGAAGAACGGGAAGATTAGCGTGAAAAAGAAACTAATTCAAATTATTTTAGTCATTACAATGTTTTTAGGGGTGGGCGCGACAACAGCCGTCAAAGTAGAAGCCGCAGAGCCGAAGATTGATGCTAAGGCCGCACTAGCGGTGGACCTAGAAACCGGACGGGTATTACTCAAACAGAATGCAGATGAATCTTTGC
The DNA here is from genome assembly GCF_001936335.1 of Amylolactobacillus amylophilus DSM 20533 = JCM 1125. GTDB lineage: Bacteria > Bacillota > Bacilli > Lactobacillales > Lactobacillaceae > Amylolactobacillus > Amylolactobacillus amylophilus. The sequence goes on from NZ_CP018888.1 coordinate 943,011, forward strand.
CAATTGCCTCAATCACCAAGATGGTAACCCTCTACTTGGTTCAAGATGCGATTAAGTCGGGTCAAATCAAGCAGGATGACACAATCAAGGTACCTGCAGATATTGCTAAATTTAGTCAGGATCCCGCCCTGTCGAATGTTCCCTTGACTGCAGGCGAAAGTTACACGGTGGAGGAGCTGTATGAATCTGGCTGGATCTATTCATCAAATGCAGCCGCGATGCTACTAGCAGACCGGGTTGCGGGCTCACAAGCTAAGTTTGTTAAGATGATGCAACAACAACTGGAGAAGTGGGACATAAACGATGCGCAGATTGTCAATGTCAGCGGCTTAAATAACGAGAATATTCCGGCAAAATTGCGTGTCAAAGGCACAGATGCTAAGGCCGAGAACAAGATGTCTGCGGTTGACTTAGCGGTAGTTGCCAGACACTTACTCAAGAAATACCCTGAGATTTTGAACATTACGAAGATCGCCGAAAAGGTATTTGACAAGGGCGGTGTGGATGAATTTACAATGCACAGTTTTAACCGGATGCTACCTAACCAGGTTGACAGCTATGCTGATCTCACAGTTGATGGCTTGAAGACAGGAACGACAGACGCTGCCGGTGAATCCTTTGTTGGTACCACAAAGGAAGGTGGGTACCGCATTCTGACTGTTGTGATGGATGCAGGTGGCGCTAAGGACGACAAGGGTAAGCGATTCAAAGTAACTGCGCAAGTAATGCGGCACGTGTATGCTAATTGGACGAAGAAGACGGTCTACGAAAAGGGTGACACTAGTATTGTCAAGCCTGTCAAGTTGAAGTATGGCAAGGAAAAGTCCGTTAAGCTTGAGTCTAAGCAGCCGGTTGTCGTCTGGACCCACAATGACACCACAGACAAGACAAAGATCGTTCTGAACAAGACAAAGGTAAATTCTGCTAAGAAGGGCGAAGTATTCGGCACAATTAAAGTACAGGATGACGGATTAGGATACCTACCTGGTCTTAGTGGCGATGCTCAACTGGTTGCGACCAAGAACGTCAAAGAGAAGAACATTTTCGAGAAGCTGGCCCAAGGAATTGGTGAGTTTTTTGGTAATTTATTCTAAGGGCTAAAACGCTAACTATGCTATAATCAGAGTTAATTTAGTAACGAGGTAGGAGAGTTAGATGGCAATTTCATTAGATGCATGTATTTTAATCTTAAAGGAGCATCACATATTAAAAAGTAGTGCAATCCAAGATGCATTGCCTACAAAGATGCAGTCCGTGAGCTACGACTCCCGTAAGGTGGAGGTGGACACACTTTTCTTCTGTAAAGGTAAGAATTTCCGCCCGACATTTTTGACGATGGCCAAGAACAGCGGAGCGATTTGCTATGTAGCTGAGCAGCCCTATCCAGAGGGTAAGGGGATGCACGCATTAATCGTGCGCAATGTGCAAAAAGCGATGTCGCTGTTATCGGCCGCGTTCTACGGTTTCCCCCAGGATGATCTGTACGTTGTTGCTTATACGGGAACTAAGGGTAAGACGACCTCTGCTTATTTATTAAAGGGGATCCTCGATCAGCAAAATGGTGGGACAACGGCGCTGTTTAGCTCTGTCGACCGTGTCGTCGGGCCAAGACCTGATCAGAAATTTAAGTCTGACCTGACTACACCAGAGTCACTCGATTTATTCCGCGATATGCGTACTGCCGTTGATAATGGGATGACGCACCTTGTAATGGAGGTTTCTTCACAGGCATATAAGAAGAGTCGGGTGTTTGGTTTGACCTACGACCTCGGATTCTTCCTGAATATCACACCTGATCATATTGGACCAAACGAGCACCCAAATTTCGAAGACTACCTGCACTCTAAACTGCAATTGATGGTCAACTCACGCAAGTGCATCATCAACGCAGAAACTGACTATCTGGCTGATGTGTACGCTGCGGCAAAGGCCACAACGAATCCTGATAGCATTTATCTATTTAGCAGTAATGACTTCCTCCAGCCTGCAGGGCTTCCAACCGTTGATGTCCGGGTTGACAATATTGAAAGTGACATGCATGAGAGTCGCTTTGAATTGTACACGGCCACTGACAAAACCAAAGATTTAGGAATTGATGGTGAGTACGAGTTGAGTCTTATTGGGGACTTCAATGAGTTAAACGCAACTGCTGCGATTATTGCTGGTGGACTTGCCGGTGTCAAACATGATACTGCGGCTTCTGGGATTAAGGACGTAAGGATTCCAGGAAGGATGCAAACCTTGAAGACCAAGGATCACGGTGAAGTGGTCGTTGATTATGCCCACAATCTGGCAAGTATGGAGGCACTACTCTCATTCTTGAAACGTGAATTCAGTAGTCCGCGCGTGGTCGTAGTAGTTGGCTCACCTGGAGATAAAGGTGTTTCTAGAAGAGCCGGATTTAGCCAGGCGTTGACGGAGTACGCCGATGTGGCCTACCTGACGACTGATGATCCTGGTTACGAGGATCCGCTCGATATCGCACGTGAGATTGATGCTGGCATTGATCACAGCAAGGTCCAGGTGACCATTGAGCTTGATCGTGCTAAGGCGATTAAGACGGCGATTGAGAATAGTCAACCCGGCGAGATTGTCGTATTAGCTGGTAAGGGTGAAGATATGATGCAAAAAGTGCGAGGAATTGACAAGCCGTATGCATCTGATCTCGCAATTGCTAAACGCGTTATTGCAGAATTATAGAGAGTACGATTATGAAGAAATTTTTTACAGTGATTGGTGGGATGGGCACTATTTCGACAGAAAGTTACCTCAGGCTGATTAACCATCGACTTACAATTACCAGGGATCAAGATTACTTAGACTATATCCTGGTGAATCATGCCAGTGTGCCTGACCGGACAAGTTATATCTTGGACCACACTAAACCAAGCTTTCTGCCTGATCTACTGGAGGATGTGGCACAACAAAGTCAGCTGAATCCTGAGTTCATGGTGATTATCTGCAATACGGCACACTATTTCTACGATGAATTACAGGATGTGACGGATGTCCCGCTTCTTCATATGCCAAGGATTGCAACCAATCAACTAAATGAATTATATCCGCAAATTAAAAAAGTGGGACTGATTGCTACGCGCGGCACCATCACCGATGGGATATATAAGGACGAGATTCGCCGTGTTGGCAAGGAGGTTGAACTCGGTGGACCCGAGATTCAGCCGCTCGTTGACGAACTGATTTACGACCACATCAAGGAGAAGGGCGAAGTCGATGCCGCATTGTATCACCGGATCCTGGCCAAGATGCACGACGATTATGGCGTCGATGTTGTAGTACTCGGTTGTACGGAGTTGTCGTTAGCCCAAGAATTGGCGCCTGATCACCCATATGAGGTCATAGATGCGCAAAGTATTATTGCCGACGTGACCATCGAAGCCGCGACCGCTATTCGTCAGGGTAAGGCAACAGCGGATGCGCTGGCAAAGTATTTAAATTAGTACGTAAATTAAGCATTTCAAGCGAAATGCTTTTTTTGTACTTGCTGGTAGAAAAAAACGGGCAAAAAGTTGCATTTGCTTTACCAATAGATTACAGTTGGGTTACAAGATATAATATATTAGTAATCAAGTATGTTGTGCGGGAGGTCAGAGTCATGAGAAAACGTTCTCTATTATTTATTATATTGACAGTTATGGTAGTTGGCGGCGCATTAACCGGTTGTGCTGGCCAGAAATTGGATTCTGCTAGCGCTGACTCCTTGACGACTCCAAAAGTTAAACAAAAAAATGCTGATAGCTCAAGGAAGAACCCCACTAACACTAAAGTAAAAATAAAAGCCAAAGCCCAGCGCAAGGCGCAAAACACGCCTGTCGAGACGACCGCCGAAGCACCTAAAACTCAGAGTTCTGCAGCAAATAGTGGTCAAGTGAGCAACAAAGGAGCACAAACAACAGGGCATGTGGAGTGCTGTGTATTGATGTCTAAGGTCCGTGGATAGTAGGTGAGAAAGCCCTTGATATATGGGCATTTGGCGATATTGAAATTTTAGTAAGTAAGTGAAAATGAAAAAAATAACAGTCCACCTAAACATATCAAGGGCGAAAATCGGTATAGTTTAGACTGTGATTTGGATAACAGGAAATCTGAGTTGCCAATTTGGTTGTCAAGGAGATAGTTTAGGCGGTGGATTGGATGTTGGGGTTTTTGAGTGGGCGAGATGGATGACGAAGATGCATATAAGATATAGGGAGGAAACGACTTGATGAATGCAGGAATAAAAATTGAACGAGAACGTTTGTCTGCAAAAGAATATATAGATTTTCTTAAGCGTACCGACTTAGGGTCGCAATATCCAAAAGAACGTTTTGAAGAAAGAATATCCCAACTTGTTGACAATGTGTCAATTAGTCTCGTTGCAAGAAATAAGAACGGTTTAGTTGTTGGTGTTCTATTTGCTTTGACAGATTTTGTGTATTGGCTTTACGTGACAGATTTAGGCGTTGACAGGGATTATGAAGGGCAAGGGATAGGCAGAACACTTATGAAGATGTCACATGATATGGCTGGCGGTGAGAAGAATATTGCGGTTTACTTAATTGCGAATGAAAATGCTATTCCATTCTATAAAAAACTTGGAATGAAAAAATCAGAAGATGTCATGCAGTATAACCATATTGAATGGACTAATTTCAAAGTAGAGTAACACACGTTAATTTTGGTTACATACAGAATGTCTTTCCAAAATTCAAAAGTATAGCAATATCAAAATCAAGGTATCGTTCCAACAAGAAGCGGTTGCTGCACCAGTTAAGCAGAAAGAAGCTCCGCAGCCAAACAGTGATTTCTTACTCAAACAGAGACTTGTGAACTCTGCGATGGGCTACATCGCGTACGAAACCGGCCAAGATCAGCTAACGGGTGGTTATTGGAACTATGCTAAACAAGTTTGGGGTGTGACTGATGCCCAGATACTCACCCCGCTTGGCAATGATTCATACCAAATTTTGTCGCAAGGAACGACGAGATACGTGTTGACAATTGCAGCAACCACGGCAACTGTAGTGGAACACTCTGACTATGACAATACAACAGTGACCATCACGTTGGACAAAAATTCAGCGGCAGTTATTGCGGTTGAATAAAGTAAAGAAAAAAAGAGCTTTGAGCACCAGCCACTGCTGACTGTGTCAAAGCTCTTTTTCGTCTAATTAATTTACTCATGCATTCTCTAGAGTGACAGTTCACTTGTTTCTGATGGAGAGGCCCTTCAGGTTGCCAATACTCAGCATGACGATGAAGCTCAGGAGGTAGAGTACACTCAGGAAGCCCATGACCACAACCAAGTTGTAGAAATCCATTAAAAAGCCGATGGCGACGGATGAGAACCCGCCAATTGCCCGGCCGACGTTCACGATGACGTTATTGGCAGTCGAACGAATCTCTGTGGGATAGAGGCGACTAATTACCGCGCCGTAGCCGCCAAACATGCCGTTTGAGAAGAAGCCAAGGATTGCGCCCGCAATCAACAGTGAGATTTCGTTATAAACAAGATTGATGCTGAAAACCGAGAGGGCAGAGGCGATGAGGAAGATACCAAAGGCGCGTCTTGGCCCGAAGAAATCCAGGATATGACCGAAAGTCATCATCCCGATGATCATGCCGATGATGGTGGCAATCATCCAAATTGAGGAGCCTGAAACGGACAGGCCCAGCTTCTGTTGCATGATTGAGGGTAACCAGTTCATCAGGCCAAAGTAGCCTGCAATCTGCACGAAAACCATGAACATCAAAGCACTAGTTTGAAAGGCCAGCTTCGGGGTTCTAAACAACGAACCGATGCTAATTTTGACTTTGCTCTCCGCAGGCACAGCTTTAGAGGCGATGAATTCGGGGCTCTCGCTGAGGTGGCGACGAATGAAGTAAGTTAGTGCAACGGGAATGAGTCCGAGCAGAAATAGGGCTTGCCAACCTAGTTTGGGAATGATGATCGAGGCCATCACGGCTGCGAAAATTGCGCCGATTTGGCCACCGATCGCCGCAATGGAAGTCATCTTTCCAATCTTTTTGTGATCAAAGCTCTCGGCAATGAGTGTGATGCCAACGCCATACTCACCACCGGCGCCGATACCGGCGATGAAGCGCATGATGTACAGGAAATAAATATTCTTGGTGAAGTAAATGGCCCCCGTTGCAAGCGCAAAGATGAAGACGGTATATGTAAAGGTCCTCACGCGGCCAAACTTATCCGCGATGAGACCAAATAAAATACCACCCGCTAACATTCCGAGATTGGTGATGGACGAGATGAGCCCAGCCTGGGCGCCGCTGAGGTGTAAATCAGCGATAATTGAGGAAAGCGCGAATGAGAGGAACATGACGTCCATGTTCTCGAGCGCGAATCCTGCCGAGGTTGATGCAATCGTCCACTTCTGGTTTGTTGACAACGAGTGGTCTGTAACAGTTGTTTCCATATTCAATTCCTCCAAAATGAATGCTCTCTGTCATTCTTTATTTTGCTGGTGTAACTGTGATTCATAATCGAACACAATTGTGACATGAATAAATTAAAATTTCAAGTTGAATTTTTCTGAGAAATTATTTGACGAGTGAGAATTTATCGGCTAAGCTATTAACCAATATGTAAATTAATATCTTTAAATTTAGCCCCGTGAGACTAAGAAGGTATACCGTTATCTCTGCCGTAGTGCAGGGTCAAGTGGACCGTTTTGCCTTCTCGGGGTGAAACGGTTTTTTTATTTCATCAGGAGGACAAGATATGCGACCGATATTTATTGCGCTGGATTTCAAAAACCGGACTGAAGTCTGGAATTTTCTCGCCGAATTTCCTGAGCTAGATGGATTGGCAGTCAAGGTGGGCATGGAGTTGTTCTATATGGAAGGCCCTGATTTCGTCCGTGAGCTGATTGCCAGGGGGCTACGCGTCTTTCTGGATTTGAAATTGTATGATATTCCCCATACAGTTGAACAGGCAATGAGCCAGCTAGGTCGACTAGGTGTCTCTTACGTCACCGTTCACGGCAGTGGTGGGGCTGAGATGCTCCAGGCAGCTAAGCGGGGACTGGTTAAGGGGAGTCAAGAACTTGGTGTGGTGGGACCGAAACTTCTCGCAATCACACAGCTAACCTCCATGAGTGAGCATCAGCTTAAGTCTGAGCAGCTAGTCAATGCCACGATGGCAGAGTCCGTTGTTCATCTAGCACGGCTAGCATACGAGAACGGCGCTGATGGCGTGATTGCTGCCGCCGTTGAGGATGAGTTAATTCACCAAGCAACGAGTAGTGCATTCCTGACGATTAATCCGGGCATCAGGCTCGAAAACGATGCGCAGGATGATCAGAAACGAGTTGTGACGCCAAGCCAGGCAGTTTCACTTGGTAGCGATGGGATCGTGGTCGGCCGTTCAATCACGAGCTCAACGAATCCAGTCGCGACATACCAACTAATCAAACAAGAATGGGAGCGAAAATAAAATGAGAGTAGCAACGCAGGTAGCACACGATTTATTACATATTGGGGCTGTGACACTGGAACCGGCCAAGCCGTTTGTTTGGGCAAGTGGTATTAAGGCACCAATCTACACTGATAATCGCCTCATCATCGGCTTTCCAGAGGAGCGAATGTACATCGCTAACTGTCTCGCAGACTTGATTAAGAGGCGTTATCCGACGGCGACGGTCATTGGTGGTGTGGCTACCGCAGGTATACCACACGCGGCACTGGTAGCTGAGCGGCTCAATCTGCCAATGATCTATGTTCGTTCAAAGGCGAAGGATCATGGGACAAATAGCCAAATTGAGGGTAAGCTGAACGCAACGGATCAGGTGGTACTAATAGACGATTTGATTTCGACCGGCGGCAGCGTGCTGGCCGCAGCGGAGGTTGTCCAGGCGACCGGGGCCACGGTGGCGGGTGTTGCAGCTATTTTCACCTATGAGCTACCAGATAGTTTGACCAATTTCACCAACGCCAATATTCGCCTCCAGACACTGACGACATATACTGATTTAATTGAGACGGTGAATTCGGAAGGAGATATGAGTGATGCTGATTTGGCTCTAGTCCGCACGTGGAAAGATGATCCTTGGGGTTACGGGCGGGCAGTTAGCGCCATTTAGCAACCTCCTGCAAAAATAGCATAATAAAACTCGGACCAATTAGATTGATCCGAGTTTTTGTTTTTCCTAGTAACAATTGAACCGATTAGATATTTAAGACTTTATCCAAGAAACGTTTGGTCTCCGGTGCCTGTGGATGGTCGAAAATTTGCTCTGGATTGCCGTCTTCCTTGATGACGCCATCTTCGAAGAAGACGACGCGATCGGCAACTTGCTTGGCAAAGCCCATCTCGTGGGTGACGACGACCATCGTCATTCCGTCGGCGGCTAGTCGCTTCATGACATCAAGTACGTCACCAACCATTTCTGGGTCGAGAGCACTCGTTGGTTCGTCGAAGAGCATGATGTCTGGTTGCATCGCCAGTGCTCTGGCGATGGCCACCCGTTGCTTCTGCCCACCAGAGAGTGAGGCTGGTTTTGCATCCGCCTTATCAGCTAAGTCGACAATTTCGAGGTACTTAAACGCCTTTGTTCGAGCCTCTTCCTTCGTGTCCTTCTTCAGGTCAACGGGAGCCAACATGATGTTTTGTAGGACCGTCAGGTGGGGGAAAAGATTGAAGTGCTGGAACACCATACCGATGTTCTGGCGAACCTTGTCGATGTTGGTCTTCTTATCGCTGATGTCATAGCCATCAATTACAATTTGGCCACTTGTTGGATCCTCCAACCGGTTTAAACAGCGGAGGAATGTACTCTTGCCAGAGCCTGAGGGTCCAATCATGCAGACGACCTCACCGTCTTTAATCTCCAGGTCGATACCCTTCAAGACTTTATTCTTGCCGTAATATTTGTGCAGGTCATTAACCTTAACTTTGATATTATTCTCCATTGGTTAGCGAATCTTCCTTTCAACCAGCTTCGAGAGCCAGGTCAAACTAGTGATGATAATTAGGTAAATAACGGCAATGATTGCCCAGACATTGAAACCTTCCATGTTTTTGGCGATAATCACCGAACCCGTTTGCGTTAACTCCATCAGGCCAATAGCCGAGAGGATGGAGGTATCTTTAACTGTAATAATAAATTGGTTCAAGAACGATGGAATCATGAACTTGATGCCCTGTGGTGCAATTACTTTCCAAAGTGTTCTTTGATAGGACAAACCGAGGCTCCGTGAGGCCTCCCATTGTCCGATGTCTACCGACTGGAAACCGCCCTTAACGAAGGCACCGATGTATGAGCCCTCATTCAGCGTGAGTGTGATAATTGCAGCAACGCCCAACGGGATTTTCTGCCCGATGACGTCAGGCAGACCAATATAGATGAAGAACGCGAGGACCATCATTGGTAGCCCCCGGAAGAGGTAGATGATTGTGCTAGCGATTCCTGGTAGAATCTTGCCTCGCTGAATGCCCAGAACACCAAGTAAGACGCCGAAGATTGTGGCGGTCAATATACCGATAATCGAGATTTTCAACGTCTCCAGAATGGCATTACCGAGCAGGGGCCCGTTCTTCTTGATGAGCCCGAAGATTGTTCTTTCGGATGCCGTATCTGTCTTGATGTTTGCGTTATCGCCTAAATATTGGTCGATAATCTCCTGTAGTCGACCAGATTCCTTCATCTTCGCCAGCTCGGCATTGAATTTCTTGAGAAACTCCTGATTGTGGCCCTTCTTGACCGCAATCGCAATGGGCATCGTATCGGCTGGCTTCGTCACAATCTTTAAATCAAGGCCGTTTCTGATGCCATAACGGAGGACGACTTCCTCATCAATTGAACCGTCAATACCGCCGTTCTCCACGTCCTGCCACATTGGATTCGACTCGTTGAAATACTTGATTTTAAAGCCGTATTTCTTGTTGATTGATTGGGCGTATTCAGCACCGGTTGTACCAACCTTGACACCGATGTTCTTACCCTTCAAATCTTTAAGAGAGTTAATCTTACTCTTCTTGTTAACGGCGAGGGCGGCGCCAGCATCGTAAAACGAGTCAGTGAAGTCAAACTTTTCCTTACGTTCCTCGGTCACGCTCATGCCGTTAATCATCAAATCCAACTGTCCAGATTGAACTGATTGGATTTGAGCGTTAAAACTCATGATTTTAATATCGTATTTCATGCCGGTGTTCTGCATGATTTCTTTGAAAAGATCCATTTCGAAACCATTGTTACCGTCCTCATAGCCACCGTTTTTATCCTCAATTTCGTAGGGCTCAAACGTGTTGCTAGTGCCGACCGTCAATGTTTTGGCAAAGACTTTCGGGTTCTGCTGGGTGAACAACCCAAATGAAACTATTGCAGTAAAAAGTGCTAGTGTTTGCCAAAATCGGTTAGTTTTGCGCATATTAATCCTCTTTCCTTCTAAACCATGGTAACCATTACAACATTTTTAGGGTTATTTTTCCAGAATTTGCGTTAGGAAAGCTGACATGTATCGGATAATTAGTGTTGTTGCATCAATTTGAAAGAAAATGGAATATTTTGAAAGAAAATGATTGCTTTTAACTTTTTAAGCGTTTACAATTACTCGTGGAGAAATAAAAAATGCTAACAGAAAAACGAAAAGACCTCATCGTCAAGCACGTCAACGAGCATGAGATGTGCAGGCTCAGCGAACTTGCTAAATTGACGAATTCATCGGAATCAACCATTAGGCGTGATTTGGAAGAACTTGAAAATCTTGGATTGGTTCGCCGCATCCATGGTGGCGTGCGGTCCGTGATTAAACTCGATCAGGATATCAAACAGCAGGTACGCCAGAGTCTCAATAAGGCGGCGAAGGTGAAATTGGGCAGTTACGTTGCTGGAAAGTATATCCGTTCAAATGATGTTGTGTATCTCGATGCGGGTACGACGGTCCAGGAAGTGATTAACTACCTGAAGCCGGAGCAGAATCTGGTGATTGTGACGAACGGGATTGATACAGCAATTACCGCTACTAACCAGGGGTTAGATACGATTCTCATTGGCGGCCAAATCAAGAACGACACAAGGGCCATTGTTGGTGCTAGCGCCATCGCGCAGATTAATGCCCTGAATTTCTCAGTGGCGGTCTTGGGTGCAAACGGAATCTCTGAACACGCGGGAATTACTACACCCGACTTGAAGGAGGCCTCTTTGAAAGAGGCTGTAATTGACCGTGCTAAGACAAGCATCGTGGTGGCTGATGAGAGTAAGATTGGGATTGCTACGTTTGCCAAGTTTGCGGATTTTGCTGATGTTCAATTGGTGACCAACGCGCTCACACCAACCAAACGCGCAATTTTACCAAATAAATTAAACTTAGAGGTGGTGCACAAATGATTTATACGATTACTGTCAATCCAGCGATTGATTATGTTATCGAGCTGACCCAACTGACGCTTGGTGAGGTTAACAGAACGGAGAATTATCATTTCTTGGCTGGTGGCAAGGGAATCAACGTCTCCCAAATTCTAAACCAGCTTGAGCAAGAGAATACCGCTTGGGGTTTCGTCGGTGGTTTCTCTGGTGGTGAACTAGCTCGGCAAGTTGCTGCCAAAGGGATTACGAGCGACTTTGTGGAGATTAAAGACCAAACCAGGATCAACGTGAAGCTAAAAGCGGGTCAGGAAACGGAGATTAATGGTGCCGGTCCTGAAATTTCGGCAACCGAAATTGAAGCATTTAAGACGAAGCTGCAGAATTTGCAGGAGGGGGACACCGTCGTCATGTCCGGTAGCCTGACGCCAAGTTTGCCTGCTAATTTCTATCAGAGTTTGATTCCGGTGATTAAAGAGCGGGGCGCAGAGTTCGTTGTGGACACAACAGGCCAGGCATTGCTTGACACACTAGCCTACGAACCACTAGTCATCAAGCCTAATCATCACGAGCTGGCGGAATTGTTCACAACAACTTTTGCCAACGATGATGAGCTGGTTGTAGCAGCACGAAAATTACTCGATCGGGGTGCACAGCATGTCTTGATTTCGATGGCTGGTGCCGGTGGCTATCTGGTAACACGGGACCATGTATACCATGCGAACGCGGCGAAAGGAACAGTGGTTAACTCGGTCGGTGCTGGCGATTCAATGGTTGCCGGTTTCGTCGGGACTTTTGCCAGGACGAAAGATCCGGTTGAGAGCTTCAAGATTGGGATGGCATGTGGTGGTGCCACAACCTTCACCAAGGACATCGCCAATGCGAGCCAAATCGCCGCTATTATTCCACAAATTGAGGTTGTAGAAGTTAGTTAAAATTTAGAGGAAGTTTCGAGGTGTAAAAGTGAAAATCAAAGATATCTTAAATAAAGATGCGATGATCATGGACCTAAAAGCGACGACGAAGGAAGCCGCGATTGACGAAATGATTGCTAAAGACGTCCAGGCGGGCGTAATCGCGGATGCTGCCAAGTATAAGGCAGCAATACTCGCGCGCGAAGCCCAGTCAACTACCGGAATTGGTGATGGTATCGCCATGCCCCATGCAAAGAACGATGCAGTTAAACAGACGACGGTTTTGTTTGCAAAGAGCGCGGCAGGCGTTCAGTATGACGCCTTAGATGGCCAACCGGTTCACTTGTTCTTTATGATTGCAGCGCCAGCAGGAGCAAATAACGAGCACCTGCAGGCATTGGCTACTTTATCTGGTCTACTAATCGATGCTGATCTGGTGGCTCAGTTGAAGAACGCCACAATGCCTGACGAGATTATCGCGTTGTTTAGTGCCGCTGAGAGTGCAAAAGAGGAGCGGGATGCTGCTGCAGATCAGAAAGAAAAGGCCGCCCAGGCAACAAAGTCTGCTGCGACAAATGGCGAGAAGCCGTATATTGTTGCAGTTACTGCATGTATTACGGGAATCGCCCACACCTACATGGCAGAGGAGGCTTTAAAAAAAGCTGGTGAGAAATTGGGTATCGATATCAAGGTCGAGACCAACGGCTCGGAAGGCGTGAAGCACCTTTTGACTAACGACGATATCAAGCGTGCTCAGGGTGTAATCATTACTGCTGATAAGAAGGTGGCGATGGATAGATTCGATGGTAAGCAACTGATTCATCGGCCTGTCATTGACGGAATCAAGAAGCCGGAGGAACTGATTAACGATATTCTCGCTAATGAGGGACAAACTTTCCATGCTGCAAATAATGAGACGGTGGAGGAAACAACCACTGGCGACAATGAGTCGGCAGGACGGAAAGTTTATACCAGCTTGATGAATGGTGTTTCGAATATGCTACCATTCGTCGTTGGTGGCGGTATCTTGATGGCGGCTTCCTTTGCCATCGAGAACTTTGTCGGTGCCCACTCACTTTGGTTCACGTTCTTTAATCATGTTGGTAACTGGGCATTTAGCTTCTTACTTCCCGTATTAGCAGCGTATATTGCTGAAGCAATCGGTGATCGTCCTGCCCTCATGCCAGGATTTGTTGGTGGGTACATGGCATCTCTTGCAGCTGCAAGTATCGTGAAGTCAGACTCGCCAGCCGGATTTTTGGGAGCCTTGGTTGCCGGCTTTCTCGCAGGTTACGTGACCCTATTCTGGAAGAGAGTCTTCAGAAATTTGCCTAAGTCATTAGAAGGGCTGAAGCCAATCTTCATCCTGCCAATTCTTGGTTTAGCCACTGTGGGTGCGTTGATGTTCTTCGCAGTCAACCCAGTCTTTGGCTTCCTCAACGGAATTATTACGAATTTCTTGTCGAACATGGGTACAGCAAATGCCGTTCTTTTAGGTGGCGTGCTTGGTGGAATGATGGCCATCGATATGGGTGGTCCATTTAACAAGGCGGCCTATGTCTTCGCTATCGGTGCATTTACCGCAACGAAAAACGGGGATTTAATGGCAGCAGTGATGATTGGTGGGATGATTCCACCACTTGCGATTGCAATTGCAACATCTGTTTGGCCAAAGAAGTGGACCAAAGAAGAGCGCACAGCAGGAATTTCAAACTACGTTCTCGGGATCTCCTTCATTACTGAAGGTGCCATTCCGTTCGCTGCCAAGGATCCATTAAGAATCATTACCTCAAGTGTAATTGGTTCGGCAATCGGCGGTGCATTATCACAGTTGATGCATGTCAGTGTTCCAGCACCACATGGCGGAATCTTTGCCGCACTCTTCCTCTCAAACAACTTAATTGGCTTCCTAGTTGCATTAATTATTGGCGCAATTATCTCTGCAGTTATTTTAGGTTTCTGGAAGAAACCTGTGGTTCAAGCAGGATAATGAAATAGGAGAATTGAACTGACCCCCTAATTTTACAAATTTCCCCAGTTTATACTCAAAAGGCGTTAGGCAAAAGTGTCTAACGCCTTTTTGGCGGGCTAAATACCTAGCCCTCAGATACTTTTATAGTCCTTGAACACAGCAACTATTTTTTCACGAATGGCGCAATTTTCTTAATGATGTTTTCTATACTAGAGCAATAAAGCAAAGGAGGATTTGCTGTATGAGCAATGGTGGCAGTTTTAGCACAAATAGTCGGGATTATTTTACTGGGTCTCTGGCATAAATAAAGAACTAAGGTTTTTGACTAGAACCCGGTAATATTTAATTAAAGGGTTAAAAATTAAAAAATCAAACACGCCTAATAATAAATATGCAACCGTAATTTCGCAGAACCATCAACTCTACTTAATTTCTGTCAATGAAAGTTCTGGCAATCACCAAGTTATGGCGGAGATATCTGGACAGATGGCATACTCAATCAGTTCTGTGGAACAATATCCTGTTGTTGGCGATCGGGTTGAGGTAAGTTACTCCGAGAATGATGATGTTGCGATCATCCATCGTATCTTGCCGCGCAAAAGCCTTTTATCTAGAGCAAGTTCTGGCGTTGGTCAAGGTGTACAGCCAATTGCGGCTAATGTTGATACCGTGTTTATCACGATGGCGTTAGACCATAACTTCAACTTGAGGAGAATGGAGCGGTACCTCACAATTGTCTGGGACAGTGGCGCACAGCCAGTGATTGTTCTGACGAAGGCAGGCTTAACCACTGATTTAGAAAATCAGTTAGCGCAAGTTAGTGAAATTGCTTTAGGTGTAACCACCTTCGTCACAAGTGACAGTGACTTTTCTGAAATTGCTAATTTTCTAACACAAAATCCACAAACAGTAGTTTTCGTTGGTTCTTCCGGGGTTGGCAAATCAACGCTAATTAATCGGCTATTAGGCTATGAGGCCATGGCGACAAGCGAAAACAGGGAGAGTGATTCTAAAGGACGGCACACAACAACTAACCGTCAACTTTTTTCGTTGGCAAACGGAACGCAGATTATTGACACACCAGGAATGCGGGAACTCCAAGTTGATACTGGTGACTCCAGCGCCACTTTCGCTGATATTGAGGAATTAGCAACACGGTGTAAGTTCCGTAATTGTACCCACAAAAGTGAACCGGGATGCGCCATTATTGAGGCAGTTGATACTGGCAAACTGTCAGCCGAGCGCTTTGCTAACTACCTCAAGATTTCGCGCGAGAATAGATATTCGCGAATGAATACAACCGAGATTGCAGCGGATAAGTTTAGGCGTCACTTTGGTGGTAAGTCTGGCGCCAAAGCGGTGCGTGATATTAAGAAAGGTAAACGATTAAATTAGGTATGATTGCTGCACAGGTCTATTTATTTGATACATCCGCCAGTGCGGGGAGTTCGATATCTTTTATTGAAACGATGAGTGATGTGGATTTTTACCAGCTAGCTCAAATCGTCCAATATAATTTTGGTTTACCATTTTAAATTATTTTTCCGTTTTTCTATTGACAGTAAAAATAAATACTTGTATGCTTAGCACAATTCAAATTTGATGTTTCGTCGGACGATGTTTTGGATCGGTCATTTCAGAGAGAGCTTGGTCGCTGGAAAAGCTTATGACTCCCAATCCGCACAGCCGACGGGTCAAATAGGCGATCATTATGGAAATAATGCGGTTGAACCGATATCACTGCAGTTACAAACTGCTTGAGGCACTGCTCGTGAGAGTATTGCAAACTTGAGGTGGGACCGTGTATTTACACCCTCGAAGTCAAAACGACTTCGGGGGTGTTTTTTTGTGGAGGTAGAAAGATGGATTTTAAATACTTAGGTGAAATTTTCCCTGCGTTGATGAACGGGACCTTGATGACGTTAAACATCTTCGTCGTGACCCTGGTAATCTCGATTCCGTTAGGTTTACTGCTGGCGGTAATTTTGCGATCGAAAATCAAGATTCTAGAAGCTGTTATCCAGGCCTTTATCTGGTTGATGCGGGGCACGCCGCTGTTGCTCCAATTAATTGTCGTCTTCTATGGGCTACCGCTCATCGGGCTCGTTTTTGAACGGTATACGGCAGCAATCTTCGCCTTCACGTTAAACTACGCAGCCTACTTTGCCGAAATCTTTCGTGGTGGCTTCGCCAGTATCGATGGTGGTCAGGTAGAGGCCGCGAAGATGCTAAGGTTTACTAAATGGCAGACATTACGCTATATTACCTTACCTCAGATGCTGAAGAATGTTGTGCCAGCACTAGGGAATGAGGTAATTAACTTGGTGAAGGACTCTAGTTTGGTCTACGTCATCGGTTTAGGCGATTTGCTGCGTGCAGGAAATATCGCTATGGCAAGAGATGTTACGCTGCTTCCCCTCGTTGGTGTAGGTTTAATCTATTTGTTGTTGATAGGTCTGTTAACGTTCTCGTTGAAGCGTCTGGAACAGAAGTTTAGTTATTACCGTTAGGAGAGAGAATATGTTAGAGCTAAAACAGATTACTAAGAGAAGTAATAATAAGCAAATTTTAAAAGACGTCTCACTGACGGCCAGAACCGGCGAGACCCTGACGATAGTTGGACCTAGTGGTGCGGGTAAAACAACTTTACTGCGCGTACTTACTGGTCTGACCAGTTTCGATGCTGGCCAGGTTTTACTCGATGGAGTGGATGTCACCGGGGAGCTTTCGACGAAAGTAGGTGGCAAAATTGGGGTGGTCTTCCAAGACTTCAATCTATTTCCTCAATACACCGCCCTAGAGAATGTTTCTTTACCCTTGAAGCTGGTTTTGAAAATGAGTGCGGCTGACGCTGAACAAAAGGCGCTAGAGTTGCTCCAACGCTTGGCGTTAACCGAACAGCAGAATAATTACCCCTTCGAACTTTCTGGGGGACAGAAACAGCGGGTGGCCATTGCGCGTGCATTGGCGCTCAAGCCAGAGATTCTCTGCTATGACGAACCCACCAGCGCGCTCGATCCAGCACTCTCCAGCAGCGTGGCTGAGCTGATTAATGGATTGAAGCTAGACGGGATCACCCAGATTGTGGTCACGCATGATCTGGCTTTCGCCGAACAGATTGCAGACCAGACTTTCACGCTAGAACCACTACAATAGGAGAAGACAGGAGCAAACCGATGAAAAACAAAATTATTGGTATCTTAACGTTATTCGGCACCCTCTTATTACTCACCGGCTGTGGGTTGACGCGTGATCTTAAACAGGTAAATGCTGGCCAAGAAACAATCATCGTCGGGCTGGATGAGACGTTTGTGCCAATGGGTTTTCGGGCGAAGAATGGTGAATTGACTGGCTTCGACATCGACTTAGCGCAGGCCGTGAGCAAGCAGATTAAGCAAAAAATTGCTTTTCAGCCGATCGATTGGGACATGAAAGAGACTGAGCTGAAGAATGGGACGATTGACCTTATCTGGAACGGCTACAGTAAGACGCCTGCCCGGGAGAAATCGGTGCTGTTCAGCCAGTCATACCTCAGTAATTCACAGGTTGTGATTACCAGAAAGAAGAGTAATATCACTAAGATAGCTGACCTGACGGGGAAGAAGGTTGGTCTGCAACAGGGTTCATCCGGACAGATGCTCTACGATGAGAAGCCCCAGTTGTTGAAACAACGGGTAAAGGAGACGGTCCTCTACGATACCTTCAACAATGCGTTCCTGGACCTTAAGGCTGGGCGAATCGACGCAATCATGGGCGACAGCATTTACATTAATTATTATGTTCGTGAATCTGGTGAGAAGGAGCAGTATCAGCTGGTTGAAACACCATTTATGCCAGAAACTTTCGCTATTGGGATGCGGCCACAGGATCAGCAGTTGAAGGGGCGGATCGATGCTGCACTCAAAAGCTTGGAGGCAAATGGCACGATGACCAAATTAAGCGAGCGCTGGTTCCAAGAAGATCTGTCGATCCCAGAAAAGTAGCGGTTATATTTGCAATTTTGCTCAAATACAGTTAAATTTAACAAGTTAAAGTTATTAATTAATAGTAAGTAAATGTATTTGGGGAATTAATTTGGAGAATATTCTAGAGGTACACGATTTAGGAATGACATTCGATAATCAGGTGGTCTTCAGTGGGCTAAACTTCCAGTTGACACCTGGTTCAAAGACGGCGATTCTGGGCGAGAATGGTTCTGGTAAGACGACGCTGATTCGGATTATCATGGGGATCTTGACGCCAACTAGTGGCTCGATTACCCTGGGCGATGTGGACAACCGACCGATCAAGATTGGTTACGTACCCCAATTTCGTAACATTGATAAGGACTATCCCTTGTCGTTACGCAGTTTCATCGAACTGAATGCCCCTTTGGTGAAGAATGCTGCCTACAAAAAGCGCGTTGCAGATGTACTAGCAAAGACGGAGCTCACAGAAATTTCTGACTACCGTTTAGGCCGAGCCAGTGGGGGTCAGAAACAGCGCGCGTATCTGGCTCAGGCACTTTTAGAGCAGCCAGATTTAATCATCTTAGATGAGGCGACTGCTAGCCTAGATCCCGTTGCGAAAGAGACTCTGCTAAACGTTCTAGACAAGCTCAACAAATCAGAAGGGTTGACGATTCTCTTCACAACACACGACATACCACTCGCCCATGAGCACATGGATGACTACGTGTTCTTCGATAGTGGGGAGATTACGACGGGTAAAATGAGAGATTTCAATGAACGTGAGGTGTTAGATTAATGTTTGCATATGATTTCATGCGGTACGCATTTCTAGCCAGCACATTTATTGCCATCACCACCGGGGTTGTAGGTGTCTTCGTTGTCGCCCGTAACCTGAGCTTTCTGGCACATACACTTTCCGAGATTGGCTTTGCCGGGGCAGCCTTTGCGGTTTTTCTCGGTATTTCACCGTTGTGGGGGATGCTGTTGTTTACGCTGCTAGGCTCGGTTGGCGTCGGTGGATTGAGCCTCAGGACCACGCAGAAGGAGTCTTCAATTAGTGCAATTTCTGCTCTGTTCATTGGCCTCGGAATCCTCTTCCTCTCAATCTCTTCGTCAAGTAGTCGCTACGCTACGAGTATTCTCTTTGGTAGTATCATCGGCGTTGATTTATCTGGCGTAACCCGCCTCGTGATTCTGTCAGTGGTAGTACTGTTCATTATCGCAATCTTCTACCGCGGCTTGAAATTCACGTCGTTTGACTATCTGGGGGCACAGGCGCATAGACTGAAAACGAACATGCTGAGCGTGATCTTCTTGATCGTGCTGGCAATGAGTGTGAGCGTGGGCTCACAAATAGTCGGTTCGATGTTAGTCTTCATCCTCCTGACTTTACCTGCTTCAACCGCAAAGTTCTTAGGTAAAACGGTACCGCAGATGATTGCCTGGTCAGTTGGGCTTGCGCTGGCCGGTGTCTGGGGGGGACTGCTACTCGGCTACTTGACTAACCTACCTGTCACGTTCTTCATCTCCGCCATCGAAGTAATCTTCTATTTAATTGTTTATGTCTATCATCTCAAACATAACTAGGAATCATTTGCCGAGTGATTTAGCGTAACTTTTTCTTGAAAAAAGCGATTTATATTTGTAAGCGGCACCAACAAGTGCTAAGATTAGCTCAAATCAGATATTAGATATATACCACAAGAGGTAGAGACCGATGAGAATTATAGTTTACTCATCAACTCTACCTTTTTGTGTACCCGCCAATAAGTGTAGTGTTGACGAATTGTTAATCAACACAGCTTTTGGGAGGTGATTGCCGTAAAAATAAATTAATCCTCCAGTCATGATTTTATTTTTAGGAGGCTTATTATGGTTGAAACTAATACGAGAACGAAGAAAGAAATGAAGAAGGACCACTTGGAGCAGATTTAGTGGATCAGGCGTCAGAACTTTGTGCAGCGTGAGAAGAACGTCGAGAAAGTTCGACCATCAAAGTCCAATAACCGCGGTAATCAGATCTTCAATCGTGGGCGAACCGTTTAATATAGCGGATAAAAAATCCGGAAATTTCAACACAAGAAAAGGATACCTCAGAAGAGGTATCCTTTTTTGTTCTGGCCAGGTTGCCGTAAAGTAACGCTAGCTTATACTTACTTATGGTCGATTAATTGTTCTAGTTCATTCAAGCGTTCCTCGAAAATACTAAATGCTTGATCCAAGTAAGCCGTTTCGGTCATGTCGACACCCGCTTGTTTCATTGTGTCGATTGGATCCATGCTCGAACCAGATTTTAGGTAGTTAATGTAAGCCTCCTGTGCGCCCTCCTTGCCTTTCGTGACGCCGTCAGCCAGTGTGGTTGCTGCAGCAAAGCCGGTGGAGTATTGGTAAACGTAATAATTGTAGTAGAAGTGGGGGATGCGCGCCCATTCGTCGGCGATTTGAGGATCCTTAGTCAAGGCCTCGCCGTAGTAACGCTGATTCAATTTACCGTAGAAGTCTGACATCACTTCACTAGTGAGCGGCTGGCCTGCAGCGTCTTGCTCGTGAATCCATTGTTCGAATTCCGCGAACTGGGTTTGCCGGAAGATGGTCCCCTTGAAGCCATCCAGGTAATAGTTCAAGATGAACGCCCGGACCTCAGGATCCGTTTGCGTCTTCAGCAAATACTCCGTCAGGATGTTCTCGTTTGTAGTTGAGGCAATTTCTGCTACAAAGATTGGGTAGGCACCATAAACGTATTCCTGATTGTGACGCGTGTACCAGCTGTGCATTGAGTGGCCTGTCTCGTGGACTAGTGTGTACAAGTTGTTGATATTATCTTGCCAGTTCAATAATTCGTAAGGTGGGGTATCATAACCGCCACCTGAGTATGCACCAGAGCGTTTCCCTTTATTCTCGACGACGTCGATGTAGCGGTTGTTAAAGATTTCGTCGACGTGTTCAAGGTAGTCTGGGCCAAGTGGTGCCAGTGCCTTCTTTGCTTCGACGCGTGCTTCATCGTATGTGTATGAAATCTTCGGTTCACCAGTTAGTGGGGCGTACATATCCCAAGTATGGAGCTTCTCCACACCTAAGATTTTCTTCCGTAATTTGACATATCTGTGCAGGAGAGGCAGGTGTTCGTTGACCGCCTTGATGAGGTTATCGTAGACCACGTGTGGGATATTGTTGGCACTGAGAGCTGCCTCTTTCGCATCCTGATAGTGGTGGACCTGGGCCATAAAGTTGTGGCGCTTAATTTCACCAGAAAGGGTAGTCGCTAGAGTATTCTTGAACTGGCCGTAGGTCTGGTACATTGCTTCAAAGGCACCCTGGCGTAGTTCACGGTCGGTTGACTCGAGCAAGATACTGTAGAGGCCGTTTGAAAGACGCACCATCTCACCATCCTCGTTCTCGACGAACGGGTATTCCATATCGGAATTAGTTAACACGTTGAAGGTGTCTTGTGAGGCTGAGAAAACATCCTGTGCACCGGCCAACAACTTCTCCTGTTCGGCTGGCAGTACGTGTGCTCTTTGACGGGTAATCTGTTCTAGGTAGTGCTTGTACTGAGCAAGGTCTGGCTCGTTAGCAATGAAATGCGCGAGCTGCTTCTCGTCAATTGCTAGGACCTCAGGATCGAAGAACGAAGTTGCTGCAGCGACTTTGGCATAGAGTGATGAGGCGCGTGAGTCGAGTGCTAAGTAAGTTGAATTATTGGTATCTTGGTCACTCTTCATCGAGGCGTAGACATAGACAGACTCAAGCTTGCGGTAGACACCAAGGATTGTCTTAATCCCGTGTAATAAAGTAGTACTAGAATTACCTAGTGTTCCTTTTAGCTGTTCTAACTTGGGTAATTCCCCCTGAACATCTTTGAATGCGGCCTCCCAGGCAGCATCATCCTTGAAGATTTTAGTTAAGTCCCATGTTAATTCCTCTGGGACATCGTTGCGGTTTGGTAAATGCGATGCATCGGTCACGTTTCTTCCTCCTAATGAAAAGAAAATATTAATTAAGTCTACATTATCATATATTGTTAATCACGGGCCGATTTTTTTCGTTTTTCGTGACTTTTTTGGATTTTTATAAATATTGGTGAAAAAGCTAGGCAAAGGACCTGCCGGACTTGTATTATAGAAAGTGCTTAATTTCGTAATTTAATTGATCCAGCAAGAACAAAGCGATAGAGGATAATTCATGGATAATAATCACACCAAGAACAAGCCAGACAAACTAACCCGAAATACTGTGTTCAAGAAAGAAACCCCGCCTAAAGCCGGGAGAAGATGGACTAAGGTTCTGGGGCTCGTCGCCATTATGGCTGTGGCACTCGGCGTTGGTTATGGCTTGAAGGCCTACTTTTCGATTCAGCACACGGTAAACCAGGCGTACCGGCCAAATGGTAAGGTCTCACAGAAAGTCGCCAAGAAGAAACCAATCTCGGTCTTGATTCTGGGGGTGGATACAGGAATTGAGGGCAGAAAAGACCAGGGAAATTCTGACACGATGATTCTTGCTACCATCAACCCACAGACGAAGAAATCGACATTAACGTCTGTACCACGGGATTTGCTAGCAGAAATCAAAGGAACGAATAATTTCTACATGGCCAAGGTCAACTCCGCCTATAATGTTGATGGAGTGAGAGCTGCATCAAAGACCGTGCAGAGTATGTTGAATGTGCCGGTTAACTACTATGTAGAAGTTGATATGCAGGCGTTAGAGAACCTCGTTGATGCTGTTGGTGGAATCGATGTGAACGTTAAGTTCGACTTTACCTACAACACGACGTTTAAGAAGGGTAGGCAACACTTAACCGGTAAGCAGGCACTTGATTATGCCCGAATGAGAAAGGAAGACCCGGAGGGTGATTATGGTCGGCAGAAGCGACAACGTGAAGTGATCACATCAATCGTTCATGAAGGTCTGTCAATGAAGGGTATCTCTAACTACCAAAAGATTCTGAAGGTCGTGGCGAAGTACGTCAAGACGGACATGTCCTTTGATGACATGATGAATCTGGCGATGAATTACCGTGGCGCGGCTGGTGATATCAAGTCTG